>JAPKMO010000116.1 GCA_026645945.1 Anaerolineae bacterium
TGCCCTGGCTGGAAAAACGGCTGAAGAGCTGGCCGCGCTCGCGTCTGGTTATGGTGGCGACGGCGGCGCTGGTGCTGCTGGTGCTGCCGGCCAACCTGTACCTGTACGCGCAGCGTTTCCTCGACCTCAACCGCGCCAACCGCATCCAGGCGACCGGCTCGACCGAAGCCGACGAAGAAGGCCGGCGCGAGGCCAGCATGTTTTTCCTGCCGGTGGAAACCACAGCCGCCATGAAATATTTGGAAAGCCGCGTCGGGACGGAAGATGTGGTGCTGTCGAACCTGGAAACCGGCCAGTTCGTGCCGATGTTAACGGGCGCGCGGTCGTTCCTGGGGCATTGGGCGCAAACGCTGGACTTTTTCGGTAAACAAGCAGCGGTGCGGGCGTTTTTCGACGGCAGCACCAGCGATGCCGACCGCCTGGAAACGCTGCGCCGCTACAGCGTGGATTATGTGTTTTATGGCCCGGAGGAGGCGCGTCTGGGGGACTACGACCCCACCGGTTCGCCATTTTTAAGCGAGGTTTTCAGCCAAGGCGCGGTAGTTATTTACGAGGTTCAGGCCGACGCTGTGGCAGCGCGGTAGGGTTTTCGCGCAAGAACAAGGAGCGGAAAGGCGCGGGGGAACGCAAACACCCTCGCGCCTTTCGTTTATAGGATGTTGCGGCAGCGTTCAGCAGTGAGAACGCGACGAGGCTTTAACGAAGCGGCGGATTCTACGAGGTCTGGCTGCGGCGCACCACTTCCCAGACCAGGAGCAGCACGACCGCACCGATGACGGCGACGACGGCGCTGGGCCAGTTGATGGCCGACAGGTCGGGGTCGCCGATGATGTTAAACAGCCTGAGGATGTACCCGCCGATGAGACCACCCAGGATGCCGGCCACTACGTCGGCTGCGATGCCTGCGGTGGTCTTGGTTTTAACCAGGTAGCTGGCGATCAAACCAGCCACGCCGCCGATGATAATCCAGACGATCAGGTTTACCGGATCCATATCCTTCCTCCTTCACTAAACGGATGTCAGGTAAACGTCACGCCAGGTTGGCAGACAAAATGCCTGAACTTCATGGATGGCGACGATGGATTCCTTACAACCTCTATTATAACACCAATATCGGCGGTGTAGAGTCGCCGTCGGCGAACCACCGGTCGAAAAACCGCCGGGGAGCGTGTATAGTGGATACATTTACGCACCCAACCTGCGAGGTGAAAGACCCTTGATTCGCCGCCGTTTACCCGACATCTGGATTCTGCTGCTGCTGTTGGCGCTGCCGCTGGTGATGTTCTGGCAGCAGACCATCGGCGGGCGCACGCTGCTGCCGACCGAAAACCTGTACCAGTACGAACCCTACGCTACCTACCGCGAGGTGGTTAAAGCGCCGGATGTGCCGCACAACGCCCTGCTTTCCGACCTGGTGCTGCAAAACATGCAGTGGAAGGAATTTATCCGGCAGAGCATCGCGGCGCGGGAAATCCCGCTGTGGAATCCGCACCAGTTCGCCGGCGTGCCGTTCCTGGCCGCCGGGCAGCAGTCGGCGCTGTACCCGTTCAGCATCATCTACTACATCCTGCCGCTGACCGCCGCCTACGGCTGGTTCACAGTTGTGCAGCTCTGGCTGGCAGGCGGGCTGATGTACGCCTTCATGCGCGGGTTGGGTGTTGGGCGTGCCGGCGGCGCGCTGGCGGGCGTGGTATACCAGCTGAACGGCTTTTTCATCGCCCATGCTGTTTTTCCGATGATCGTCGGCGCGGCGGTGTGGATGCCGCTAATTCTGCTGATGATCGAGTTCGTCATCCGGCAGAAGCCGCTGTTTGGCCGTCCGTCCAGCCTGCCCTGGGCGGCGCTGGGGGCGGCGGCGCTGGGCTGCAGCGTGCTGGCCGGACACATCGAAATCACCTACTATACGCTGCTCATCGCGGCCTATTATGCGGCGGCGCGGCTGGCCTGGCTGTGGTGGAAAACCCCCGCACACGGAACAGGGGGGAGGCTCCCCTCGTCACGATGGAAACATATCGTTCAGCGCGCCGGGTGGCTGGCGGCCATGATGGCGCTGGGACTCGGCTTGGGCGCGGTGCAGTTCGTGCCGCTGTTCGAGGTCGCCAGCATGAACTACCGCGAAGGCAGCGCCAGCCTCGATCAGGTGTTGGGTTGGGCGCACCCGTTCCGCGACCTGGTGCAGTTCGCGCTGCCGAACTTTTACGGCAGTCCGGCGCATCACCAGTATTTCGACGTATTTTCGATGCAGACCGTCCCGGCGACCGTGAATGCCCTGGGGCAGCCGACCAATACGATAGACTGGGGCATCAAAAATTACGTCGAAGGCGCGCTGTACCTGGGTATCCTGCCGCTGGCGCTGGCGGTTTTCGCGCTGGTGGCAGGGCGAACCTCTCCCCCCAACCCCCTCCCCGTACACAGAGAGGGGGAGGAAAGGGGAGTGGATGACGATTCCCGGCAGGATACCGGCCCGTACCGGCTGATTTTCGCGCTGCTGGCGCTGGTGGCGCTGACGTTTATGTTCGGGCTGCCGACCTACGCGGCGCTGTATTATACGCTGCCGGGTTTCAGCCAGCTTCACTCGCCCTTCCGCTGGATTTTTGCCGTGACGTTGAGCGTGGCCGTCCTGGCGGGCTTCGGCCTGGATGCGCTGTCGAAAGGCGCGTCCCTGCAACAACAAATACAAAAATGGGCGCGGCGGTTTGGTTGGGTGCTGGTGGTGATGGGCGCGGGCGTGTTGGCCGCGCTGCTGCTGTCGCGCCTGTTTTACGCACAGGTCGAGCCGCTCATTGACCGCATCTTCCAATCGCTGGCGGGCGCGACTTCTGCCTATGCCAACGCGCGCATGTTTTACAGCTACCAGTTCACCAATGTGCTGACGTTCGGAGTCATGGCGCTGGCGTCGGGGGGGCTGTTTTTATGGGCGGGCCGCAGCCCTCATCCCCTGGCTCCTTCTCCCTGGGGGAGAAGGGGGGAAATCGGCGAATCGGGTGTGGGTGTAGGGGCGCGCTATAGTGCGTCCCTGCAATGGTTCGCCGTCGGCTTGGTGACGCTCGACCTGATGATCGCGTCGTGGGGTTTCAACCCGGCTTCCGATCCGGCGCTGCTGGACTTCACGCCGCCGGCCATTCAGTGGCTTCAACAGAAGCGGCAGACCGATGGGCCGTTCCGTTATATCACGCTCGACGATCCGGCCAAACCGCCGCTGTTCAACGCCAACATGACCTGGCGCTACGGCCTGGACGATGTGCGCGGTTACGAGAGCATCATCCTCAAACAGTATGTGGACTTCATGCAGCAGCTCGCGCCCCAGACGCAGTTGGAGTTCAACCGCATCGCGCCGCTGTACACGGCCTATCCGCCGGAATACAACTTCAATTACGTGGAGGCGCTGAAATCACAACTGCTGGCGCTGCTGAACGTGCGTTATATCATCACCCACAAAACAACCACGCTGCCGTCCGAACTGACCACCAGCAGCGATCCGCACCGGTTTCCGGCATCCTATGCGCTGGTGTACGAAGACGAAGCCGTGCGTATCTGGGAACATGGTTACGCGCCGCGCGCCTGGGTAGCGCATCAGCGTCCATCATTGGACGGTTACTACGGCATCGGTTTTGATGTGACCTGGGGCAGCGACACCGGACGCGAAAAAATTCTGCATGTTAACCTGTACGCCGGCGAGGACTCCTGGCTGGTGGTCAGCGAAACCTATGTCCCCGGCTGGCGGGCGTTTGTCCGGCCACGCGGCGGCGACGACAGCACCGAAGCCCCGCTGGAAGTCGAGCGTGTGCTGGACAACTTCCAGGGCGTGAATCTATCGCCGGCGGCGCTGGAAGCCGCTTTCCGCAGTGTGCGGGACGGCTGGCCGGAGGCGCAGCAGACCGCGCTGGACAATCGCCAGGTGACGGTGCGGCTGGTCTACAGCCCGGCCAGCTTCCAGGTCGGGCTGTTCGGCTCGTTCATCAGCGGCGTGGTGCTGGTGTTTATGGCCGGCGTGTGGGCCTGGCGGCTGGTGGTCGTGCCGGACGCCAAAGCCAGCGGCGCGGCGGTGGTGGCGAAAAACAGCCTGGCGCCGATTCTGCTCAACCTGTTCAACCGGGGCATTGACTTCGGCTTCGCCTTCATCATGTTACGCATCCTGGGGCCGGAGGGCGCGGGCATTTATTATTACGCGGCCTTCATCTTCGGCTGGTTCGACATCTTCACCAACTTCGGCCTGAACGTGTTTTTAACGCGCGAAGTCTCCCGCGACCGTTCGCAGGCTTGGCGGCTGCTGTTCAACACCAGCGTTTTACGGCTGCTGCTGATGGGGGTGGGCATTGGCCTGCTGGCAGCCTTCCTGGCGGCGCGCCAATCGCTGCCCGGCAGCGACCCGCTCACCGGCGAGGCGGTGGCGGCCATCATTCTGCTGTATATCGGCCTGCTGCCCAACAGCCTCAGCACCGGCCTTTCGGCGCTGTTTTACGCCTTCGAGAAAGCCGAAGTCCCGGCGGCCATCACGACGGTGGCGACCATCAACAAAGCCGTGTTCGGCGTGGCGGCGCTGATATTGGGTTTTGGCGTGGTCGGGCTGGCGGGCGTGAGCATCGTCACCAATTTTGTCACGCTGGCGGTGATGCTGTGGAACGCGCGCGGGCTGATCGCCCTCACCCCCCGGCAGGACGAAGCGGCGGTTCATTCCGACGGAGGTCGTTCGTTCAGGCCGGACTTTAAGCTGGTGCGCGGCATGGTGGGCGAAAGCTGGCCGCTGATGCTCAACCACTTTCTGGCGACCATCTTCTTTCAGATTGATGTGGTGATTATCCAGGCCATTCACGGCGATGAGATGGTCGGCCAGTACAGCGTAGCTTATAAATGGGTGGCGGCGCTGAACGTTATCCCGGCCTTTTTCACGATGGCGCTGCTGCCGGTCATGTCGCGGCAGGCGAAAGAAGACCGGAACGCGCTCAGACGCAGTTACCGGCTGGCGATCAAACTGCTGGTTTTCACCGCGCTGCCGCTGGCGGTGATTTTCACCTTCCTGGCCTACATCCTGACCGGTATCCTGGGCGGCGCGCAGTATCTACCGGACGGCGCCATCGCCACCCAGTTGATGATCTGGAGCATCCCCATCGGCTGGATCAACAGCCTGACGCAGTACGTGCTGATCGCGCTCGACCTCCAGCGGCGCATCACCGGCGCGTTCATCCTGGCCGTGACATTTAACATCGTCGCCAACCTGATTTTCGTGCCGCAGTACGGCTACCGGGCGGCGGCGCTGGCGACCATCGCCTCCGAAGCGGTGCTGCTCATCCCCTTTGCGCTGCTGCTGCGGAGCGGCTTCGGCGCGCCGGGCTGGTTGGGGATGCTGTGGAAACCGCTGGCGGCGACCGGCGTTATGCTGGCGGTGTTCCTGGTCGGCTGGACGGTGCAGCCCGCGCTGACGCTGCTGGCCGGCGTGCTGGTTTACCCGACGACGCTGCTGGCGCTGCGCCCGCTGGACGCCGACGAATGGGCGCGGCTGAGGCCGCTCATCCCGGCGCGGCTGCGGCGGCTGCCGCTGTTTATGTCCAATTTGTTCTGATGTGGAGCGAAGCCGATGAGCGCAGCCATCACCTGCCGCCCAATGATGGCGGGCGAAGAAACCGCCGTCTGCGCGATGATCGAACGCTGTTTTAAGACGTTCGTCGCGCCGGGGTATACGCCGGAAGGCGTCCGCGAATTTCTGGCTTATGCCAGCCCAGAGCCAATGGCCGGGCGGGTGCGCGGCGGCAGCTTCGTGCTGATGGCCGAGTCCGGCGGGGTGGTGGCCGGGATGATCGAAATGCGCGATCACGATCATGTTTCGCTGCTGTTCGTGGATGCGGCCTTCATGCGGCGCGGCATCAGCCGGGAACTGCTGCGGTGGGCGCTGGGCATCTGCCGGGCGGCTAGGCCGGATTTGCAGATTGTGACGGTCAACTCGTCGCCCTATGCTGTGCCGGTGTACGAGCGGCTGGGCTTTCACGCATTAAGCCCGGAGCAGGAAAGCAACGGCATTCGTTATACGCCGATGGCGCTGCCATTATGATAATGGGGATAGGCGGGCAGCATGAGCAGCGAGTCGCGTTACGAAGAGATCATCCGGCGCATCCAGCAGCGGCGGCAGCAGGCCGAAGCTGAGCCACAGCAGGAATCGCTGAGCGGCATCCTCGATGAATTAAACGCCCTGGGATGCCTGGAAACCGCCGGCAAAAAACGGCTGCCGCAGATCAACTGCTATGGGCCGGGGGTCTTCCGGGGCTTCGGGCCGCCGGTCTGGTCGGGGGCGGTGCTGTGGTACAAACGGCGCGGTTATTACGAATACCGGACGCTGTACCTGCTGGGCATCTGGGCGATAAGTGGCAGCCCGGCAGCAGTGGTAGTCGGCACGAAGGAACTGGCCTTCAACGCGCCCGCCTTCAACCCGGAATCGTACTATTTTCACCTCAAACGGCGTTTTGACGTATATTACGCCGGCGATGCCGCCCCGCCGCTGGAAGACCGCTGGCGCTGCCATATGGTTTATGACCCGGCGCGGCGTTTAGAGCAGCGGCAGGCGATTGAAGCGGCCCTGGAAGCCTGGATGGACGAAAATCGTTAGGGCGGGCTGTGGTTTATTCGTCGTCCATGAAGGCGGCGAAGATGTCCGGGTCTTCGTCGGATGAGTCGCGCCGGCGGCGGCCAGCCGACGAGCGAAAAGAAGTCCGCGACGGCAAATCGTCGTCATCCGGCGTGCCGGGCGCGGGTCGGAGCGGCGCGGATTGTCCCGAAGGCCGGTCGGCCTGGCGGGCGACAGCGGAGTCGAAATCCAGCGACTCGGCGCGGGCGCGCAGATCGCGGGTGCGGCGCGGGGCGGCCCTGCGGCGAGAGAGGCCGGTTTCGCCCTCATCTTCCGTGCCGCCGCCCAATGCGGCGAACACCCCGCCGATGCTGCCAAAAGCATCCAGCAGCGTTTTGCCGGTCGTTTTTATCACCACGAAAGCGATAACCGCCAGCAGTCCCAAACCGACGAATAACAAACCACAGATCGCAACCAGCACCGGGCCAATGTCTTGCATACGATAAATTCCTTCCCCTGATCGTAATTTCCGATGGATAAACCCATTAGACGGTGCCTGATCCTGCGCGGACAGCGGGCTTCAGCCCGCTGCGCTTCGGCCCGCTGCCGGTGGGCTAAAGCCTCACTGTCTATCAGGCTCATTCTCTTCCGTTTATCCATGAGCAGCGGCGGCGCAGAAATACCCAGGCCGCGCGGAAAAAACGGCTTCGTTAACGGCTGTGCGGCGCGCCGGGCGGCGGGTCGTCCGCGCCGGGCGGTTCTGGCGGCATGTGCGCCTGGCTGTATTTTTGGACGGCGGCATCGAAGTCAAAGGCCGCCGCTTTTGCGCGCAGGTCGCGGGCGGAATGGTCGTCCAGCGCCTGCGGGGTGAACGCACGCCCGCCTTCTTCCTTCGGCTCGGTCAGCATCTTCAGAATCAGATTGGCGAAGCCGAACACGCTAAAACGCAAAACACGCAGGACGATCAGCGCCATCAGCAGCACCAGGACGCCCACGATGCCGCAGACCGCCACGATCAGCGCCGCCGTATCGTTGTTCACCTCACGCTCTCCTCGCCGTTGGAGAACGGCCAACTCAACCGAGATACCGTTTAATCACCCGGTAAACGCCCATGAGCGTATTTTCCAGCGCGGCTTCCGGGTCGTTTTCGCCGCGCAGGTCGTCATACTGAATAACGACTCCCGTCCAGCCTTCCGTATACCAGCGCGCCAGCGGCGGCAGCGGTTGTTCGGTCAGGCCGTCCGGCGTGGGGCGCACGTAAGCATAAACATAAGGCCGCTCCAGCCCCGGCGAGCGCGGCTCGAAGCCGAAAGCAGCGTGCAGGCCGTCTTCGCTCAGTTCTGGGTTGGCGAACAGCAAAAAAGCCAGGTCGAAGTTGTGCGGCCACAGCACGATGGGCGACAGCCCACCGAACAGTCGGGCGCGGAAGCGCGCCAGCGCGGTAAACATCCGGTACTGCGCCCGGTTAAAATCGGCGGCTAGATCAGGATGGATGTCGAAAGGGGTCAGGTCGGCGGTGCTGTCACGCGCGACGGGCGGATGATGCCGCGCCTGCGCCAGTACGTCCAGCACCGCCCCGGTCAGCGTGGCCTGATTATGCCCTTCCAGGTTGATTTCGACAGAGGGCAGACCCTCGCGCCGGTAGACGACGCGCCGGCGCGGATAATCCAGCGCCAGTTCGCCGCCGAACGAAAGCGGGCCGGTGGCTGCGCCTTCGGCGGTGATGTCGAGCGCCAGGTGCAGCCAATTCGGCTGCGGCTCGACGCTCACCTTCCGCACCGCGCCCAGCACCTGCGCCGCCCGATGCAGGCCGGCGCGGGTGTTTTCCCAGTCCGTCAGAGCCGGTAATGTCATCGTTCCTCCTGGGCCATCGGTTAAATCTTATTTTAGCATAACTACAGTTCGCAGTGGGGCGATTTTTACCATCAGCCTGTGTCGCCGCTCATAACAGCCGGCCCCAGTACATCTCGGTGTGGTAATCCAGGCTCACGAAGCCGTTCTGCTGGAAGCGGTCGAAAATCGTCTGCGCCTCGGCCATCATGGCCGGGTAGCGCGGATGATCCGGCAGCGGCAGATATGACGCCGACAGCAGCCGCCCGCGCAGCCCTTCAAAATCGCAGGTCTGGGCATTGTCAAACGTCTGGCTTTCAAAGCCGCCCGGCTCGAAAAAAATCCGCATCGCCGCGCTGCTGCCTCTTTCGATGCCCCGCACACGGTTTTCGCTGCCGTCCAGGTCGAAGGCGCGCACCAGCCGGTTGTAGGCCTGCAAAAACGGCGATTTATCGTCCTGGCGCGTGTTCCACAGCAGCGCCACGTACCCGCCCGGTTTGAGGATGCGCCGGAATTCTTCCCGCGCGCGCAGCGGGTCGAACCAGTGAAAAGCCTGTCCACAAACCACAAAATCGGCGCTGGCGGCGGGCAGGCCGGTCGCTTCGGCAGCGCCGTTCACCGGAATGAAGTTGGGATACTGGCCGTAATAGGTTTCGGCAAGTGCGCGCATTTCCGCATTCGGCTCGACGGCGTAAACGGTGTTGCCGTTTTTGAGGAACAGCTCCGACAGAATGCCCGTTCCCGCCCCCACATCGGCGATGATCGAAGCCGGCGTCAGCCCCAGGCGCTGCGCCATCAGGTCGAGGACGGCGGGCGCGTAGCGGGGGCGGTTGGCGTGATAATACAGCGCGCGTTCGGAAAATCGCTCGGTCGGTCGTTTTTCGCCCATATTTCACTCCTCTACAAATGAACGGTTAGCAAGCAGACGCGCGACGCGATCATACGAGGCCGCGTAATGCGCCAGCACCACCCCGCCCAGGACGGCAGCGGCGGACGGCTGATCTGCCGCCGCCAGCAGCAGAACGGCAGCGCCGAAAAAAACGGCCTCCAGCAGCAGGCGCACCGGGCCGGGGACGGCCACCGGCGCGTCGCGCGGGTCGCCCGGCACGCGGAAGACGCCCCACAGCGCGGCGGTCACCAGCGGCACGACCACCGCCAGCGCCCGCCCGACGCCTTCGTGCTGCGTCCAGCCCCAGTAAGCCATCGCGGCCAGCGCCGCCAGTTCCAGCACGAACCGAAGTGCCAGATTGATCGGATTTTCGCTCATAAGCTGCCTCGCCGGTAAGATCGCTTCGAATGATACATGGGACCCTGCGGCTGTGCCGCCCGTCTCATGGATAAACGGAAAAGAATGAGCCTGAGACAGTGGGCTTTAGCCCACTGGCGGCTTTAGGCCACTGGCGGCTTTAGCCCACTGGCGGCTTTAGCCCACTGGCGGCTTTAGCCCACTGGCGGCTTTAGCCCACTGGCAGCGGGCTGAAGCCCGCTGTCTACTCAGGATCAAACACGGTCTAATGGATTTATCCATCAGGTAGTTGATGCCGGGGTAAATCCAGGCGCAGAAACAGCACCGGCTCTTTGCCCAAGCCCAGGTTGAGCATCACGGTATGGCTGTCCACAAAACCCAGCCGGCGATAAAGCGCCAGCGCGCGCGGGTTCGCCAGCGCCGCGCCGATTTCAACCGCCGGGGCGTGCATCCGAAGGGCTTCCCGCACCAGGCGTTGAATGATGGCCGTGCCGATGCCCTGGCCGCGCGCCGCTTCCGCGACCATCAAATCGCTGATTTCGGCGCACGACGGCCACAGCGCCACCTGCCCGTAAGCCCACGGCGCGCCGGTTTCATTCAGCGCCACCACGCCCAATCCGCGTCCGTCGTCGGCGTTCCGCAGCGAACGGGACACCAGATTATACACGGCGGCGAAGGGGCGGCTGGGCCAGCAGACGGCGTGTAAGGGTTCGGAGTCGGTCAGCCGCACCGGGCGAATGGTTATCGAAGAGGCGGGTGATTGCAGTGCGAGCGGTGTCATCGTGCCATGACTATAACACGAAAGCTGCCCGGCAGGCATTAATAGGCCATAAAAAAGAAACCGGTGTAATCGGTGGGTTGGGGCGTTCGGCCGAACGCCCCATTAAAAATCCACCGCGGAATGGTCATTCGTAGCGCAGCACATTGAGCGGTTTTTCGCCGGACGCGCCCCAGGCGGTCGTCATGGCTGCCAGCAGCGCCACGCCCACGCACAGCAGCATCAGCAGCAGCGCCGTGCCGACCGGCAGCGTTTCGCCCGGCACGCTCATGGCCGCCACCATCACCGCCAGCGCGGCCAGCCCGATTCCGACCCCGATCAGCCCGCCGATCAAACCCAGCAGACCATTTTCCAGCAGGATCATAAACAGCACCCGCTCCCGCTGCAAGCCGACTGACTTCATCACGGCGATTTCGCGCCGCCGTTCCATCGTCGTCAGCGCCACCGAGTTGGCGATCACCACGCCGCCGACGATCAGACCGAGCGCGGCCACCATCGTCGGGAAGGCTGTGAACGTGCCGAGCAGGCTGGTCAGCAGCCGGTTGATGAAAGCCGTTTCCAGGGCGAACGTGCCGGGCAGCGCCGCCAATGCCTGCCGCAGTTCCGGGATGTTGGCTTCGGCGATGTCCACCCCCAGCATCAGGCCGGTGGGCGGCCTGTCCGCCGGGAAAGCCGACTCCAGCGTATAATTGGGGCTGTCCGCGCCGGTGGACATGGTGACGTTTGGCCGCCGCGCCGCGCCCACGATCTCAAGGGTGATGGTCTGCGGCGTTTCGCCGCTGCCGGCTCCGAGTGGACTCCGGCCTTCTGGGAAAGCGAACACCAGGCGGTCGCCGACATCTATCCCGGCGGCCTGCGCCCGCTCGGTCATGGAGACGACCATCACCGGCTGGCCTTCATCGGCGGCGTTAAGCTGCCGCCCGGCGGCCAGTTCGACCTCGCCAAGCTGGTTAACCGGACGCACGCCGATGCTGTTCAATTCATTTTTGAGGATTTCCAGCCAGTTGATCTGCCGCATCTGTTCGCTGCTCATGCCGATGGCGACGCCCCTGGATGCGGTGGCAATATTCTGCTCCAACCGCTGCCCCAGCTCGTCCGGCGTCACGCGCGTATACTGGCCGGGGTTGGCCGGGTCGGGTTCTTCCAGCGCCACCAGTTCCAGGTTGTAACTTTTGGTCACTTTATAGCTGCTGATGCCTTCCATCCCGGCCAGGATGTCCTCCACCTGTTCAAGCTGCTGCGGCGACGAAACGGTGACGATCACATTGCCGCCGGTGCTTTCGGTAAGCGCGAATTCCAGCAGGCCGCTGATCGAGTCCGCGAACAGCGTGATGAGGCTGAGCGAAAAGACGCCCACCACCAGCGCCAGCAGGGTGATGGCCGCCCGCCCGCGCCCGGCCAACATCTGCCGCAGCGAGAGTTTGAGGTCTATCAGCCCCAGCGATGGGAAAAAGCGCCCCACCAGCCAGATGAGCAGCGACAGCAGCAGGTACAGGAAACCGGCGGCCAGGAACGCCCCCAGCACCACCTGGAGCGCGGTCGAAAAACTGCCCATAATGGTCTGCGTCACCAGCGCCAGCACCAGGATGATGACCGCCAGCGCCAGCAGCGAGCGCAAGCGCCCGGCGCGCGGGATAATATTATCCTGCGGGCGCAGCACAATACTGGGCCGCACCTGTCCGGCGGTGAGGGTGGGCAGAAAGCCGAAGATGACCGTGACGACCACGCCCACCACCAGCCCGCTGACCGCCGCCCTGGGCGCGAACACGAACGGCAGATCGGTCGCCAGCAGCGCCTCTGCCGCGCCCCGGATGCCAAACACCGCCAGCCAGCCCAGCACGATGCCGAGCAGGCTGCCGATGATGCCCATAATGACCGCTTCGACCAGAAACAGCACCGTCACCTGGTTGGCCTCCAGGCCGATGGTTTTGAGGACGGCCACTTCGATCATGCGCCGCCGCACGATCACCTGCATGGTGTTGACGATGCCGATGCTGCCGATCAGCAGCGATACCAGCCCCATGATCGTCACCAACTGGTCAATGTTCTGCGACAGGTCGGTATAGTTCTGGCGCAGGTCTTCGGTCGTCTGCGTCCGCAGGTAGGGGAAAGCGGCCCGCAGGGCGTCATCCACTTCGACCACCCGCGCCGGGTCTTGCAGCCGCACGAACACCGTATCGGCGCGCGGTATCACGTCTCCGAACAAACCCAGCGAATGCCGGTCGAGATAATAAAAACCGAACAGCGCGCCGAAGATGTCGCTGGAGGAGGGGTCTTTAACCTCCATTTCGGTGAGGACGACGCCGCGCACGGTAAAATCCTCGCTTGCGCCGCTGATTCGCACCGTATCGCCGGCGGCCACGCCCAGCGTTTGTGCCACCTGCTCGCTGATGATAACGTCGGTTGGGTTTTGCAGCGCGTCTTTTAAGGGCCTGCCGTCGGTGGTGATGACTTCGCCATAATAGGGATAAACCGCCGCATCAATGATGAGCGGCGATACCTGGGTGATCTGCTTGTCGGTGGACGGCACGCTGATGGCCGCGCCCTTGCCCGTCCCCATAAACAGCTCAATGACGGTCACCAACGGCTGCCGGTAGGTTAACTCGACCTGGCCGGGGAAATTTTCGTCCGCCCAGGCCTGGATGGCGGCGATCCCCTCGGCGCTGACGGCGTATTCGTCAAGCTGCTGACCGAAAAACGTAGAGGTGGATTTGACCAGCACACCTTCATCCAGCCCGCGCTGGATGTTCGCCTCCGAATCCATCACCGATGGGCTGGGCTGGAACTGAATGTCGCCCCGGTTGTTTTCCTGGAGGTTGCCGGTCAGCGCCGAACCGATCATGGCCGCCAGCGTTTGCAGGCTGACGATGGCCGCCACGCCCGCCGCGATGCACAGCAGCGCAAAAAACGTGCGCTGGCCGTTCACCCGCAGGTCGTTGAACGAGTGCCGCAGATAAAACCCCAGTTTTTCGGCCATCTCAATCCTGGCCTTCGGGGCGCGAAGCCGCCTGCGCGACGGCGCCCCACTCGCCGGTGGCGCGTTTTTCCTTGATGAGTTTTACCGCCGCCATCTGGGCGCTGGACTGCGGATCGAAGTCGGCGGCGATGTGGCCGTCCACCAGGTTGATGAGCCGTTCCAACTGCGAAGCCACGCCCGCGTCGTGGGTGACGATGATGATGGTCGTATTGGTTTTGGCGCGAATTTCGTGGAACGACCGCATGACCATCTCGCTGGATTCCGAGTCCAGGTTGCCGGTCGGCTCATCGGCCAGCAGCAAAGGCGGTTCGTTCGCCAGGGCGCGGGCGATGGCGACGCGCTGCTGCTGCCCGCCGGAAAGCTGCGTCGGGCGGTGGTTGAGCCGGTCGCCCAGGCCGAGCATGGTCAGCAGTTCTTGGGCGCGTTTGTTGGGGTTAAATTTGCGCTGGCGGGCGAATTGAATGGGCAGCGCCACGTTTTCCAGCGCCGTCAGCGTGGGAATCAGGTTAAAAGCCTGAAAAACGAAG
>JAPKMO010000117.1 GCA_026645945.1 Anaerolineae bacterium
CTTGTCTACGCCCTGCAAACCCCATCTTGTCCTGGTTGTGAACCGGCGCGGGTTGGGAGTAAACTGAACAGCGTACCCGGTCGAAAAAACCTTGAGGAGCAGCAGCATGGAAACGGTGAAAGTTTTTGAGATCAAGGAATACATGATTATCTGGCGGCAGTTGGAACTGATGAACTTTGGCGGTGTAACGGTGCGGGTACGCGCCATCGTGCGCTGTACGGGCGGCGAATACACGATGGACGTGTATTTTGTGGACGACGACAGCGCCGTGCCGGAGCCGATGTATGATATAACCGAAAAAAAGGGCTATCTGTTCCTCAACATTCGGGACATCCTGGCCTTTACCGACATGCTGCGGAACGAGCGCCCGGTATACGGCCACCTGCGCGGCGACCGCCCGGACTGGATGAGCGTTTCGACGGCCAAAGAGCCGGTCGGCGAAGGCGAGGGGTGAGCGATTATCGGCCTGCGGCGGGAGCGCGGCCTCACACATACCCGCGCTCTCGATACCAGCGGTAGGTATCCTCCACGCTCTGCCGCATGTTGATCTGGGGTTGGCCGAGTTCGCGCCAAGCTTTGTCGAAATTGAAGTGGATGAACCGCCCGCCCAGGCGCACCTGGTTGCTGTCCACCGGCGTCTGGATGCCCAGGCGGCGCGCCAGGTCAATCGCGGCGGCCACCGGCGGCAGCACCCAATCCGGCGCGGGGAAAAACGGCCTGTGCGCGCCGACCACTTCCGCGATCAGGGCGTACCAGTCGCGGTGCAGCAGGTTAGCCGTCCCCAGCAGATACCGCTCCCCGCTGCGCCCGCATTCGGCGGCGGCCAGGTGCATCCGCGCCACGTCGCGCACGTCCACGACGCTGATGCCGCCGGACGTGACCGGAACCAGCGGGCCGAGTTTTTTCACCTGCGTGATGTACGAACCGGAGATCATGTTCAGGTCGCCCGGCCCCAGCACGATGACCGGATTGATGGTGACGACCTCCAGCCCGGCGGTGACGGCTTCCCGAACCACCTGCTCCGCCAGCGCCTTGCTGTAGCCATAGGGGAAACGTTCCGGCGGCAGGTTAAACGGCTCGTTTTCGTCGGCGGGCTGGCCGTCGTCGCGGGGGCCGACCGCCGCCGCACTGCTGGTGAACACCACACGCCGGACGCCTGCCGCGCGGGCAGCCTCCAGCACCAGCCGCGTGCCGTCCACGTTGGCCTTAAACAGCTGCGCCGTATCCGCCCGCCAGTAGTCGGCGACGGCGGCCACATGGAAAACCCAGTCGCAGCCCGCGCAGGCTGCTCGCAGCGAGTCCGCATCCAGTATATCCCCCAGTGCCGACTCGAACGGCAGGCCGTCCAGCGCGTCCAGGCGCGACGTGGAACGGTGCAGGACGCGGACGGTATGGCCCGCCGCTGCCAGCGCCCGCGCCACATGCGAGCCGACGAACCCCGTGCCGCCGGTGATGAGTGTTTTCACGATGTTTTCCTCCGGGTGTCCAGCCGCGCCGATTGTAACCCGCTCCGGCGGCGTTTGGCAGGGGGGGCTGAGCGGCAGATACAGATGGAAGCGCATCGTATGAATTGTGCTGTACAGAGCCGCTTACTATACCTTAAGAGTTTATCCATAAACACGCCCACCCCTGACAACGGTCAACATCCCCAAATATGAGATGGGTGTCCTGGCACTCCAAAAACTTCACCGCCTCATTCAGGGCGAAGATACGATCCCTGTTAAGACGATTGTCTACAGCGAGCTGATCGTCCGGGAGTCGTGCGGGGCTGCCGTTCTGCAATCCAGACGATGAGCCAGCACAGCCCAAATCGAAACCATTTCGCATGTTGTCTCGTAGGATAATCGGGAACCATCTCAGTTTCTAAAACCGTTGGACTGTGGGTCAGCCGAGTCTTACAGAAAACGGTCTTCAGCCCGCGAAAGCCACGTGGTCAACGCTTTGACTACAGTCGTCAGGGGACCCTGGCCGATAAGGAAAACGTGCGCTGGTGGGTTTGAAAACGTTCAAGTACCTGGGGTATCTTCAAACGCTTGCAGCAGAGCGTCATGTATGCGAAAAAGGGGCGAAGGCGCATTCCCCACGCCCCCTGCACGATGTTATGGCGAAACAGTGACGGCCAGCGTGACGGTCGGCGGCGCGGCATCGCTGCTTGTTGAGGCATTCCTGCCCGCCAGGATGAAAATCAGCGCCAGGAAAACGACCGCCAGGGTGAAAATCGCCAGCGCCACCATTCGCCGGTCGAGCCGGGGGGATGGCGGCGGCTGGTCGGGCGGCGCGGGTTTGACCAGGGAGTCTAAACGGGCATTTTCCAGCAGCCAGGTCTGCATCAGCCCCGCGCCGATCTGAAGCGGGCTGCCGGTCAGGATTTCGCGGTATTCCAGGCTGCGGAGCGCAGCATTGACGGCGGTAATATCCAGCGGATAATCGGTTTCCACCAGCCAGGCCGCAATTTCCGCCGCGTTAATGGGTGCGAGTGGGTCATCGAACAGCCGCCCGGCGATGGCCGTCAGTGTCAGCCGTTCGGTCTGGCTCAACTCCAGCCAGGTCTGCCGGAATTCTTCTTCACTTTCTGCATAAACCGCCGGGGAAACTGCCTTGATCTGCTCCGGCTCAAACCTGCGCTGTTCCGGCTGCGTTTCCCAGTGGCGATACAGCGCCGCGCCGAACCGCTGAAGCAGGCGCGGTTGGCCGCCGGTCGCCCGGTAAACAACGGCGGCGGCCTCCTCGCTGACGGTGTAAAACCTGTGAACCGGCTCGCGCAGCAGCCAGGCGCTTTCCTCCGGCGAAAGGTTGGTCAGCCGGAAGACGCCGGTGACTGCTGCCAGCGGACTCAGTTTGCTGACCTGGGACTCAGAACGTGCGTCCAGCGTTAAAACCATCCCCAACTGGCGATAACCCGCCAGCAGGCGGTACAGATAATCAAAACTATCCGGCGGAAGCCGCCCTTCCTCAACAGCGCGCAGCAGGTATTCAGCGTCATCCAGCAGCAGCACCAGCCGCCGGTGCCGCCGGATGATGTTGAATACCTCCGGCAGGTAGCTTTCCTCGAACCAGGCGCGTATTTTGCTGTCGTTCGGCGTTTTCTCCGGCAGCCGCGCCAGTGTAAAACTGCGCTCGATCAGCACGCCCGTGATGCGCCGGGCCAATATCTTCAGCCAGGCGGCTTCGCCGTTGAGCGGCAGATGCCCCAACGGCACATAAACGCTGACGAAGGTTTCGTCAAAAAAGGGGTGAAAATGCTGGAGAAGCGCCGTCTTGCCGACCCCCTGCCGCCCCAGCAGGACGGTGACTTCTGACTTAAGCGGGTCGGTAAGCTGCTGGTACAGGCGCTCGAAAGCCTTCTGCCGTCCGGCGAAGGGGACAAGCGCCAGTTCGCTGCTGTCTGTTTGGGGATGATAAGGGTTGACCGGCGGAGTGTTTTCGACCATCGTCCGGGCCTTTGTGGTGATTTCGATCGTGACGGCGATTATAACCAATGCTTTGTTTAACGCCGCAAACTGGGTACGGAAAATGCGGCTTAAAACGATTATAATGCCGTTATTCACGCAGAAGAATCAACTGAGGCCGTTCATGGATAACACGCAGTCACCCCAGGCGCTGGCGTTGGTTGGGATGCCGGGCGCGGGTAAAACCCTGTGCGCCAAACATCTGGAAGAACGCGGTTTTTTTCAATTCCGGTTTGGCGGAATCGTCGTGGATGAAGTCTCCCGGCGCGGCTGGCCGGTGACGCCGGAAAACGAACGTATTGTGCGCGAGCAGTTCCGGCGCGACGAGGGTATGGACGCCATCGCCCGGCGCGCGCTGCCGCTGCTGAAGGCCGCGCTGGCGACTCACAGCAGCATTGTGATTGATGGCCTGTACAGCTTTAGCGAGTACAAAACGCTGCGGACGGAACTGGGCGCGGCGATGGTGGTGGTGGCCGTCGTCAGCACGCGCGATGAACGCTACCGGCGGCTTTCCGGTCGGTCAGAGCGCCCGCTTACGCCGGAGGAAGCCGAAACCCGCGACCACCAGGAAATCGAAACGCTGGAAAAAGGCGGCCCCATCGCCATCGCCGACTATACGCTGCTTAACGACGGCCAGCCGCAGGAGCTGCTGGCGAGGCTGGACGCGCTGGTGGAAAAACTGGGGTTAAAACCGTAACATCGGCCCTTGTGAACGGCGCAGCCCGGCGCGGCTGATGAGAAAGCCATAATTATCCAGGCGCATCCTATGGACAGCCGCTGCCTCCGAATGGATAATTATAACTAGTGAAAGCATTCACGGAGAAGCTGTTGTGGCTGTGCTGCTGGCTGCCGCCGGTGTTTTGTTTACCCTGCTGATGGCAGGCAATACGGCGCTGCAAACCATCCGCCGCCGCGAGCGAGTCGGTTTTGTCCATACGCTGCTGGCTTTTCTGGCGGCGCTGCTGCCGCTGGCCGGGCTGATCGCTGCCGCCCTGACGGCGCGGTTCGTGCGGCTGGCTTATGCGCTGTCTCTGGGGGCGGCGGGGCTGCTGGCGCTGGTTGGTTTGATTGCCCTCGCGGTTGAGGCGAGCCGGTCGAACGGGTTAAAAAACTCGCGTGGGGCGCTGGCGTTGGGCGTAGGTCTGCTGCTGGCTGCCGCTACCGTGACCGTTCCGCTGACGGCGGAGCGCCTGCTCATTACGCCGACGCCGTTCACACTGCTGGGCGTCACCAGCCCTTCGCCGGTTTATACCCCGACCCCGGCACAGACGGCCACCCCCACGCTCACCTGGACGCCGACCTTCACTCGCACGCCGCGCCCGACGGCCACGCCCACCCGCCCGCTGTTCGCCACCGATACGCCTACGCCGACCCAGGCCGCTTTTAGCCCCTGTACGGCGGTGGTTAACTACAACCTCAACCTGCGCGCCGGGCCGACCACCGACGCGCCGATTCTGGCCTCCATCCCGTTTAATGCCGCGCTCACCCTCCTGGGGCGCAGCGCGGACTCAGCCTGGTGGTATGCTGTTTACCAGGGGCGGGAAGGTTGGGTGGCCGGGGAATTTTTAACGCTGGACGCAGGCTGTGCCGCTTTGCCGGAGCGCTCGTAGGCCGCCCCGCCGCAACTTTATGAGCGCAGAAGTCGTATAAAATGCAGTGTCTATCCTTAAGGGGAACATTCCACACCATGCTTGCAAAACGTTTTATCATCGCAGTCGGTCTGCCGGCGCTGCTGGTGGCGGCCTGCGGTAATACGGTCACGTCAAACCTCAACATCACCCAGGGATCGGGCAAAATCGTCACCGAAAGCCGCGACGTGAGCGGCTTCCAGGCGGTCGAACTGACCAACAGCGGCAGCCTGGTTATCGAGCAGGGCGAAGCCGAGGCGCTGACCATCGAGACCGATGATAATATCCTGCCGCTGCTGACCAGCGATGTCCAGAACGGCAAACTGACGCTGGGGACGAAACCGGGCAGCAGCTTCAATACCCGCCAGGGTATCATCTTCCGGGTGACAGTTAAAGACCTGAACGCGCTGACGCTCACCAGCTCCGGCGATGCCGAGCTTGACCGGCTGGAAACTGCCGCGCTGACGATTGTGGTATCCGGTTCGGGCGATTTACGCCTGGGAACGATCAACGTAGAAAACGATCTGAGCATCACCCTCAGCAGCGCGGGCGATGTCACCGCCGAGCGCGTGGAGAGTGATAACCTCAACCTGACCAGCAGCGGCTCCGGCAGCGCCGATCTGAAGGCGGTCAGCGCCGGCAAAATCGTCGCGCGGCTGTTCAGCGCCGGTAACGTGACGCTGGCCGGGACGGCAGACGAACAGGACATTGAAGTGAGTGGGTCGGGCAACTACGACGCACACAACCTGGAGAGTGCGACCGTCAAGGCTGTTACCAGCAGCGCCGGCGACATCCGGGTGAAGGTCAGCGACCGGCTGGATGCGACCGTAAGCGGCAGCGGTTCGATCTTCTACAGCGGCAGCCCGCAGGTGACGGCCAACGATACCAGCGCCGGCAGCATCACACAGCAGTAACACGCACTGCAGCGGCCAGGGCTTCAAAAACCCTGGCCGTTTTTATCCCCCTGCCGCGCCGGTCATGATGCTGCGAACCAGCACCCCCGCCAGGATGAAAAACCCCCAGATGTAACTGCCCATCGCCGGGCGCTTGCGGGCCGTCACCTCCACAAAGATAAAAAACGGCAGCGCCAGCACCGCCGCCAGCCCGTAAATGAGGTGGACTTCTTCGTAGGGGCGCGCGCCAATGATAAAATACATGATCGCGCCGATGAGCGCCTGCACCGCCATCACCCCGGCGACGGTGTAAGTGGCCCGCCGGAACCAGCGCGTTACATCGCCTTTGCGGATGATGCCGATGTGAATGCCAACCAGCGCCATCACCAGCGCCGCCGCCAGCCCGGCGCGGCTGAGCCAGTAGTGCAAGGGCTGGAGGAACAGGTAAAGCTGGCCGAGATTCATGCCGAAACTTCCGAGCGGCGGGACGCGGACGCTTCGGCCTCGCGGGTCGCCAGCAGAAAACCGGCGAAAATGATGATCGCCCCCAGCATTTCCCCCATGTACTTAAACGACGGGTCGCCCAGGCGGATGAGCGCGCCGCCCAGCGCGGGCATCAGGCCGCCCAGCGCGATCAGCCAGTTGCCGACCATGCGGTCGCGCAGGATTTGTTTGCGCCGGAACAGGATGGATGAATAAATCGCCCCGCCCACCAGCGCAATTGTCCCCCACAGGTTCATGATGGGCGAGAAGAAGCGCACCGTGCCGCGCGCATCGCCGGCCATGATGCCGGGCTGCACCACGCCGTTTTCGTCGGTATGGTCGCGGTAAATCTGGGTCATGTCCGCGCCGGGCCGCCAGGCCGCCTCGTTGAGCGGCGTCAGGAACAGCGTCCAGGGCAGCGTCATCACGCCAACCAAGATGAGCGCCATTTGCAGGTTGCGGGCGATGTTGCCGCGCCGCACCAGCAGGTACACCGTACCCTGTCCCAGCCAGGCTGCCGTCATCAGCGCGCCGCACCAGTACCACAGGGCGAAAAACAGCGGACTCCAGACCAGCGACAGCACCACCTGGGCGAGTGTGCCTGCGAAATACATCAGCAGGCCGATGCCCCAGGCCAGCAGATGTGGGGCGGGGTGGCGCTGGGCGCGTTTTTGCCACCAGCGGCGCAGCACCAGGGCGGCAAAAAAACCACTGGCGGCGGCGCTGACCGCAGAAAGGATGAAGGGCAGTGAAATTACCATAAGAGAGCCTCACATAAAAACATCGCAGCTGGCTGTTGGCTGAGATTGACTACGCATCATATCCTCCTCAGGATGGTGTCAAAAACTCAGTAAGCGGACCGTGTTGTTACAAACGTTGGAAGCCGTTCCCAGCGGCGTGTAACTGTCATTTGAATGTCCTTTGCCTAGCTCGGCAAGGTCGTACACAGGCGCTGCATGGGTGCGGCGCTTTTTGTTTGCCCATCAGTTCGACGCGACCCAGTCCACGAAGCCCTGCACCTCGGCGCGGGCGGGCGGCTGCACAAGCTGGCCGAAGTCCGGGTTAAGCTGGATGCCATACGGAATGGCAGCCGCGAACAGCGTATCGTCCTCGGTCGGCTCGCCGGCGGCGGGACGCAGGCCGTACTGCGGCACGATAGCCTGCCGGTCTGCGTTCAGCAGCCAACCGCGCAGCGCCTCCACCGCCGCGCGTTCGTCGTTGGTGGTCTGGGTATCGTCCCAGCGCGCCAGCGGAAAATCCAGAATCATCTGGTAAGCCGGATAGGAAAAAACCATGCGCTCGTAACCCACCAGCCGGTTCAGGTTAATCAGCCAGTCCACCTCCGGCAGCAGGCCGATTTCGCCGCCGGACGGCCCCTGCCGGGCCAGCGCCGCCGCCGGGTCGCTGCCCAGGGTGTTAAAGTTCGGCACGGCGCGGATGACCGGCTGTATCCAGTCACGGAACGTCCGCGCGCGCAGCGAGTCCGCCGCCAGAGATGGCGATTCGTTGAAGGCCGCCGCGCCGGACAGCATCACCGCCAGGCCGGACATCCGGCGGGTGGGTTGGGCAAAAGCCAGCTTAACAAACTGCCAGCTGGGGCTGCCGCCGATGGCCGACCAGGATTCGGCTTTTGCCGCTGCCGCCACCTGCGGCCAATCCAACGGGGCCGTCCCACCGGTGAGGATGTTCACGCGGCTGGAAAATCCCCCCCATACCAGCGGCGTATGCGCCAGCGAGTCTGCCACCACCTGTAAGGGCAGCCCGGCTTCCACCGCGTAGGCCACCGAAACAGACGAGGCCGGTATCCAGGCCGCCGGGTGGTCATTGGTCGTCCAGGCGCGGCCTTCCAGCCACACGTCCAGGTCATCTATTTCGGTCAGTTTAATACGCACGCGGCGTGTGCCGTTCACGATGGGTGCGGTTTCATTAAAAGCAAAAACAACGTTTTCAACCCAGGGCCGCGCGATGGCGTTAACGGCGACGGTGATTTCCAGCGGCGGCTGCGCGCCGATGAACTGGCTTGCGCCGATAATCGCCGCCGCCACCACAACGAACAGCAGGATAAAAATCGTGCCTCGTTTCATAAGCTTGACACCTTTGTGAAGGTTATTCAGATTTCAGTTTACCGCAGTACAGAAGCAGCATTCCCCCAAGAAGCAGAGGGTTCGCCCATGTCTTTAAGGATAGCATATTCAGACGGAACTGAAACGATGAATAGCCGGTGTTCCTATTGTCGCCGTTTCAATTTTCCCTCTATAATGCATTTATACAAAGTCGCTCAGGCGATACGCGGGAGGGTTCATGATGAACCGAATGAAGTTTTTGCTGCCGGTGCTGCTGGCGCTGCTGCTGACCGCCACGCTGATTGTTTCGGCCCAGGGCGGTACCAACACCTACACCGTCCAAACCGGCGATGTCCTTGACCTGATCGCCGCCGCTTACGATGTGGATACGGACTGCCTGGCGAAAACCAATGATTTGAGCAATCCCAACAAACTGAGGGCCGGCCAGGTGCTGCTCATCAGCTTTGACTGCCCGCGTTACAGCGGTTACGCCTTCGTCGCCAACCCGCGCGATGCCGGCGAGCCGGAAGCGCCCGGACAGGGCGGCGGCGGTGATGAGGGCCGTCCATCCGCCCAGGCCGGGCCGAACGACCAGATTTACACCGTCAAACGCGGCGATACCCTGGATACCATCGGGCAGGCACTTAACGTCTCGGTGATTTCGCTGCAAGCCGCCAACGGCCTGACCAACCCCGGCAAACTGATGGCCGGCGATACGCTGATTATCCCCGCCGACGCGCCGGCCTACGGCCAGTATCCGCCGCTGGTGAACCCGCTGGCGGCAGCCGGGGCGAACGTGGATGTTGAACTGGGGCAGGGCGGCGGCGCGCCCGCCGGGCCGGGCGATCAGGTTTATGTGGTGCAGCCGCGCGATGTGCTGGATTTGATCGGCGCGTCGTTCGATAAACAGGCGGCCTGCATTGCCCAGTACAACAATCTGGCGAACGCGAATCTGCTGTACGCCGGCCTGACGCTGGTCATCCCGGCGAGCTGCCCGCCCTATGACGGGCTGGCCTTCGTATTGGGCCGTCCCGGCGGGGGATAAACAGCCAGGGTCGGAAAACCAAAAGGGCGCGGCTGCTTATGAGCGCGCCCTGTGAGAGCCATCCCGGCAGGTTTTACGCCTGGCGGATTTTCTTCTGCACGAACACCAGAAACGGATACGCCAGTTTGTTGGAGTCCACGTGGTTTTTGCCGAAAAAGGCGCGGTTGGCTTGCTCGAAATCGTGATGCAGGCGTTCGATTTCGCGCATTTGCAGTTCGGAAGGTTCGTTGCGGAACAGCGTCACCACCGTCGTAAACGTGCCGGCGGCGAACAGCAGCCATTGTTTGGTGCCGATGGCGCGCACTTCGCGCTCGATCAACTGCCCGCTTTCCATCAGCATGGTGAAATCGTTCAAAATTGGGGCCAGTTTGGCGGGCGGCACGTCGAAGTCGCCCAGTGTTTCCAACAGCGTGCCGGTGCGGTTGTTGTAAATGACCATGCCGACAGCCTTGCCCATATGGGCTTCCCGGATGGCGATGGTGGACGGGCCGGTTTCGACTACGCCCATCACACTGTCCGGTTTCGCGCTTTGCAGCGCCATCTCCGCCAGCGTCAGCTGGCCGGTATACCGCTCATAAATGGCGTGGAACTGCTCGCGGCTGATCGAACCGGCGGCGAACTCCGTCAGCAGCTTTTGGATTTTTTCCTGCACCTGCGTTTTAAAGACCTGAATTTTCGTATCGGTGTTGGCGGCCATCGTCCGTTCCCTCATTCCCTCCGCTGCGCGCTATAGCTTCATCATAACTCGAAACCACGCCGGAAACCATTGTGACGCGACTATAACCTTAAGTTTTCATGAATGTTTCATATGTGTTGATTTTTCGTTTATAAATCCGCCGCCGCCGGCCCGGAGCGAAAAACCGGGTTACAGCCAGCGTAAAATAGTGTAGTATGGGTATTTACAATAGATGTGCAAAAACAGGGTAGGAATATGTCTGAACAGCCCAACCCATCAATCGAAACGCCCGTACCCGGCCTGGAAGTCGAGCGCCGGTACGCTGGCAGGATGCTTATTTTTACTTTTAAATCTCACCTCACTGCTCAAATACTGGATACCTGGATGGCGACGTTGAAGGCGCATCTGGAAACGCACCAGACGACCGACCGTTTTATGATTTATGATGCCAGCCAGACGCAGTTTTTGATTTTTACGTCATTAGCCAACCAGCGTTTGAAAGAAGTCGCCGCCGCCTACCCGGACGCGACCGGGCGCGTGGCCGTGATTGTGCCGCGCATCGGCGTTTTGCAGCCCATCGGCGAATTTTTCGTGCAGCACAATAACAACCGCCTCCAGCCGAACCTGGAGATTCGCCTGTTTAACGACCGGCAGGAAGGCATCAACTGGGTGGTGGAAGCGATGACGGGCGAGGCGTGAGCGTATGACATACCCGCTGCTTGAATTTGGCGGCGCGGGGCCGCTGCTGCATCTGGCGGTCGCCAACGGTTTCCCGCCGCAGACCTATACGCCGCTGCTGAAACCCCTGGCCGACCGCTGCCGGCTGGTCTGCCTGCCGCCGCGCGCGCTGTGGCCCGGCGAAAACCCGCCGGAGCGTGCGACCGATTGGCGGATGCTGGCCGACGACCTGCTGGCCGGTATGGCACAGCACGGCCTTAAAGATGTGATCGCGGTCGGGCATTCCTTCGGCGGGGTGGCGTCGCTGCTGGCAGTGCTGGCCGAACCCTGGCGCTTTCGGGCGCTGTGCTTGCTCGATCCCACCATCCTGCCGCCGCCGGCCATGCAGGCGATAGATGACATGCGCGCCAGCGGCAGCCTGGGCGCGTTCCCGCTGGTACAGGGGGCGCTGCGCCGCCGCCGCTTTTTTTCCGATGTTGAAGAAGCCTTTGCCTACTTCAGGACGAAAACGCTGTTCCTGGACTGGACGGACGCGGCGCTGCGGCTGTACGTCGAACACGGCACGCGCCCGGCAGCCGGCGGCGGCCTGGAGCTGGCCTGGCCGCCGGAATGGGAAGCCTATTACTTTAGCACCGTGTATACCGGCACCTGGGCGGACTTGCCCCGGCTGCGCGGCCAACTGCCGGTGCTGGTCGTGCGCGGCGCAAACAGCGATACGCTGCTGCCGGGTGCCGCCGCCTCGATTCGGGCGCTGCTGCCGGAGGCCGCCTACGCCGAAATCCCCGGTCACGGCCACCTGTTCCCGCAGACCGCGCCGGACGCTACCCGCCGCGTAATCGCCGCCTGGCTGGATGGGCTGCCGCTGTAGTGCAAGCGCGGTAAGAGCGTTATAATAGCCGGGAGCAGAGGGTTTCGGGCAGAGGGCAGACCATGAGCGACACGGAAACCGCCCGCCGCCAGATCGCGGCGCTGGTGGACAGCTACCGCCAGCTTTCCGAGGCGCAAAAACGCCGCCACAGTGAAGAAGATGTCAAAAAGGATTTTCTGCTGCCGCTGTTCCGCGCCCTGGGCTGGGATGTTGAAAACACGCAGCGGCGCGGCGAGGTGCGCGCCGAAGAAAAAATCGCCGACGGCTACCCCGATTACAGCTTCCGGCTGAACGGTGTGCCGGTGTTTTTCCTGGAAGCCAAAAAATTCAGCGTGGACATCAATGCCGAAAAGCCGATGAAGCAGGCCATCAACTACGGCTATCTCAAGGGCGTGACGTGGGCGGTTTTGAGCAACTTTGAAGGGCTGAAGGTCTTTAACGCGGAATGGGACGAATACCGCCCGCAAAACGCGCTGTTCCTCGATTTGCAGGCCGAACACTACGCCAACGGCCAGTTTGACGACCTGTGGCTGCTTTCGCGCCCGGCGGTGGAGGCCGGCGCGATTGACCAACTGGCCGAGCGGGTGCATAAGAAGAAAAAACGCGACGACGTGAACAAGGTGCTGTTCGCCGACCTGACCAAGTGGCGGCACGCCCTGTTCGATGAGATCACCCGCATGGGCGCGACGCTCTGGTCGCGCGATTACCGCAAGGTGGACGAAGCCATCCAGCGGTTTTTAGACCGGCTGATTTTCATCCGCACCGTCGAAGACCGGCGCATCGAAGAAAACCGGCTGCGTTCGGCGCTGCGCCAGTACAAGGACAGCCGCAAAAAAGGCAAAAACCTGTTTAAAGACCTGCTGGCGCTGTTCCGCGAGCTGGACGACCTTTACAACGCGCGGCTGTTCGCGCTGCACCCGCTGGATACCGACCTGGAAATCCACGACGAAAACCTGCTGGCCGACCTCATCAACGGCCTGTACGACGTGAAGGGCGGTTTTGCCACCTACGATTTTGCCGCCATTGACGCCGACGTGCTGGGTGCAGTTTACGAGCAGTACCTCAGCTTTAAGGCGCAGGACCCCCAGGGCAAGGACGCGCTCGACCTGAGCAAACGCGCCAAACGTAAAGCCCAGGGCATTTATTACACGCCCAAATATGTGGTGCGCTACATCGTGGGGCAAACGCTGGGCAAGCTGCTGGAAGCGCCGGACATGACGCCGGAAAAAGCCCACCGCCTGCGCATCCTCGACCCGGCCTGCGGCAGCGGCTCATTTTTGATCGAAGCCTTCCAGGTGCTTGACCGCTGGCTGGCCGAACACGGTGACGAGACGGACAGGCAGTTCCCCCGCCGGCGGCAGATGCGGATTTTGCAGGAAAACCTGTACGGCGTTGACCTTGACCCGCAGGCGGTGGAAGTGGCGCGGCTGAACCTGCTGCTGCAAGCCGCCCACGAGCGCGGCAAACTGCCCATGCTGCACAACATCCAGTACGGCAACAGCCTGATCGAAGACCCGGCGGTGGCCGGCGAGGCGGCCTTTGCGTGGGCGGAGCGTTTCCCCGACGTGATGGCGGGTCAGAATCGTCCGCTGTGGTTTGTGACGTTTGTGACTCACAATTCGCGGGTTTCCGAACGCATGGTCACGTATGGGATACAGGCAGGTGAGCCGCTGATATTCTCGCCCGAAGAACAGATTCAGATGGCGGCATGCCTCGCAGAAGCCATTCAGCAGTACGCCGTGCCAGTCGTCGCATGGAATGTCTTGCCCGATCATGTTCACATGGTCATCGGCGCAGAGAATGAAATTGTCCTCAACGAATACGTGCGAAAAATCAAAGGTTACAGCTCATATGCCTTCAAGCGGCGGTTTGATGGTGAATCAGACAAGGGGGCGGGGACAGACAGTGGGCTAGACAGTGGGCTTAAGCCCACTGTCTCCGATCGTGGGCCGGGGATAGACAAGGGTCTAACGCTCACTGTCTCGGATCGTGGGCCGGGGACAG
>JAPKMO010000118.1 GCA_026645945.1 Anaerolineae bacterium
GCAGCACCAGTTGCTTGTGAAAATCGGTCAGCGAAACCAATGCGCCGGTTTCATCTATGATGAACGAATCTTCCACCCGCACACCGAAACCGCGCTCTGGGTAGTACAATCCCGGTTCGATAGTAATCATGTTGCCGATTTGCAAAAGGTCGTCCTTAACCAGATGGTGCAGCGAAGGCCGCTCGTGAATGTTGAGGCCGACGCCATGCCCCAGGCTGTGAACGTACCCTTCGCTCGTGCCGGGGTGGCTGCGCGGCGTAGGGTGGCCGTTCGCCTCGAAATAATCTAGTACCGCGTCTTGCAGCGCGTGGGCCGGCTGGCCGGGTTCGGCGTAGGCATCCAGCGCCACCCGAAAGGCTGCCATCACCGTATCATAAGCCTGCCGCACGGCCTCCGGCGCATGGCCGATGCACCACGTCCGCGTGGTATCGTGATGATAACCGCCGCCCAACTGCCGGGGGAAAAGGTCAAACACGATAGCCTGCCCCACCCTGAGCGGCATCTCGTTTTCGCCCCGGCTGTGCGGAAAACCGGCATCGCGCCCCTGGGCGAAGATCATGCCGGTATCTTCCAGTTCGTGGTCGAGCAGCGCCCGCCGGATAAAGCGTTTCACCTCGCCAATCGTCAGCGGCGCGCCGTCATCCTTCACCACCATATCGCCGTTGGCGCGATGCGCAGCGATGAAGTCCCAGGTGGCCTGTAAAACCGCGCTGGTGGCGGCGGCCACCATTTTGATGCGCCGGATTTCGTCGGCGTCTTTGGTGATATATGCCTCATCGAACAGCGTCAGCCCCATCTCACCTGCGATCTGATAACCTGGATTGCCGGCTTCCAGCAGCGGCGTGAAGGCCAGATAATGGTTCAGGCTGCCGGCGCCGTACAGGCCGATTTTGCCCGGCGGGATGCTGAACCGCTCCAGACAGCGTCCCCACAACGCCACTTCCGCCTTGCTGCGGCTGCCCTCGGCCTGTTCGATTAGCTCCGCCCAACCCAGATCGTTATATGTAAAAACGGCCAGGCCGCTTTTGGCTGCTTCTTCGATTTCCATCGGGTTGACGACCATCACCGGCGCTTCGCCGCGTTTTTTGATGACCAGCCCGCCGGTGATATGCGCGCCGCCGGTCAGGTAATCGCGGGGAGGATTGTTTTCGGCATCGCCGGTGACGAAGATCGCTTGCAGGTCGCGGGCGGCCATCAGCCGGTCCAGATCGGATTTCATCAAGTTTTCCCTCTTACTTGTTTATGTTTGTGCATAAACCAATTAGACTGTACCTCATCCTGAGTGGACAGCGGGCTTCAACCCGTTGCCATTGAGATGCCAGTGGGCTGACAGTGAGCTGACAGTGGGCTTAAGTATCTATCCGTAAACCGATTGATCTGACAGCAGAACAGTGGGCTTAAGCCCACTGTCTGGTGGGTTTACGGATAAACTCTAAGCCCACTGTCTATCAAACTCATTCTTTTCCGTTTATCCATCAATAATCGCTGCGTTTGGGTTTTTCGCCCGGTACGGGAATGGTGACGGTCGGCCCGCCCCGCCCCCGCGCCGAGGGCTGCACCAGCCCGGCGATAAACAAACCCAGGCCGGCTAACGTCAGCACCGCCCCAACACTCATCAGTGTATTGCCGGAGGTGATAATCGCCGCACCGATGACGGCGGCCAGCGCATCCTCGAAGCCGGAGGTGTAAACTGCCTGACCGTTCACGGTGACGCTGCCCAGCCCGCCCCGGATGATGGCAGTGGCAATCTCGCTGTTCAGGGATAATCCGATCAGGAATGTTGGGATGGCAACCAGGAGCAGCGGCACGCCCAACCAGAACATCCGCTCCCGCCAGGTGTGTCCGGCAATAAACCCGGCCAACAGCCAGGCGATGGCAGTTATGGCGATCAAAAAGCCGATGGTCTGGTTCAGTCCCCGGCGAACGGTCGCGCCCAGGAACCAGTCCGCCCCTTCCAGACGCACCGGCTTGCCCAGGTTGATGCGGCTGGGCGCGGTTTCCAGCAGGCGTGGCAGAGCATCCTCGATGATGGTGGCAGCTTCGTCCACGCTCGTACCGGAAGGAATGCAGCGGTAGACGCTGCCGCCGGGCGCGATAGGCTCCTGCCCGGCACTGCACGGCGGCAGGTTGGCCGCCAGCGCTTGGGCGAAGCGCGCCCGGGCTTCCCCGGCAATCTGCGCCTTGACCGGCGTTAAATCCAGGTACACTTCCAGTGTATTCACGCGCCCATCAATGAAGTCAAATATACCGTTGGTGATCGTGATGGCCTGCTCGCGCAGGTAGTCCGTCGTCACCACCTCGCGCAGCGCCGCCGCCAGGGCAGCAGCGGGAAGCTGGTCTACCTGCGGCAGCACTTGTTCGTTAAAACGCGCCGGCAGTTCATCATCCAGCAGCCCATCGTAAAGCCGCCGGTCGCCGAGCAGGTTGATATAAAAATCCCGGTCGAGAATCCAGGGATTAATGGACAGCATGGCGATGGCTGCCACCGCCAGCGGGAAAAAAATCAGGACGATAATACATAGTGCCAGCAGTTTTCGCACGGCACGCCCCCTCTCCTACGCACGATACAACTATACTCTACGTATGCGGGTCTGGCGAGGTTTCGGCAGGCCGTGATGCGCGGGGTGCTACACCGCCGGTTTCCAGAAGGCCAGCAGCGCCATCGCCGCCAGGGCCAGTATCGCCCCGGCCAGAAAAGGCGCCGACGGCCCGAAGCCCTGCCAGCCGCCCAGGCCCTGCCACAGGATGCCCGCCATCAGGCTGGCCGGCAGCGCGACTAGCCCTACCGCCGCATTGTACAGGCCGTAGGCCGTTCCGCGCTGCGCCGCCGGGACGAGATCGGCCACGAAGGCTTTGGCCGTGCCTTCAAAGACGCCGTAGTACAGGCCGTACAGCGCATACAGCGCCCAGGCCTGCCAGGTTTCGGTCATCAGCGCAAACCCCAGATAAATCAGCCCGTAGATCGTCCATCCCGCCAGGATGAGCCGCCGCCGGCCAAACCGGTCGGACAGCGCGCCCGCCGGGCCGGATACCAGGCTGTAAACCAGATTGAAGGTGATGAGCATCCCCAGCACCCCGGCAACGCTTAAACCCCGTTCCTGGGCGCGTAAAATCAGAAACGCATCGGCGGAATTGCCCAGCGTAAACAGCGCCACGATGCCCAGGAAGCGCCGGAATGCGGGGCTGACATCCCGCAGGCTGAGGCGCGGCGGCGGCGCTTCGCCCGTCACCGGCACGTCGCGTGCGCCGACCGCCAGCACACCGACCGCCAGAAACGCCGGGACGATGCTCACCAGCACGACCGCCTGGAAAGTTTCCCGCGAGAGGCTGACGCTGGCCGCCTGCACCGCCAGCACCAGCGCCAGCGCAATGATGAGGCCGGTCATCGCGCCCAGGGTGTCCCCGGCACGGTGCAGCCCGAACGCCAGCCCGCGATGAGCCGGGGCTATACTGTCGGCAATCAGTGCATCGCGCGGGGCGGTGCGGATGCCTTTGCCCACCCGGTCAGCAAAACGCACCGCCAGCACGCCCGGCCAGCCGGTCACGATATACAGAAACGGCTTAACAAGGCTGGACAGGCCGTAACCGAATACCGTCAGACTTTTGCGGCGGCGCAGTTTGTCCGAAAGCCAGCCGGAAAATACCTTCAGCAGGCTGGCCGTGCTTTCCGCCAGGCCTTCAATCAGGCCGATAACGTTGGTTTTGACACCCAGCACGTTTGCCAGAAACAGCGGCAGCAGGTTAAAAACCATTTCGCTGGAGATGTCGGTCAAAAAGCTGGTCAGTGTCATGACCCACACATTACGCGGCAGGGCGCGCAGGCCGGTTCTGGATGCTGCTGGAGATTGGTTCATCAGTTTTTGAGGCCGCAGAGACGCAAGCGCGTTCGGATTTGAAGCAGTTAATCCGACGCTTTTGCACAAGGTCAATATAACTATAACCACCTCCGGCGGCCTGAGTTACGCCCCTTGCATGAACAAAAGATTAAAATTTACGTTAGAATCGTGTTGCACACTATACACAAAAAAAGAAAACCGCTGTATGCTTTGAGTATTGACATCTGAATATGAAGGGACTACAATCCCTGCCCATGAGGGCCTATAGCTCAGCTGGGAGAGCGCTTCAATGGCATTGAAGAGGTCAAGGGTTCGAATCCCTTTAGGTCCACAGGTTTTGTAGATAGACCACCAGCACAGAAATACCCCTTCGTTCAGACCGAGTCAAGCTGAAGAAGGGGTTTTTGTTTACCCTGCGACCGGTGTGAGAAAGGTAAACACAGCGTGGCTAAGCAGAAGCGTTCGGTATGGGATGACCTGGGTGACCGCGTGCGTGAGCTGCTGGATGATATGGAACGTTTGCTTAAACCCGGCGCCAGACGCGCGCCCGTACCCGTACCCGTCCCGGCGCGCGTGCCTCGTCCCCAGCGCAGAAAATACACTTCACTCTACTAATTGCCGTCCCTTCGGCAAACTACAGTCTGTATTCCGACGCGGCCTTCTGGCCGCGTTCTGCATAAGATAGTTGCATCCGGCAATCGGCTGCAAAATATCCGTTTCAGCCTTGATCTATATCAAATATGAGAATATAATCACCTGTGATTATCAAGAGTGAGAAAGTGTTTATCCTCACTCAAGGAGAAACGCTGATGAAAAACCTTTCAAGATACCTGATCGTTCTCGTGCTGCTGGTCGCTCCGGCGGCGTTCGCTCTGGCGCAGGACGACGAAATCACGCTCGTGCCGTTTACCAACGAAACATTCGGCGTGCAGGGCCTCGTGCCGGAAGGCTGGCGGGTGGCTGGTCCCGGGTTATATGCGCGCGGCGGCGGCCCGACGGACATCACGATGCTGGTGCAGCAGGCCGCCCCGGTAACGGTCGAACAACTGCTGGCTTCGCTGCTGCCACAGCTCGGCCTGGATGCCATGCCGGACGCCGTTGACACGCTGGATACCGAAGCGTTCACCTGGACGCTGTACAAGGTGGAAGTGAGCGTCGGAAAACTTCAGATTATGGTGGATGCGGCCGTCACCAGCAGCGAGGGTAAAAGTTACATCGTGCTGCTGCAAAGCGCGCCGGACAATTACCCCGCGCTGCACGAGACGGTTTTTCTGCCGGCTGTGAACGCGCTGGCAGCGTTTGAACCCGCGCCGGCAGCCGTCGAAGAAGTGCCTTACGCACAGGAAGAAGTTACCTTCCAAAACGGCGACGTGACCCTGGCCGGGACGCTCACCCTGCCTGAAGGCGACGGCCCACACCCGGCGCTGGTGCTGGTATCCGGCAGCGGCCAGCAGGATCGTGACGAGTCGCTGCCGTTCGTTCCCGGCTACCGCCCCTTCCGCGACATCGCCGATGACCTGACCCGGCGCGGCATCGCCGTGCTGCGCTACGATGATCGCGGCGTGGGCGGCTCGACCGGCGATCCGTCTGTGTCCACGACGGCGGATTTTGCCGAGGATACGGCGGCAGCGGTCGGTTATCTGCTCAGCCGCGACGACATTGATGCGGAGCAAATCGGCATCCTCGGCCACAGCGAGGGCGGCATCATCGCGGCCATGCTGGGGGCCAGCAATCCGAATGTGGCTTTCGTCATTCTGCTGTCCGGCCCTGGACTGAACGGGCGCGAGGTTTTGCTGTTCCAGAACCGTGTTTCGCTGGAACAGTCCAGCGTCACCGGCGAGCCGCAGGAAGCCATTCTGGAGGCGGTAAACCGCGCCTTCGATGCGGCTGCGGCAGGTGACATGGACACCGTGCGGGCTGAGATTGAGAATATGAGCCGTTTGATGTACGAGGCCGTACCGGACGACATGCGCGCGCTGTTGGGCAGCGCCGAGACTTACATCACGCAGACTGTTGAACAGCAGATGGCGGCTTTCCAGACACCCTGGTTCCAGTTTTTTCTGGCGTATGACCCGGCGGCAGACTGGGCAAAAACCCGCATCCCGGTGCTGGCAATTTTCGGCGGGCTGGATAAACAGGTCGAACCGGAGAGCAACGCCGCTGCGCTGGAGGCCGCGCTCGAACAGGCCGGGAATGCCGATTACACCATCATCACCATCCCGGACGCCAATCATCTGTATCAGGTGGCAATCACGGGCAGTTTCGATGAATACCCGTCGTTGGGTGCCGACCTGCACCCCGATTTGCTGCCGGCCATTGCCGGCTGGCTGCTGGAACGGGTGGATGTGGCCGGGTAAACGCCGGTTATGCTCATTCCAAACAGCAAGGGCGCATTGGTCATGCGCCCTTAAACATATCTGCGGGTGTCAGGCTGGCTGCTGCCCGACAAAACAGCCGCCGTGCCGGGAATTTACGCGCCTTCGGTGGCCTCCGGCGTATTTTCCGCCGCCGGTTCGTCAGTCGGGATGGGCGTCGCCGAAGCCAGCGGCGTCGGGCTGGGGGTGGGCGTCGGCAGCGGCACGTTCACATTGCTCAGAACGGTAAACGTGTCCATCACCTGCGCCAGATTGGGCTGCGCGGTGCGGCCAGCCTCGGTATTTAAGTCCACGTCCTGTCCGGCAAAACGCAGGTTGGCCGCGTACAGGCCGCTCGCCCCATTGAGCAGGACGACCAAGCCGCTTTGCGGATTGCCATCGGCGTCGGCAAAACGATAAGCGACCGAAAAGCCCTGGTTTTCGCCGCGCGTCACCGGCTGCACGCTCAATACTTCCGCGCCGGAGCGAGCGGCTTCAACCCAGGCGCGCGCGGCGGCTTCGTCAGCAGCGGCCTGGCCGGGCAGCGAATCGAGCCGCAGGGCCGCGCCGCCGCCGCTAAAACTGGCCGTGCGTCCGGTGGCGTTATCGGTCAGCGTCCAGTCAGCAGGGAAACGAACCGCCATGTTCGTCCCGGCATCGAAGAAACCTTTCCAGTCCAGCGGCACACCGGCCAGGGCCGGGTTTAACTGGAAGGTCGGCTCCAGGTTATCCATCAGGTACTTAAGCATGTCCGGCGCGTTATCCGGCGTGATGACGCGCAGCCGGTACAGCCAGCCATCCTCCAGCCAGGATTCCTGGCGGGCAACGAACGTCTGGCCGAGGCGGTTGGTCAGTTCAAAGTCAATAATCAGTTTATCGTTTTCCTGACGGCGGGTCAGTTCGCGCCAACTGCTGTATGCCGACCAGCTTTGGCGCAGAATGTCAGACGTATAATAATCATCCAACTGTTCGAGTGAGCCGATGCTGCCGGCAGACTGCACCACCGCCTGGATGATGCTGGAGCGGTCGCTGTTGTTCAGGTTCAATTCCGGCGTGGTGGTTGTGGTGGAACTGCTGACCGGCGCCAGCGGAAGCCAGCCGGGCGGCTGTGCAATGCTGAACAGCCCCGACGGATGCACAATGTCCTGATCGAACGTGATCGCGCTCAGGTCATCCAGCGGCGGCGGGAAGGTTGGAATGGGGACTTCGGTCGGCACAACTTCGGTCGCCTGAAGGCTCCGGTTGCGGGTGGGATTTAAGACCGGGATAATGACACTGCTACCCATAGCGATAATCATCACCACGCCCAGGATAACAGTTAAACGTTTTGTTCCTTGATTCATGCTTTTTTGACTCCGGCAGAAAGGTGACAAACGCGCGAATCATACCCCAAAAGCGCGCGGTTGTTAAGAGCCGGGCAGCGCGGCCAGAATCGCCATTCCGAAAAGCGCGAACGCTGCTCCCACACAACGCTCCAGCGGGGGCGAAAAACCTTGCCGATCCCACAATAACTATGGTAGACTTAAATCATCAAGGTAACAAACCCGACCAAAACGCCGTCTTAACGTAAATAAACCAGACGTGTTAGAGGAAGATTCAGACTACCCTCCCAGAGGCCAACTTTCCACAAGCTGTTGGTTCTTAACCGATTAAATGACCGGAGTTAAGGCGTATTTAATTCGCCTTTAACGACCGGCATTTTATATTCTGGGGTTGTCTGAAGGGACAAAGGAAAGACAAAATTGGACGAGGGCAGTTTATCCGGCCTGATTACCCTGGTGGGGCTGGTGGGGTTGAATGGGTTGATTACCCTGGCCTACGCCGCGCTCACCAACAGCCGGGAATACCGCCTGCGCGAACAGGCGGAAGCGGGCAAGGATATTCCTCCAGAACTGCATATCACCTACCAGCTCAGCCAGATCATCATCCAGTTCAGCGTCGCGGCGGTGGCTGCCTCGACGCTGGCGCAGCCGCTGGTCACCCAGTTGGGTATCGCCAATCCGAACGCCGCGCGGGCGGCGGCTTATCTCATCACGCTCATCCCGGCGGCGCTGCTTACGCTGGCGCTGGGCAACCTCGTGCCGGAAGCCATCGGCAGCGCGCGGGCCGACCGTCTGGCACCCTGGTTAAAGCCCCCGATGCGCCTGCTGATCGTGCTGCTTAACCCGTTGGTGAAGCTCATCATTCTGTTCAGCCGGGCGCTGGCTTCGATCTTCGGCAGCGGCGGGCTGGTGAACGTCTTCACCGAGGAAGAGATCATGACCCTGCTGGATGCCGGGGAAAAAGAAGGCACTATCGAAAACCAGGAAAAACAGATGATTTACTCGGTGCTGGAGTTCGACGAAACCCTGGCGCGCGAGGTGATGGTGCCGCGTATTGACGTGATCGCCGTCGAAATTGAAACGCCGCTGGAAGAAGCCTTACAGCTTTTCATCCAAAGCGGCCATTCGCGCATCCCCGTTTACGAGGACAACATTGATAATATTAAAGGGCTGCTGTACGCCAAAGACCTGTTGAGCCTGTGGCCGTCCGGCGGCACGAAATCCATCCGCGAAACCATGCGGACGGCCTTTTTTGTGCCGGAAAGCAAACGCTGCGACGTGCTGCTGAAGGAAATGCGCGCCAATAAAATTCATATGGCGGTGGTGGTGGACGAATACGGCGGGACGGCAGGGCTGCTGACCATCGAAGACCTGATCGAGGAAATCGTCGGTGACATCCAGGACGAGTACGACGTGAATGAGGAAGCCGATTACATCCAGAAAGGCCCGGATGAATACATTGTGGATGCCAGCATCAACCTGGATGATTTTAATGAACTGCTGGATGTCGAACTCTCCACCGAGGACAGCGACACGCTGGGCGGCTTCGTGTTCACGCAGTTGGGACACGTGCCGGAAGTTGGCGAGACGATTGACCATCCCAACTTCACGCTGCGGGTGGACTCGATTGAAGGGCGGCGCATCCGAAAAGTTCACATCGTCCGCAAGCGGCAGGAGCCGCCACAAAATGACGCCGAAACCGCCGCCAACAGCGGCCATACATCCCTTCAGGCCCAGCCTGTAACAACGGACTGACAATGAAAACCACCGATCAGGACACTCAAGACCTGATTCGCCTGGCGGTCGCGGCCAGCGAAAAAGCCTATGCCCCCTATTCGCATTACCCGGTTGGGGCGGCGCTGCGGGCAGCCGATGGCATGATTTACACCGGCTGCAACGTGGAAAACGCGGCCTACCCGGCCACCATCTGTGCCGAACGCACGGCACTGGTTAAAGCCGTCAGCGAAGGGCAGCGGCGTTTCGATACGCTGGCGGTGGTCACGCGCAGCGGCGGTGCGCCCTGCGGGGTCTGCCGCCAGATGCTCTACGAATTCGCCCCGGACTTACAGGTGATTATCGCCGATCTGGATGGCAATATCCGCTTGGCCTGTTTGCTGACCGATCTGCTGCCGAACGGCTTCGGCCCGCAGCATCTGGAGTAACCGCCATGCCCATGCAGGAACGCGCCTTTCGCACGCCGGCGATCATCCTCAAGCGGCGCGATTTTGCCGAGGCCGACCGCCTGCTGACCATTCTCACCCCCGAACATGGCAAACGGGACGTGATCGCCAAAGGTGCGCGCAAGCCAACCAGCCACAAAACCGGCCATGTGGAGCTGTTCACGCGCGCCGATATGCTCATCCACCGGGGGCGCGACCTGGACATCGTGGCACAGGCCGAGATGACGGCGCCTTACCTGGGCATCCGCGAAGACCTCAAACGCGGCGCGTATGCCAGCTATGCCGCTGAACTGCTCGACCGTTTTACGACCGAAGGCGACGCGGACATGCGCGACCTGTTCCAACTGGTGGACGATACGCTAGAGCGGCTGTGCGTGGACGACGACCCGCGCCTGGTAGTGCGGTATTACGAACTGCGCCTGCTCGATCTGGTCGGCTTTCGACCGGAACTTTACGAATGTGTCGTCAGCCGCGAAAACATCCAGCCGCAAGATCAGTTTTTCAGCTACGCCCTGGGCGGTGTGGTCAGCCCGCGTTACAGCCACGAGGGCGCGGGAGTTGTGCCGATCTCGATGGTGACGCTCAAGCTGCTGCGGCACATGCAGCGCAGCCCCTACAGCCATGTCAAAACCCTGACCATCTCGACGGCACTGCACGACGATACCGAACGAGTGATGCTCGGTTATATCACCTTCCTGCTGGAGCGTAAACTTCAAAGCGTGGAGTTTATCCGCCGCATTCGATCATAGCTCCCTTTTCTACGGTTTTTCGCCGGGCGATATGTTATGATCTTACTGGGGCAGTTCGAGCCTGTGGAGGGATGGTTCGTGATTGAGCGTGAAACGCTCGACATGCAAATACTTTCCGGCGACCACGTGCCGGCGGACGCGCTTAAAGCGGTGCTGACCGGCGAAGTGCCGCCTGAGAGCGAACTGTTTGATTTGTATGCCGAACGCCTGCTAATGCACGCGCTGGACACCCGCGACGCCGACGCGGCAAGCATCGTCGCGCATTTGATGGACGAACGGCCAGACCTGGACGAACGGCTGTCCAGGCTCTTAAACGACACCCTGCATATCCAGCCGGATGCGGCCTATGCGTTTATTCGCGTTCGCCTGAACGATAACCCGGACAGCCGGTGGCTGTCCCGCCTGAAGATGGCGGCGCTGTATTCGCTGCGGGTGGCGATCAACGACGGCGACAGCGATACTATCATTAACTGGCTGACGCTGGTCGCGCGCGAACCGGCCCATTATGACCTGGGCGACGTGCTGCACTATGGCATCCTGGCGGCGCAGCCGCGCGCGCAGCAAGACGGCGAACTGGGCCGCCAGTTGATTGTGCTGTCTGTCAAACGCGATCCAGCAGCTCTCGAACAACTGCTGAACGACGACGATCTGCTGAGGGCGCTGCCGGACAATTTTGGCCGGGTCATGCGCGATTTTGCCGGCGATCCCCTGCAGCTGCTCCAGACGCGCGGCGCGGAAGTTTTTCTGGTGGCGATGGCGCGGGCAGCGCGGGCGCGCGCCGGGGTGATGTTCAGCCCGGCGGTGGTCAACCAGATTTGGGAGCTGTATATCGGCGGCGCGCCAAACGCCGGGTCGCTGCCTGCCCATTATCAGGCCGAGAGCATCATCCAGGAGTGGATGCAGCACGGCGTTCGGTATCTCAGCCGCGAGACATTGGAGCGGCTGCTGGCGCTGGCAGTCGCTCACAAACGCGATGACCTGGCGCTGCAGCTCATTCATCAGGCCAACGAGACAAAAACGCTGCTGCCATCGCTGGCGCGGGCGCTGGAAACCAGCCAGCGCGCAACCCACGATATCCTTGATCTGGTCAGCCGCATCACCATCGCCGGAGACATGACGCCGCAGCAGGCTGTCGCCACCTATGTCACCATGCTGGATGATCTGGAATGGCGTAAAGAAGCCCTGCCGCTGGCGCAGCAGCTTGCACGCAGCTTGCAGCAGCACCCGGCCATGAGCGTGAGCGATGAGGTTATATGGCACATGCTGGGCCTGGCCTCCGAAACCCGCGACGAGCTGACAGCGCGGGCAGCCGTCCGGCGGCTGGTAAACGAGATGGAAATCCTCGAAGACGACGGCCAGTTGGTCGAAAATCTTAAGCGGTTGGTCGGCCAGGTGGCCTGGAGCGAAACCACACGCGCATCACTCACCAACTGGTGGCGCGGTTTCGCGCGCGGCCAGCCGCTGGCCCGCTTGCAGCGGCTGGACAAGGCGCTGGAGGGGCGGCGCAGCCTGGACGAAGAACGCAGCATTGTACAGACGTTGGTCGCGGTGCGCCGGATGTTAGGCTCTCAGGCGCTGTCCGAGTTCGCCGAGCAGGTGAACACCGCCTTTACGGTTCTGGAAGCCCTGGCTGAATCGTTTGACGGCTGGTCAAAACGCGCCGTCGGCTTCGATGCCGCTGTTGTCCATGCCGAACTGGATGACCGCAGCGGCGAGTTATCCCCCCAGGAGCGGCAGGTGCTTGCCAACAACCTCAAGGAACTGGCGCAGTTGGTCGCCAGCATGGGCGACAACCGCACACGGGCCGCGCTGATGCGGCGCAGCGACGACCTCGACCGTGATCTGATGTCCGGCGAACAGTCCCCCCACAGCGCCGTTGATACGATGAAGTGGCTGGCCGGCTACTGGGGCAGGATGCAGACTATCGAATCCGACGAAGATTCGTAGCGTTATTTCGGCAGTTCCTCCGGCGGAATATCTTTCAGGAAACGATTCTGAAGATCGCGCGGGGAAAGCAGCGGGTCGCTGATGCCCCAATTCAGGTTGATCTGGGGGTCGTTCCAGGCCACGCCGCATTCATCTTTGCCGCCGTCGTAGTAGTTGTTGACCATATACATCAGCGTGGCTTCGGTCAGCGCCAAAAAGCCGTGCGCGACGCCGACGGGGATAAAAACGCCCAGGTTGTTTTCCTCGCCAATTTCTAAAATCTGGGTCGCCATATAGGTGGGCGACGAAGGGCGCAGGTCTACCATCCCGGCGCGGATGCGGCCTTTCGGCACGTACCAGTAATCTATCTGGAGATGGTGATAATGCAGGCCACGCAGGACGCCAGGGCGGCTGTCGGAACGGTTGCCCTGTAAACATTCCCAGTCCACCCAGGGGAACCAGGAGCGGCGGAACGTCTCCATAAAACGCCCGCGTTCGTCCTCAAAGACTCGAATCGGGACGGTATAAACGCCTTCGATCAACTGCGATGCCTGAACCGGCGGTGCGATCTGCATGGTCTGGTCTTTCATCACCATTCGTATATCGTCTCCACAAATTACCCTGCTTTGCTGCAGGCTGGCTGTTTTGATTCAAAACGCCAACCCTTGCCCGCGCCTAAACTATCCCGGCGGGGGCAGGCTGGTCGCGCTGCCCAGGATGCGCTGAAACTCCTTCACCCACTTAAGTGCATCGGCGCGGCGGCGCTCGTCCACGTTGGCGAAAGCGGCGGCGGCCTGCTCCATAAAACGTTGGGCAGCGGCGTTGTCGCCGGTGCGGTGAAAACACAGCGCCAGGTAATAAAGCGTTTCTGGGCGTTTGGGGTCGCTGCGGTAGGCGTCGGTGAAGTGCGCCAGCGCCTCCTGCCAGTTGCGATCTTTGTAGGCGATCACCCCGCGCCCATAATGCGCCAGCATCTCGAAGCGGTGCAGTTTAAGCGCCTGCTCAAAATCGGCCTGCGCCTTGTCCAGCACGCCGTCCTCCAGGTAAAAAAAACCGCGCGCCGCCCAGTATTCGGAACGGCTAGGCAGCAGAGCGATGGCATCGTCCATGTTCAGGATGGCATCGTCCAGGCGCTTTTTCTGGTAGGCTTCCAGCGCCTGCCGGTAATATTCGTCGGCCTCATAGCGGGACAGTCCCAAACGCCGGTTGATGATAGACATGTTTAACCCACCGGTCGGGTAAAATATTTGCCATCACTGCCTTCGGCCACCCAACCCTGGACGGCGTTGATGCCGAAAATCACCCTGAACCAGGCGAAGCCGTCCACACATTCCGGCCCGGCCAGGACGCGGAAGGCCTGGCGCGGCGCGATCTGGCCGATGA
>JAPKMO010000119.1 GCA_026645945.1 Anaerolineae bacterium
CTACCCGCGAAACGGTCTTTATCGAACCACAATGACCTTTTGAAAACCCATTAAGCTTTCATATGCGATTGCCCTGAAAACAGCCTTGTCCTCTACTTTTCTTGCGCCGCTGCGTGGGATTCCGGTTGAGAGCGTCGTTGTATGGTGTACACGCTGAATCCGGATTGACCGGCATGAGGAAAAAGAGGAGAGGCATTCGGATGAACGCCCCTCGCTCAGAAAAATTTAGTATTCCAGGTCCTTGCGCGAAACACGCTTGCGGAAGACCCAGTAGCTCCAGGACTGGTAGGCCAGCACAATCGGCACAAAGATGAGCGCGACCAGACTCATCACCTGGAGGGTGTATTCACTGGATGACGCATTATAGATGGTGAGGTTCCACTCCGGGTTCAGGTTGGAAATGACCAGACGTGGGTACAGGCCGGAGAAAATGGTCAGGACTGACAGCGCCAGATTCGCGCCGGAGGCCACGAACGCCCAACCGTGACGCCGCTCGCGGATGAAGTAGCCGATGGACAGCAGCGCCGCCAGCGCGCCCAACGGCGCGATGCCGGGGTTGACGCCCAGCCGCTGGAAAATATCGGTCGAGCCGTAGCTGGCGACGACAAAAACCAGGATGACAACGACGGCGGGCAGCCACAGCCGGGAAGCTGTGCGGTGCGCCCGTTCCGCCATTTCCCCTTCGGTCTTCAAGGACAAAAACAGCGCGCCATGCAGGGTAAAAGCGATCAACGACGCCACCCCGCTGAGCAGCGAATAGGGGCTGAGCAGGTCCCAGAATGTGCCGACATAGTGCATGTTGGCGTCAATCGCTACGCCGCGCGCCAGGTTGCTGAGGGCAACCCCCCACAGCAGGCCGGGGACGGCGCTGCCCAGGAAGATCATCCAGTCCCAGGTGCTGCGCCAGCCGGGACGTTTGTCCTTGCTGCGGAACTCGAAGGCAACCCCGCGCAGGATGAGCGTGACCAGCATCAAAAACAGCGCCAGATAAAAACCGCTGAAGATGGTGGCGTACATCTGCGGGAAGGCGGCGAACATCGCCCCGCCAGCCGTCAGCAGCCAGACCTCATTGCCGTCCCAGAATGGGCCGATGGTGTTGATAACTATCCGGCGTTCTTCATCGTTTTTGCCCAGGAAGGGCAGCAGGATGCCCACGCCGTAGTCAAAGCCCTCTAGGAAGAAGTACCCGATGAATAAGACCGCGATCAGGATAAACCACAGGGTATTGAGATCCATCATAGCCTCCTTATTAAAAGCTGGCGGCGGGCGCCGGCTGCGCGCTGTCGGGTTCGGGTGAAAGGCTGCTGTCGTCGCGGGCGAATTTCGCCAGCAGATAAATATCGGCGACCATCAACACGCCGTAGAGCAGCGTGAAGCCGACCAGCGACAGCAGGACGGTTTCGGCAGATACATTCGGAGAAACGGCATCTTCCACCCGCTGCAAGCCGAAGACAATCCAGGGCTGGCGACCGAGTTCGGTCAGCAGCCAACCGGTGATATTGGCAAGGTAGGGTAAAAAGATCGCAAACGGCAGCAGCCGCAGGAAACGCGGGGCGTTTTCCGTTTTCTTTTGGATAGCCGTGTACAAACCATACAAAGCCAAGAACAGCATCAAAAAGCCTGCACCGACCATCAGCCGGAAGCTCCAGTAGTTGAGCGCAATTGGCGGCACATAATCGCCGGGGCCGTAGGTTTCTTCGTATTCGGCTTGCAGGTCGTTGATGCCCTTCACTTCGCCTTCAAAACGGTTATACGCTAGGAAGCTCAACAGGCCGGGGATGCGGATCGAAAACACATCTCGCCGCCCCGGTTCGTCGCCGACGGTGAACAGCGACATCGAAGCCGGGTCTTCGCTGTCCCACAGGGCTTCGGCGGCGGCCATCTTCATCGGCTGCGCTTGTACCATGTGCTGCGCCTGGGTGTGGCCGACCATGATAACCATAACCACACCGATGACGGCGTAAACGGTCGCCCAGTTTGCCGAACGGCGGAAAACCTCGATGTTGCTGCTTTTGCGGAGCAGATGCCACGCGCTGATACCCAAGACAAAAAAGGCGGCAGTGGTGATGCCGGAGAAAAATACATGCGGGTACTGCACCAGCACATGCGGATTGGAAACCAGCGCCAGGAAATCGGTCATTTCCGCGCGGCCATTCCGCAGGGCGTAACCGACCGGCTCCTGCATGAAGGAGTTGGCGATCAGAATCCACAGCGCCGACAGGTTAGAAGCGATGGCGACCAGCCAGATCGAAGCCAGATGTGCCCGTTTTGGCAGCCGATCCCAACCGAACAGCCACACTCCCAGGAAAGTAGACTCGATGAAGAAGGCCATCAGGGCTTCCACCGCCAGCGGCGCGCCGAAGATGTCGCCCACAAAACGTGAATACTCCGACCAGTTCATGCCGAACTGAAATTCCTGCACGATGCCGGTGACGACGCCCATCGCAAAGTTGATGAGGAAAAGTTTTCCCCAGAACTTGGTCATGCGTTTATAGGTTTCGTCGCCGGTCCGGTAGTACTGGGTTTGCATGAGGGCAACCAAGATGGATAAACCCAGGGTGAGGGGGACGAAAAAAAAGTGGTAAATAGTGGTGATGGCGAACTGCAAACGCGCGAGGTCGAGGTTAGCCACGACTTTGACTCCTGTCTTCCAGTGATCTATTAAGAAATACCGACTCTCCTTGACCCTGATAGTAATAAAACGTAATTATGTATTCAGGTGATAGATGTAATGGATGTAATGTGACATTCTTCACATAGCGGCACGGTGGATTTGTGCAGCGGCGCGGTTGATTTATGGCACGGTTTTTGTTTCACGCTATAGTAAGCGTTTGTCATCGGCAAGGCCGTCTTTTTGAACGAGGAGTGGTTGTGGATATTCCGGTCGGTATTATCGGTGTTGGTACGTATTTCCCTGCCCGCATCGAAACGGCGGCAGACTTGGTTGAGCGCACCGGCATCCCCGAAGCGGTGCTGCGGGAGAAAATGGGCATCCGGCAGCGGCACGTGGCGGGGCCGGAAGATGCCGTCAGTGAAATGGCATCGCGGGCGGCGCAGCGGGCTATCGAGCAGGCAGGCATTTTGCCAGAACAGATCAACATCGTCATTTCGCACGGCAGCGAACATAAAGATCATGTGGTCTGGAACGCGGCGGGCAAAATTCAACACAATGTCGGCGCGGTAAATGCTTTTGCTTTTGAGATGTACGCGCTGTGCGCCGGCGCGCCGATAGCGATGTTCATGGCAAAAAGCATGATGCAGTCCGACCCCGGACTGCAATATGGCCTGTTGGCGGCGGGCAGCCGTGAAAACGATCTCATCAACTTCCAGAACCAGCGGTCGCGTTTTATGTTCAACTTCGGCGCGGGCGCAGGCGCGATGGTGCTGGCGCGCGGCCTCGACCGGAACGTAATATTGGGCGCTTCGGCTTTCACCGATGGCAGCCTGTCGGAAACGGTGATGCTGACGACCGACATGATCGGCGATGGGCCGGAGTACCTGGGCGATCTGCGCGGGCGGCTGGATGTGCATAACGCCGATTATATGGCCGAGCGGCTGGGGCAGACCTCACTGCCGAACTTCGTGAAAGTCATCCGCGAGGCGGTGGAAAAAAGTGGCGCAACGCTGGCCGACGTAAAGTTCCTCGGCCTGGTACATATGAAGAAATCGTTTTATCTGGAAATTCTGGAAGCCGTCGGCCTGACGCCGGAACAGTCGGTTTACCTGGAAGATTACGGCCATGTGCAGAGCGTTGACCAGGCACTGGCCTTGCAGCTTGGGCTGGAACAGGGCAAGATCAAACCCGGCGACCTGGTGGTGCTGGCGGGCGCCGGCACCGGCTACACCTGGAGCGCGGTGGCCGTCCGTTGGGGGTGAAAGCGGCGTGGGGTGGTCTTCAGGCTGGGGAGGGCGATTTCTCAAGAGACTATCATTGAACACTGCCGGAAAAATCTGGCAAAATACAAAGTGCCGCGCGAGGTGATCTTCAGCCAGACGCCGCTGCCGCGCAACGCTGCTGGCAAACTGCTGAAACATGAACTGAAAAAACAATATACCGGAATGTAGTTTATCATGAGGAATAGCCCCCCATGACACCCAGACAGAAAGCCCTCCTGCTCGTGGCTGTTCAACTGGTGTTGTTTCTTGCGCTGGCTGGGGCGCTGCTTCTGCTGCCAATGGGTCAGGTCGGGTGGGCGCGGCTGGTGGGTGTCGCGCTGGCGACGGCGGGTCTGGTAGTGGTGTTTTGGGCGCTGTGGACATACTTTCGTGTCAATGGCTCGCTGGTTAACGTTTCGCCGGAGCCGGACGGCCAGGCGAAACTGGTTGAGCAGGGGCTTTATGCCCACATCCGTCACCCGATTTATCTGGGCGTGTTTTTATGCAGCGGCGGCGCGGCGCTGGCACACGGGCATATCGCCGCTTTATGTATTGTGCTGCTGCTGGTTATATTTTTTACCTATAAATCCACCTTTGAAGAGAAGTGGTTGATGCAGGTTTACCCCAATTATGCCGCCTATCGGGAGCGAGCGGGGCGCTTCTGGCCGCGCCGTCTGAGGTGACGGAGCGCGGCTTTTGTTATAACGTTTGTAACTGTGCTGCCGGCAAGCGCAGTGTTATAAACAGCGCGAGTAGAGGTGTAGATGGTGATAGATGTTCCGGTCGGTCTGGTCGGTTGGGGGACGTACTTCCCAGCGCGTATTGAAACGGCGGCGGAGCTGGTCGAATGCACTGGCATCCCCGAAAGCGTTCTGCGCGAAAAACTAGGCATCCATCAGCGGCACGTTGCCGGGCCAGAAGATACGGTTGTGACGATGGCGACACAAGCCTCACTCCGCGCGCTGGAGGTGGCGGGCGTGCGCGGCGAACAGGTGAATCTGGTGATTTCGCACGGCAGCGAGTTTAAAGACCATGTGCTGTGGAATGCCGCCGGTAAAATCCAGCACAATATCGGCGCGGTACACGGGTACGGTTTCGAGGTTTATGCCCTGTGCGCCAGCGGTGTGATTGCCCTGAATACGGCGCGCAGCCTGATGCAGGCCGACGAACGGCTGGAATATGTGCTGCTGGCGGCGGCCAGCCGGGAAAATGACCTGATAAATTTTCAGAATCCGCGCGCCCGCTTTATGTATAACTTCGGCTCCGGCGCGGGCGCAATGCTGCTGCGGCGCGGTGAAACGCGCAATTTAATCCTGGGCGCGTCATATTTTACCGACGGCAGCCTGTCCGAAACGATTCTGTTCAAACAGACCCCGGATGCCATTGGCGACAGCGAGGGGATGCTGCCCAACGGCTACTACGGGCGGCTGGATGTGGACGACTATGAGCGGATGTCTGAGCGGCTGGCCGAGATTTCGCTGCCGAACTTCGTCGGCACGATTCGGGAAGCAGTGGAACGCAGCGGCGCGGCGCTGGCAGATGTGAAGTTCCTGGGCATTTCGCAGATGAAACGCTCGTTCTGGCACGCCATCCTGGACGCGCTGGGACTGACGCCGGAGCAGTCGGTTTATCTGGAAAATCACGGCCACGTGCAGAGCGTGGATCAGGTGCTGGCGCTGGAACTGGGTTTAAAGCAGGGTAAGATCAAACCCGGCGATCTGGTTGTGCTGTCCGGGGCAGGTGGCGGTTATACCTGGGGCGCGGTGGCGCTGCGCTGGGGGTAGACTGCCGTTTATTTGATGTTTTGTGAAGAAAGCAGGTTGATCTATCTTTATGGAAACGCAAAAATCCACTTTTGTCACCGATTGGCTGGACAAACGCGCCAAACTTACCCCGGATCGAACCGCTCTGGTGGATACGCTAAACGGCAGTCGTGAAATCACCTTCCGGGAATGGAACGCGCAGGCCAACCAGACGGCTAACTTTCTGCGGGCGCTGGGCATCAAAAAAGGTGACCGGGTTTCAGTTTACTCCAGCAACCGGGTTGAATATCTGGACATTCTGTTCGCCTGCGGCAAAATCGGCGCGATTCAGCACAACTGCAACTGGCGGCTGACAGTGGCGGAACTGGAGGGCATCATCAACGACGCCACGCCGGATGTGCTGATTTATTCCGGCGATTGGGCGGAAAATGTCGGCCAGCTTCGTTCCAGACTGCCAAGCGTCAGACATTATGTCGCTCTGGATACACCGGCTGATTCCGGCGACCGGCTTTTTGCCGAGCGCGAGAGTTATCCGGTGACGCTGGATGATCGCCCGGAGCAGCACCCCGACGAACCCTGGGCGATTTATTACACCGGCGGTACGACCGGCCTGCCCAAAGGCGCGATTATGACCCATAACAACGCGGCTTGGAACTGCGTTAACACCATCACCGGTTGGGGATTGACGGCGGATGATGTCGCGCCGCTTCAGCTTCCACTGTTTCACATCGGCGGCGCGCACATTTTTTGCCTGCCGCTGGTGCATCTGGGCGGCAAAACCATCGTCTGCAAAGCATTCGATGTGGATCAAACGTTCGATCTGATCGCAAATGCCGGGGTGACATATTATGTCGGCGTGCCAACCATGTTTTTGATGATTCAACAGCATCCACGTTGGGAACAGGTGGATTTTTCGCATATGAAGCTGATTATCAGCGGCGGTGCGCCCTGCCCGATGCCAATTGTCGAAAAGTTCTGGGCGCGCGGGGTGGACTTCAAAACCGGCTACGGCCTGACCGAAGCACCGGCCAATAACTTCTGGCTGCCGCCCCAGGATGTGCGCCGCAAGCCCGGTTCGGTCGGTTTTCCGCTATTCCATATAGACATGAAAATCGTGAATCCAGACGGCAGCGAGTGCAGGCCGGATGAGCCGGGCGAACTGCTGATACGCGGGCCGCACGTTATGCCTGGCTTCTGGAACCGACCGGAGGCGACCGCCGAAACCATTATAGATGGCTGGCTGCATACCGGTGACCTCGCCCGGCGGGACGTCGAGGGGTACTTCTACATCATTGGGCGCAGTAAGGATATGTTCATCAGCGGCGGCGAAAACGTCTACCCCGCCGAAGTTGAGAGCGTGATGCACAGTCACCCGGCAGTCAGTGAGGCCGCGCTCATCGGCGTGCCGGATGAAAAGTGGGGCGAAGTTGGCCGGGCGCTGGTGGTGGTAAAGCCGGGGCATACGCTGGACGCGGCGGATCTGCTGGCTTTTTTGCAGGAGCGGCTGGCGAAATACAAAATCCCCCGGACGGTGGTTTTCATCCCGGAAATGCCGAAAACCGCCATCGGCAAAATAGACAAAAAAGTGCTGCTAAAAGCCTATGGCGGCTGATAATCGAGTCTTGGGTCAGAGGGTATTTCCGCACATCTTAAGGAGGCAAGCATGAACATCCCGACAATGGACGGGATTGTGGCAAAAACCGTCACAACGGCGCGTTTGACGACGCGGGTGCTGTTCAGCGGGCCGGAAGACGGCGTACCGGTGTTGTTCCTGCATGGCAATTCGTCGTCGGCGACTTGGTGGGAAGAAACGATGGCGGCGCTGCCGGCGGGTTTCAGGGGCATCGCGCCGGACCAGCGCGGTTTTGGCGAGGCCGACCCGTCCGCCAAGATAAACGCCACGTTGGGAACAGGCGATATGGCCGATGATGCTGCCGCGCTGCTGGATGCGCTGAATATCCAGAAAGCGCATATTGTTGGCAACTCGCTCGGCGGGGTGGTGGTATGGCGTTTTATGATGGACTACCCGGAGCGCGTCTTAACCGTGACACAGGCCGCGCCGGGGTCGCCCTATGGTTTCGGCGGCACGAAGGACGTGGACGGCACGCCCTGTTACGACGATTATGCCGGGTCGGGCGGCGGCCTGGTGAATCCCGAACTGCTCAGGCTGATGGCAGCGGGCGACCGGAGCATGGACAGCCGGTTTTCGCCGCGCGCAGCTATTCGCGCTTTGATTGTAAAAGCGCCTTTTATCCCGCCGCGCGAGGAGGAGATGCTGTCGGGGATGCTGGCGACCCACCTGGGCGAACAGGATTTGCCGGGCGACAAAACCGCCTCACCGAACTGGCCGTTTGTCGGGCCGGGCGTGTGGGGGTCGGCCAATGCGCTGTCGCCAAAGTATGTAGCAAAACCCGACCGGCTGTATGCGATCAATCCGAAACCGCCCGTTTTGTGGGTGCGCGGCAGCCACGATTTGCTGGTGTCAAATTCGGCAGCCTCCGACATGGGGACGATTGGCAAGATGGGATTATTCCCTGGTTGGCCGGGCGACGAGGTTTTCCCGCCTCAGCCTATGCTCGACCAGACGCGGGCGGTGCTGGAATATTACGCGGCGGCGGGCGGCTGGTATAAAGAGGTTGTGATCGAGGACGCCGGGCATATCCCGTTCATCGAAAAGCCTGCGGAATTTAATGCGGTTTTCCACGCGCATATCGCGGGCGAACAGCGCGTGGGTTGATCTCTGTTTTTGTATATTGTGATGGTGTTTTGTTAACAAGGAGCGAGCGTCGAATGTCCATACCAACTTTACCCGGAATAACGGCTCAAATGGTGTCATCCAGCCGCCTGACGACGCGGGTTCTGTTCAGCGGCCCGGAGGATGGCGTGCCTGTGATTTTCGTACACGGCAACGCTTCGTCGGCGACATATTGGGAAGAACTGATGCTGATGCTGCCGGAGGGTTTTCGCGGCATCGCTTACGATCAGCGCGGCTACGGCGATGCCGACCGCGCGCAAAAGATTAATGCTACGCGCGGTATGGGTGACTGGTCGGACGATCTGGCTGCGCTGATGGAAACGCTCAATTTACAACGGGCGCATCTGGTCGGTCATTCGCTGGGTGGGGCGGTGCTGTGGCATTTTATGATGGAACATCCGGCGCGCATCCAAACGGTCACGCTGGTGAATCCCGGCTCGCCTTACGGCTTCGGCGGCACGAAAGATGCGGATGGCACGCCCTGTTACGATGATTTTGCCGGGTCGGGCGGCGGCGTGGTGAACCCGGAGTTCCCGAAGCTGATCGCCGCCGGCGACCGCAGCACGAATAACCCCCAGGCGTCCCCCCGCGTGGTGATGAACTCGTTTTACTGGAAGCCGCCGTTTGTGCCGAAGCGCGAGGAAGATTTGCTGTCGTCGCTCCTGTCGGAGCATATCGGCGAGGATGCCTATCCCGGCGATTTTGTGCCGTCCGCCAACTGGCCGAACGTCGCGCCGGGTGTATGGGGGCCGATCAATGCGGCCTCCCCCAAGTATCAGAAGGACATCAAGGGGCTGTACGCCATCAATCCCAAACCGTCGGTGCTGTGGGTGCGCGGCAGCGATGACCAGATCGTTGCCGATCTGTCGCTGTTCGACTTTGGCGGGCTAGGCAAATTGGGTTTTGTGCCGGGTTGGCCGGGCGAGGAGATTTACCCGCCGCAGCCGCAGGTCAGCCAGACGCGGGCGGTGCTGGAACGTTATGCGGCGGCGGGCGGCTTGTTCAAGGAGGTGGTGATCGAAGATACCGGCCATACACCGTACATCGAAAAGCCGGAGGCGTTCAACGCGGCTTTCCACGCGCATATCGCCGGGTAAACAGAACAGATAGAAGGGCGGGGACGGGTTCAAAACCCGCCCCCGTGAAAGGAAAACCATGCGCCACGCACAAATCATCAGCACCGGGGCTTATGTCCCTGAACGGGTAGTCACGAATGCCGATCTGGATCGAATATTAGGTGAGCCGGTGAGCGACTGGCTGATCGAAAACGTTGGTATCCGCGAACGGCGCGTGATGGCCGAAAACCAGGTGACTTCTGATCTGGCCGTTGAGGCCGCCCGCGCCGCGCTGGAAAAAGCCGGGCTGGGGCCGGAAGCGGTTGATCTGGTGATCGTTGCCACCGATACGCCGGATTACATCTCGCCGGGGACTTCCTCGGTTGTGCAGCATAAACTGGGCGCGAAAAACGCCGGCACGTTCGATGTTAATTGCGCCTGCGCCGCTTGGGTGACGGGATTGGACATCGCCGCGCGCTACATCGCCACCGATGCGGACTATAACTATATCCTGGTCATCGGCGCTTACGGCATGACGCGCTATGTGGACTGGAAAGATAAACGCACGGCCACGCTGTTCGCCGATGGGGCGGGCGCGGTGCTGCTGCGCGCGGGCGAAAAACCCGGTTTCCTGGGCGCGAAGCTGGTGGCCGACGGCAGCTTCCACGATTACCTGGGCATCTATGCCGGGGGGACGCTCCAGCCGACGGGCGGCGCGCCGGAGTCGCCGCGCCAGTTCGTCAAATTCGTTAAACGCTTTCCGCCAGATACCAATAATCAGGCCTGGCCGAAGCTGGTGCGCGACCTGATGGCGAAAATCAACCGCCCAGTGAGTGACATCAACAAGATTTATTTCACACAGTTAAACATTAACACCATTAAATATGTGCTGAACGATCTGGGCCTGGCGATGGAACAGACTCATAACATTATGGATAAGTGGGGTTATACCGGTTCGGCCTGTATGCCGATGGCGCTGGATGATGCTGTAGCATTGGGTAAAGGGCCGCAGCCGGGCGAACTGGTGGTGTTCATCGGCAGCGGCGGTGGGGCGGCCTTCGGCGCGGCGGCCTTTGAGTGGGTGTGAACGGAGGACGGAGATGTACATCGGCGATTACATGGGACGGCGGGAAATTTACTCGCCGGATACGCTGGCAATCGTGGATGCGGGTAAAACCCCCCACTGGCAGTTCACCTACCGGCAGATGAACGAACGCGCGAACCGGTTGGCGAACTGGCTGCGCGACCAGGCGGACATCGGCAAGGATGACCGGGTGGGTATTCTGGCCTATGATGGCGTGGAGTTCCTGGACGCTTTTTTTGCCTGCGGCAAGCTGGGGGCAGTGTTAACCTGTTTTAACTGGCGGCTGCACCCGCGCGAACTGCAACAACTGATGCAGGATACCACCCCCAAAGCGATGATCTTTTCGCACGAGTTCGGCCAAAGCATCCTCCAGGTGAAGCCGGAAACGCCGTTCGTAAATCGCTGGCTGCATCTTGAGGGCGAATCGGTGGACGGCAGCGAACACTTTGAAACGGCGCTGCAATCCGCGCCAGCGACGCCGGTCGTTACGGAAAGTCTGACCGAGGAAAATATTGCCTGTCTGCTGTTCACCGGCGGCACGACCGGGCTTCCGAAGGCGGCGCAGATCAGCCACCGGCAGATTGCCTGGAATGCCTTGAACACCGTTATTCATGATGTGCGGCACGATGACGTGACGGTGAACGTGTTCCCACTGTTCCATGCCGGCGGGCTGTTCGCTTATACCATGACGATGATGATTATGGGTAATACGGTGGTGCTGACGCGCCGTTTTGACCCGGAGCAGGTATTAGACCTCATCCAGCAGTATGGGGCGACTTTCTTCGGCGGCGTGCCGACCATGTACCAGATGTTAACGACCGCGCCGAACTGGGAGCAGGCCGACCTGAGCCGCCTGCGTTTTTGCACCAGCGGCGGCGCGCCGCTGCCGGTGGCGCTGGTGGAGAAGTTTGGCCGGGAAAAGGGGGTGCGGTTCAAACAGGGCTTCGGCATGACCGAGTTCGGGCCGGGACTGTTTGCGCTGCCGGCGGAGGATGCCATCCGTAAGGCGGGCAGCATCGGGCGACCGAACTTTTTCATTGACGCGCGCGTAGTGGATGACGATAACCAGCCGCTCGGCCCCGGTATGGTGGGTGAGTTGGTCTTAAAAGGCCCGTCGCGTTCATCTGGCTACTTTAACAATCCCGAAGCCAGCCTGGCGGTTATGGATGATGAAGGCTGGTTCCATACCGGGGATATGGCGAAATATGATGAGGGGTGGTATTTCACCATTGTGGATCGCAAAAAGGATATGTTCATCAGCGGCGGCGAAAACGTTTATCCGGTGGAGATCGAACAGGTGCTGTACCGCCATCCGGCGGTGCATCTGTGCGCTGTGATCGGCGTTCCTGACCCTGCCTGGGGGGAAGTCGGCAAAGCGTGTGTGGTGCTTAAGCCGGGGCAGACCGCGACACCGGAGGCGCTGCTCCAGTATATGGTGGAAAATTTGGCGAAATACAAAGTGCCTCGGTCTGTGGAAATCCTGGATGAACTGCCGATTTCGGCTGCCGGTAAGATTTTAAAACGCGAACTGCGGCAGCGATTTGTGGGCGGTTAGCTTTTTGGCGTTCAATCCTGGCGCGGGTACAATTGTTTAGGGTGGAGCAGTTTGATCGGCTCCTTCCTCGCCCGCGTAATATCGAGTTGATTTTAGGAAAAGGAGTGATGAATGTTACGCAAGTCGTTTTTCGTTTTGCTGCTAATTAGCCTTTTGTTGACTGCCGGCGCTGCCGGCGCCCAGGACGGCGAACCGCTGAAGATCGGGCTTTTGCAAGACCTGTCCGGTTGGCTGAGTCTGTATGGTGTGGAGTCGGTTAATGGTTTCCGGCTGGGTTTGTTGTATGCCGCCGGGATTGACCCGACCGAATATGACAGCCTGGAGGCCGCCCTGGCCGAAGTCCAGGTAGGGGGGCGTCCAATTGAGATCGTGATAAAGGATTATGGCAGCGAGAATGCCGCGAACGACGCCGACAACGCCGCTTCTAAGGCGCGCGAACTGATCGAGTCGGACGGCGTTGAAGTCATTTACGGCGTGCCGAACTCCGGTGCGGCGGTGGCGCTGCAAGGTGTTATTGCGCCGGATAACTATGATATTATCCTGATGGCGGGGCCAACCGCTTCGCCAACCATCACCGGCGCGAACTTCAACGTGAACACCTTCCGCGTGTGCCGGAATACTTTCCACGACGCGCTGTCGCTGTCCACGATTGCCGATCAGGTGGGCGAGAAGTGGATACAGATCGCGGTAGATACCGATTTTGGCCGGGCGACGGCAGCGGCCTTCCAGGCGGCCAACGAAGGCAAGGTGGAATTTGTTCAGGATACCATCCTGGTTCCGTCGGATACAACCGACTTCACGCCCTTCATCCAGCAAATTCTGGACTCTGGCGCCGACGTGGTGAACCCGATTTTTGCCGGGCAGCTTACCGCGCTGTGGACGCAGCAGGCCATCGAGCTGGGGCTGGTGGATAAAGTCGCTTCGATTTCCGGCACAAACTCCAACGATGCGATTGTACTCGCGCCGCCCATCCCGGACAGCATTGCTTACATCGTTTACCAGTATACACTGCCCAAGACTGAAATCAACGACTGGCTGACCGAAAAACACATCGCCCTGTTTAACGATGTGCCTGACCTGTTCACCGAATGCGCCTTCGCCAGCGCCCAGGCGCTGTATCTGGCGCTGGAAGCAACCGGCGGCGATACCACGCCGGAAGCGTTGATCGGCGCGCTGGAAGGGCTGCGTTTTGAGGGGCCAAAGGGCGAATACTACATCCGCCCTGAGGATCATCAGGTGATTATGCCGCAGTATTTAATTCGCTTTAAGAGCGTTGAAGAAGTTGACCTGGGTAACGGCACGACCATGATGCTGCCGCAGTATGAGTTGTTCGCGGAAGTGTCGGCAGAAGACACCGCGCCGCCCTGCCAGGCGCCGGCTGACCGGTCGAGCGACGCTTTGACCTGCGCGCCTCCCGGTTAGTTCAACGGCTGTTTTTTGTGGGAGGCGCCGGGTACGCCTCCCCTTTTTC
>JAPKMO010000011.1 GCA_026645945.1 Anaerolineae bacterium
TGATATGCAATTGCCCTGAGGCCGTTTTCGATTTCTGCATGGCGATCCCCCTTTTTCCGTTATAATCCCATTATGGGCGAAATAGAGTGAATTATACCCCCCAGGATTCCAGTGTTATGCATCTTGAAAAACGGCTGCGAATTGGGCGCGCGGCGCTGGCGGTTACGATTGGCCTGGGTATCATCGCCGGGCTACTGCTGGTGGCGCAGGCTTTTTTAATCAGCCGGGCAATTAACCTCATTTTTTTGCGGGGCGCGGCGCTGGCGGAGGTTCTGCCCCTGCTGGCGGCGCTGCTGGGCGTGGGCGCGGCGCGCGCCCTGGCGCTGTGGGGCGGCGAGATCGCCGCGCAGGGATTGGCCGAAAGCGTCAAAACCAATTTGCGCGAAAAACTGTTCGCGCACATCCTGGTGCTTGGCCCGGCCTACACGCGCGGCGAACGCAGTGGCGAGTTGGTGAATACGGCGACCGGCGGCATTGAAGCCCTGGACGCTTACCTACGCGAGTATATCCCGCAGATGGCGCTGGCCGCCTTCGTGCCGCTCATCATGCTGGTGACTGTGTTCCCGATTGACCTGGTATCCGGCCTCGTGCTGCTGTTTACCGCGCCGCTCATCCCCTTTTTTATGATCTTAATCGGCAAGGCGGCGGGCGCGCTCAACCGCCGCCAGTGGACGGCGCTCAGCCGTATGAGCGCGCATTTCCTGGACGTGCTGCAAGGGCTGACCACGCTCAAGCTGTTCCAGCGCAGCCGGGCGCAGATCGAAATCATTGCCGATGTCAGCGACCAGTTCCGTAAAACCACGCTCGATGTGCTGCGCGTGGCTTTTCTGTCGGCGCTGGTGCTGGAAATGGTGGCAACCATCAGCACGGCTGTCGTGGCGGTGGAAATCGGCCTGCGGCTTTTACATGGCGTGCTGGACTTCGAACGGGCGTTTTTTGTGCTGGTACTTGCGCCGGAGTTTTATCTGCCGCTGCGAACGCTCGGCATTCGTTTTCATGCTGGCGTAGCCGGCGCAACCGCCGCGCGGCGCATCTTCGAGGTGCTGGAAACGCCGCCGGAGGCCGCGCCCGCCGAAAATATCCAGCCGCTGCCGCCATCGTTTCACATCCGGCTGGAGGATGTGGTTTACGCTTACGGCGACCGACCGGCGCTCAACGGCCTGTCGCTGGAAATCCGCCCCGGCGAACGGCTGGCGCTGGTTGGGCCAAGCGGCGGCGGCAAAACGACCATCAGCCAGCTTTTGTTACGTTTCATCGAACCCCGGGGCGGGCGGATCACCATAGACGGTTTTCCGCTTTATGATTTACCCGCCGATGGCTGGCGCGAACAGATTGCCTGGGTTCCGCAGAACCCGTACCTGTTCAACGCCAGCGCCGCCGATAATATTCGCCTGGGCAAACCCTCGGCCACAATGGCCGAAATCATCGAAGCGGCGCGGCTGGCGGGCGCACACGAGTTCATTTCAGCGCTGCCTTCCGGTTACGATACCCTCATCGGCGAACGCGGCGCGCGGCTGAGCGGGGGCCAGGCGCAGCGCATCGCCCTGGCACGCGCCTTCCTGCGCAACGCGCCGCTGCTCATCCTGGACGAAGCCACCGCCCACCTTGACCCGGAAACGGAACTGCTGATTCAGGCGTCCATAAACCGGCTGTTGCAGGGGCGGACGGCGCTTATCATCGCCCATCGTTTAAGCACGGTTTATAATGCCGACCGCATCGCCGTGATTGACGGCGGGCGCGTGGTCGAAACCGGCGCGCATGAGGAACTTTTGCGGCAGAACGGCGTGTATCGCCAACTAGTAACCGCTTATGCGGGAGAACAAGCTAAACCTTTCTAAAGATGAACCAGCGAACGATCTTCTTACGACTGCTCCGGCTGGCCGCGCCGTTCTGGAAGTGGATGGCGCTGGCGGCGCTGCTGGGCGCGCTGACCATCGCCAGCAGCATCGCTCTGCTGGCGGCTTCGGCCTATATCATCGCCCGCGCCGCCCTGCGCCCTTCGATTGCAGATCTGCAGGTCGCCATCGTCGGCGTGCGTTTTTTCGGCATCGCGCGCGGCGTATTCCGCTACCTGGAGCGCCTGGTCTCCCACGAGGCGAACTTCCGCCTGCTGGCGCGGCTGCGGGTGTGGTTTTATACGGCGCTCGAACCGCTGGCCCCGGCGCGTCTGGCGCACCACCAGAGCGGCGATCTGCTGGCGCGTATCGTCGCCGACATTGATACGCTGGAACACTTTTATGTGCGTGTGCTGGCCCCCCCGGTGGTGGCGCTGCTTATCGCCCTGTTGATGGGCATTTTCCTGTCCGCCTATGACGTGCGGCTGGCATTGGCGGTGCTGGCCGTCCTGGCGCTGGCGGGTGTCGGCGTCCCGCTGCTGACGCGCTATCTCTCCCGCGAGGCAGGCCAGGCGATGGCGCAAACGCGCGGCGAACTGAATATCGCCCTGCTGGACGGCATCCAGGGCAGCGCGGATGTGATCGCTTTCGGCCAGCAGGAGGCACAGTTGGCGCGCGTCCGGGGCATCAACCGGCAGCTTTCGCGCTGGCAGCGCCGCATGGCGCGTATTCGCGGCCTGGACGCAGCGCTCGGCGCGCTGCTGGTTAACCTGGCGGCGGTGCTGGTGCTGGCGCTGGCGACCCCATTGGTGCGCGCCGGACAGATCGAAGGCGTGGATGTGGCGGTGCTGGCGCTGGCGACGATGGCAAGTTTTGAGTCCGTCCTGGGGCTGCCGATGGCTTTTCAATACCTGGGCAGCAGCCTGGCCGCCGGACGCCGCCTGTTTGAAATCGTGGACGAAAAGCCGGTTCTGGCGGCGCAGAACTATCCCCCGGCACAGTCCACGCCCTCCAATTTCGACCTGGTGTTTGAGAATGTCACCTTCCGTTACGCAGCAGATTCTCCGCCCGCGCTGGATGGTGTCAGTTTTACGCTGCGGCAGGGCCGGCGGCTGGCGGTCGTCGGGGCCAGCGGGGCGGGCAAATCCACGCTGGTTAATCTGCTGCTGCGCTTTTGGGACTATGAGCAGGGGTTTATTATGCTCGGCGGGCGCAATATCCGCGACTATGACCCCGAACACCTGCGCAGCTGGATTGCGGTCGTCGGCCAGAATACCTATCTGTTTAATACCACCGTTCGAGAAAACCTCCTGCTGGGACGCCGAAGCGCCACTGAAGCCGAGATGATCGAAGCGGCGCGGCAAGCGCAGATTCACGACTTCATCACCACCCTGCCGGATGGGTACGATACTTGGGTGGGCGAACAGGGTTTGCGCCTCAGCGGCGGCGAACGCCAGCGTGTCGCCATCGCCCGCGCTCTGCTCAAAGATGCGCCGGTGCTGGTGCTGGACGAAGCCACCACCGGCCTGGACTCTGTGACCGAACGCGACGTGATGGCCGCGCTCTACTGCTTGATGGAGGGGCGCACCGTATTGATGATTACCCACCGCCTGGTAGGACTTCAGACGATGGACGAAATCCTGGTGCTGCATAAGGGCAAATTGGCAGAACGCGGCACGCACGCCGGGTTAATTCAATCACAGGGGCTGTATTTTAAAATGTGGGCGCAGCAAAACGAAAGCCTCCGGTAGCGGCTCAACCGTCTTTTTCACCGATCAGCGCGCTCAACCGCCCCTGCGCTGATGCCAGCCGCACCCGCGCTTCATCCGGCGTGATGTCCAGCAGACCGACCACGATGGCGGTTTTCACCTGGTTGTCGGCCAGTGCCAGCAGGCGGGCGGCCTGCTCCTCATCCACACCGACTACTTCCGACACGATGCGGCGCGCGCGGTCAGCCAGCTTTTGATTGGTGACTTTGACATCCACCATCCGGTTGCCGTAAACCTTGCCGAGCAAAATCATGGTAGCCGTACTGAGCATGTTCAGAATCATCTTCTGCGCCGTGCCGGCCTTCAGCCGGGTCGAACCGGCGATAACCTCCGGCCCGACGGGCGCGGCAATGCTTATCTGTACAACATCCAGCACGGGCGACGGCGCGTTACAGGCGATGCCGACGGTGACAGCGCCGTGTTCGTTCGCCGCCCCCAGCGCGCCCAGCACGTAGGGCGTCCTGCCGCTGGCGGCGATGCCGACCACTATATCGCGCTCAGTTACCTTCAGCGCCAGCAGGTTTCGGCGTCCGGCGTCGGGGTCATCCTCCGCGCCTTCGACGGCCTGCGTCAGCGCGGCCATGCCCCCAGCGATGAGCGCCTGCACCATGTCCGGTTCGGTGCTAAAGGTCGGCACGCACTCCACAGCGTCCAGCATCCCCAACCGCCCACTTGTGCCGGCGCCGACATAAATCAGCCGCCCGCCCCTACGCAGCCGGTCGGCAGCGGCTTCGACCGCGCGCGCAATCTCCGGCAGCGCCGCCCGCACCACCGCCGCGACGGTGGCATCCTCGGCGTTCATGATCTGCACGATTTCCAGCGCCGATAGGCGGTCAATCTGGGTGGAATGCGGATTAGACTGTTCGGTCAGCATGGTTTTATACCGTCAGTAAAGCAATCAGAATGCTCAAAGTGACGATGCTCGCCAGCGTGCTGACGAGCGTCACGGCAGACGTAAATTCGGTATCACTGTTGAATTGGGTCGCCAGCGCGTTCGCCAGCACCGCCGTCGGCATACTGGATTCAACAATCGCCACCTGAAAAGTGACGCCGGTCAGCCCCAGCAGCGCGGCCAGCGGGAACGCGATAAAAGGGGCCAGCACCAGCCGGATTCCGGTCGCCAGCAGCAGCGGTCGCCAGCGCACGCGCAGCGACGTTTCCGCCAGTTTCAACCCCAGCAGCGCCAGCATCCCCGGAACGGAGGCCTGCGACAGGATGCCGACAGCGCGTTCCAGCGGCAGCGGAAGCGTGATCTCGGCCAGATTGACAATTAACCCGGCCAGCGCCGCATAGGCAATCGGCACTTTCAGCACATTCAGAACGGCTGCTTTCACCGACGCTTCGCCGCGCGAGGCGAAATAAACGCCCAGCACGTTTCCCATCATCACCGACATCACATAATAAATAATCGCCTGCCGCTCCCCATCCGGGCCGAAAGCAAAACGGTTGAGCGGGATGCCATAGTTAGCCGCGTTCACCAGGATGATGCTTATCAGGAAGGCGCTTTCCAGCTTGCGATCAAACTTTGCCAGCCGGGACACGACCAGACCGATCAGCGCCATCAGCAGTGACATCGTTACCGCGACCGCCGCCAGCCCGATCACTTCCCCACCCTTCAAATCCGACTGCACGATACCGGTAAACGCCAGAGAAGGAATGAACAGGTATACCAGCAGCGTGGACAGACCGCGCGGATCAGGGTTCAGGCGGCGGGCGATCACGATCATGATGCCGACGATGATAAAAATCGGGCTGATGACGTTGAGCATGATGCTCAGCAGTTCGACCATGACGATTAGCCTCGATGTTTCAGGTGATGGAGCGCCAGAATCGCCGCGCCCACAACCGGCGGATGGCGCGGAACAGGGATGCCGGTCAGTCCCAACAACTCGCACAGCCGGCTGCTGAGGAGGTTTGGCGCGGTCAATAAACCACCGGCAAAAGCCAGCGGCAGCGGCCCCATATTCAGCCGGTGTTGAACTGCCCGCGCCGCCAGCGCCAGCTCGCGCGCGGCCTGCTCCACGATGGACTGAGCGGCGGTTTCACCCAGCGCGGCCTGTTCCAGCACCACCCCGGCCAGCGCGGCCACTTCGGTATTACGTGAAACGCCGGTCTGGTACAGCCAGGCGGCCAGCGCGCCTGTGTCTGCCAGCCCCAACTGTTCTAGCAGCGCGGCGGTCAGGCCGGTTTTGCGGCTGCGCCCGTCGGCGGCACGCGCCACAGCCCGCAGCCCTTCCAGACCCAGCCAGAACCCGCTGCCTTCGTCACCCAACAGATAGCCCCAGCCGCCAACCCGCACGTAATCGCCCGCCGCGTTCGCGCCGCAGGCCAGGCTGCCGGTCCCGGCCAGCACCAGGATTCCGCGCCGCTCGCCAAACGCCCCGATCAGCGCGATTTCATGATCGGAACTGGCCGCCACCGCCGCACGCGGCAGCGCCTCCACCACCGTTTCGCGCAGCCAGTCCCCGGAATGCGCCGCATCCGCCCCGGCCACGCCAATGCCCACCGCGCCGACCTGTTCCGACGTTAAGGCCGCTGCCGCCAACGCAGACCGCACGACCGTTTGAATCGCCTCGGCAGCGGCAGCCCTGCCGACCAGATTCGGGTTGACCGCTCCGCCGCTGCTCTGTCCCAGAATAGACAGATTCTCATCCATCACGACGGCGCGCACCGTGCTGCCGCCACCGTCAATACCCACCACACAGGTCATAAAGCAGCCGCCAGAAACGTATGCAGATCGCGCCGAAATTCAAATGTGCCGGGCTTCAGCCGCCCTGGATAAACGCTGTTCGTCAGCGCCGCCACTACCAGCGCGCGTGCCGGGTCAATCCATAATGATGTGCCGGTGAAGCCGGTATGCCCGTAAGAGTCCATGCTGAACAGCTCCCCCGCCGACGACCCTTCCGCCGACTTCAGCACCCAGCCCAGGCCGCGCCGCTCGCCGTTGGTTTGTTCCTGTTTGGCCTCACGCATCCATTCCGGCGAAACGCCCAGGCGCGCATCCTCGACCAGCCAGCCCTGGCCGAGCGCGGCTACATCCCGCGCCGTCGCAAACAGTCCCGCGTGTCCGACCACGCCCCCCACCCCGCAGGCGTTTTCGTCGTGAACCTCGCCCCAGACGCGGCGTTTGCGCCACTGCGGGTCATCTTCGGTCGGGGCGATGTGTTCGCGGCTGATTCCGTTCTGCACCGGGTTAAACAGCGTGGTTTCCAGCTTCAAGGGTTCGATCACCCGCGCCGCGATGGCTTTGTCCAGTTGGCCGGATGCGCCGTACAGCCGGGCAGCGGCCTCACCCAGCAGCATCAGCCCCAGGTCGCTGTAACGCACGCCGCTGCCGGGTTCATCCACAAACGGGTAATTCCACAGCGCCGCCAGCGCCTGCGACCAGCGCTCCTGCCGGGGAAGCGGGTCGGGAACATCCGGGGGAGCAGGCGCAGGCCCGGCAGCGTTATAAACATCCCGCCAGGCCGCCAGACCGGACGTATGCGTAAGCAGGTGGCGGAACGTCACGCGGGCGGGGTCAACCAGCTTGCCGCGCATCGCATCTGGCACCGGCAGCGGCGTCTTGCTGTGCGGGTCTATTCCACCATCTACGGAACGCGGGCCGGAACGCCCAAACTCCGGCAGAACGGTCACAATCGGCGCATCCAGGCTCAACCCATGTTCGCCCGCCAGCGACAAAAATGCCGTCACCGTGAACAGTTTGGTGACAGAAGCCAGATCGAACAGCGTGTCGGTCGTAACCGGGACAAGTCGAGTATCCGGGTCAATCCAGCCCCAGGCTTCATTTAAGATTACCTGCCCATCCTTGACAACCGTCACCGCCGCCGCCGGAAACACCGCGTCTAGGTTAGCCGTCACCAATTCCTGTAACTGCGCCTTGATGGCTGCGGGCAGATGGTTTACCTGCTGTGCAGAAGTTGTTTCCTCAATTGCTGTCATCATCATCATAAAGCAAAAACGGCTTTCGTCGTGTTTTAAATCCGCGCCAGAAATCCGGCCACGCGCCGGCAACAGCAGATACTTCGGCTCCGGCTTCAATCTGCGCTCGAATCTGCTCCGAACCGGCCAGTCGGTCAAAATGATACACGCCGCCAGGTTCGACACCTGCCGCCGCCGGGGGCAGCCAGGCAAAATGCGCCGGGTACAAACGGCGAATGGTGATGATAACGTTCAGCCAGGTTTCGACAGGCCGCCAGACTGCGTTATCCAGCACATGAACCTGTACGCCGCCGCAGTCCAAACCGGCCCACTTGCTGGCCGAAGGCCGAAAGCTGCACGAACGAAACCGCACGCCCGGCCAACCCTGCTCGTTCAGCTCAGCGGCCAGTTCATCGCCGTCTACCCAGGGCGCGCCGACAATTTCAAACGGTAGCGCCGTACCGCGTCCTTCCGAAAGGTTCGTGCCTTCCACCAGACACGCGCCGGGATACTGGCGCACGGTGCTGGTATGCGGCATGTTGGGGGACGGCGGAATCCACACCAGGCCGGTATCTTCCCAGGCCATCCCGCGCCGGTAGTTTTCGCAGCGCACGACCGTCAAATCGGCGGGGGAGGCGTTCCAGAGCGCGTTCATCATCCCCGCCAGTTCGCCCAGCGTCAGACCATGACAGACCGGAACGGGAAAACGCCCGACAAACGACGACAGGTGCGGCTCCAGCGGCGGGCCGTCTAAACGCCCGCCCAGCGGGTTCGGGCGATCCAGGACGATCACTCCAAGGCCGTTTTCGCCCGCCGCTTCCAGCACGTAGGAAAGCGTCCAGGTGAAGGTATAATACCGCGTGCCTACATCCTGAACATCAAACACCAGCGCGTCAAGGCTTTCCAGCATCTCCGGAGTCGGATAGTAGGTTTCCCCGTACAGGCTGTAAACCGGCAGGCCGGTGCGCGGATCGGTCATCGAGCCGATGCGTTCGGCGTCCGGGGCTGCGCCCGCCAGACCATGCTCCGGCGCGAACAGAGCGGCCAGTTTCACCCCCGGCGCGTTTCGCAGCAGATGATAGGCACTGCGCAGATGCCGGTCAACGGCGCTGGGATTCGTCACCAGTCCGATGCGGCGTCCCTTCAGCCGGTCGAAGCCCTGCGCGGCCAGCACGTCCAGGCCGGTGCGAACGGTCACGCCGTCGGCTCCCAGGCCACAGGCAGCCGGCCCTTCGGGGCGTAGCGCCCGGTCAGCGCATCCACCGCCGCTTGCAGCGAAGGCGCGCCATCGCCGCAGGTGCATAACACCGCTGCCGCGCCGGTCAGCACGCCGGCGTCATAAGGGTTGCGGAGGCACACCAGCACAACGCGGCGCGCCAGCCCCATCAATTCGCGCGCCATCGCCAGTTGTTCGGGGATAATGTGCGCGCTGCGGGTCGCCAGCACCAGCGTCCCGGCATCAGCCGCCGCCCGGCGCGCGCGCGCCAGAGCGTCCGGGTCGGTATCCACCGACCGCAGGGAAATATACTCGGCTTCCGGCAGGTCGCGCCGCAGCAGCGTTAAAAATCCGGTCAGTTCCCCGCGTTCCACCACGCCGCTTTCAAGGTAGGACGCAAATTCGACCACCGCCAGCCTCCCGCCGGTTTTGAGGAGCAGCAGATCGGGGTCGCCCTGCAGCAGCACCGTCCCGGCGCGCGCCGCCCAATCCATCAATAACAGATGGTCGCGCCGCCGGACGTTCTGCACTTCGGGCTGTTTTGCCGGGAAACGCGCGTTCATCGCCGTCAGCCGCGAACCCGCTTCATCCACCCGTTCGAGCGGCAGCCGCCCGCTGCGCGCCGCCGCCAACAGCGCCTCATACGCTTCTTCCTGATAAGCCGGCGTATGTGAGAAAAAGATCACGTCCTGCCCGGCCAACGCCGCCAGCACTGCCGACTCGCCCGCGCCGTAATGCTCCGTGATGGCTTTCATCTCCATACAGTCGGTGCAGCTCACGCCGTCAAACCCGATCTCGTGCCGTAAAATCCCCTCGATGACACTCGGCGACAGAGTGGCGGGATATTGAGAATCTACCGTTTGAAAACGGGTATGAGTCGTCATCACAGCGGCAGCGCCGGCCTGCACCGCCGCCTTAAACGGCAGCAAATCGCGCCGCAGCAGCGTTTCCAGCGGTTCGTTAATGACCGCCAGCGCCTCGTGCGTATCCACCGGCGTATTACCCAGACCGGGGAAATGTTTGGCCGCTGCCGCCACGCCTGCCGACTGAAAACCACGCACCTGCGCGGCGGCCAGCTTGCTCACCCGGTCAACCCGGCTGCCCAGCGCGCGCGTACTGACGCTCGGATTGTCTGTATTCAGCGACAGGTCTACCACCGGCGCGAGATTCCAGTTGATGCCCAACGCGGCCAGTTCGTCACCCATCGCCGCCGATACGCGCTCCGCCAAATCTTCCGAGTCGGCAGCGCCCAGCGCCATCGCGCCGGGGCTTTCCATGAAACCTTCCGCCGACCGCAGCCGGGCAACCATGCCTCCTTCCTGGTCAATGGCAATCAAAATTGGGCGCGGCGCAGCCTCGCGGCAGGCCAGCGTGAGTTCGCTCACCTGCGCCGGGCTGGCGACGTTCCGCGCAAACAGAATCACCCCGCCGACTCGACCGGCGGCCAGCCAGTCGAGCAGATAATCTGGCGGTGTCAGCCCGTCAAAACCGACAACCAGCATCCGCCCGATTTTTTCTTCCAATGACAGCATTCACCCATCCTTGCCGCTGTGTTTACTGATACCCCGCACGCACTTTTTCCAGCCGCGCTAGGCTGTCATCCAGGCCGCCGGGGCGGTTGCGCGCCAGCCACACATCCCGGTAGCGGGCTTCTATTGCCAGCAGTTCATCGTTTAGTTCATTTTTGCCCGCCAATGGCTCGCCCAGAATGAACAGCAGCCGCTTTGCGCCGTGCCGCAGCATATCCGCCGCCAGCCGGAATTCGTCGGTTATCAGCGCTGCGTCGGAACAGGCCATCCGCGCGACCGCCAGCGGCGACATCACGCGGTCAACATAAGCCAGCGTGTCGCGCAGTTTATCCGGCAGGCCCTCCACACTCCGCAGTTGAACGCGATGCCAATCCAGCCATTGGCCGAGATCGGCGGACAGCATATCCAGAGGATAAAAATACGCCCAGAACAGGACACTTCCGTTTGGAATCAACACACCGGGCTGCTGATAAACATTACCCAAGTTATAAGCCAGGCGTCCCATCACGCCAGCGCTGTCCTCAAAAACAAAAGCATCCAGCGCGGCGGGCAGGTCTACATCCACGTTCGGGCGGTAAGCCCAGCTTAACGCCGCGCCGTAGGCGAACCCCGGCAGGCTGACCGGATATGTCTGCCAGTGACCATGATCGCCCCAATCGGTGTTCAGAACGCCGCTCGCGCCGTGTTTCAAGCCGTTTTCCACCGCGCTGCGAATGTTACCGAGGGCATTGTCGGTGCGCCCGGCGATAGCCGTCCAGGACGACGTACCGGGACACACATAAAACGGGATGCCCGCAGCGGCAAAAGCGGCGCACTTGCCGTCAAAATCATGAACCGCCTCGTAACCCCATTCCAGCGCCACCGCATCACGCGGCAGTTCCGGCACCAGTTCCGGGTAGTGACCGATAATATCCCCCCAAAATTGCATTGTGAAACCGCGTTTTTTCACCAGCCGGTAAATTTCCAGCACGAAATCCAGGTAAACCCGCCCGCGCCCTTTTTCGTCGCACAGCGTTTTACTGCGCCCCAACCCCAGGTCGAAGGTTTCATCACAGCCGACGTTAAAATAACGGCTGGTGAAGTTCGGCAGCAGTTCGTCATACAAACTGTTCAGAAAATCGAGCGTATCGGGGTTGGTTGGAGTCAGGCTGTAGGGCAGTTCGTGCCACTGTCCCCAGGGTGTCGTAAAACCGCCTTCGGTTTCCGCCAGCGGCAGGTATTGGCTGTGTTCAAACCAGCGGTGCATATGGCCGAAACTGTTCTGGTTCGGCACCAGATCAATGAATCGTTCCCGGCAGTAAGCATCCAGCGCCAGTATTTCCTGGGCAGTCATTGGGGAGGCGTTCGCCCACACGTCGGGATGGTGACGGTAGGCGAAAGTGTGTTCGGTATAGAGTTGGAACTGGTTTACTTTCCACCCGGCAAGCTGGTCTATCAGCCGGTACAGCGTCGGCATGGTCGGCACTTTATCGCGGCTGATGTCCAGCATCACGCCCCGGTTGGGAAAATCCGGCCAGTCATTGATGACCAGCGCCGGCAAATCTGCCCCATGCCGTTGTAAAAGCTGGATGAACGTCGCCACGCCGTAAAACGCTCCGGCCTCGTCAAACCCGGTAATCGTCACCCCCTCAGCGGACACCACCAGACGATAGCCTTCTGCCCTGCCGATGGATTCGTCCAGGGCGACTCGCAGGCCGATCAAATCTGCTGGGACGGCCTGGCCGCCGACGATCTCCCAACTTTTACCGGCATAATGTTCCAGCGCCGTGCGCGCGCGTTCCGCCGTGAAGTAGAGCGCCGCTGGCCGAGGCGTCGCCAGCGCGATGAGTTTGCCGTCCAGTAAACTGACTGTGCCGCCGGCAAGCTGTATTTCCTGTGGGCGCGGAAGCAAAAAAACCGAGTTGGGTTTCATATATTTTTCTATTTTTCCCTTAAAAAGTTACTCCCATGAGTGGGTGGTATTGTACCCGGTCGAATCCATCAACGCCACGCGCCGGGCGAACCAATGCATAAGGGCAGGTTTTTACGCCTGCCCTTACGTCCCTTACCCTCTTGGGGAAAAATCGAATTGTCATCGGAGCGGGTTTGTAACCTCGCCCCGAACGGCCAGGCCGCGTATCAGCCCTTCGCCAGCATTTGATACTGATTCCAACGCTGCAAAACGTCGTTGTGAATAAGTTCGGCCAGCATTTGCGCGCGGTCCGGGTCGGCTTTACGCAGGACATTGAAGCGCGTTTGTTTGTACAGGAACGACTCCAGTTCCTCAATGGCGATGCCCTTCGAGTCCAGGGTGAACGGGTTTTTGCCCTCAACCGCAGCCGGGTTATACCGGTACAGCGGCCAGAAGCCTGTTTCAACCGCCTGTGTTTGAAGCGCATTGCCCTGAAGCGTATCAATGCCCTGCATAATGCAGTGGCTGTAGGTGATAATTAACGACGGGCCGTCATAAGCTTCGGCTTCGCGGATAGCGGTGATAGCCTGCGTCATGTTCGCGCCCATCGCAATCTGCGCCACATACACGTTACCGTAGGAAATGGCGATCAAACCTAGGTCTTTCTTTGGCAGGGGTTTGCCGGCAGCCGCGAATTTAGCAACCGCGCCGCGCGGTGTCGCCTTCGACATCTGGCCGCCGGTGTTGGAGTACACAGCGGTATCCAGCACCATGATATTCACGTTCTGGCCGCTTGCCAGCACGTGGTCGAGGCCGCCGTAACCGATGTCATACGCCCAGCCATCACCGCCGAAAATCCATACCGACTTCTTGATAAGATTGTCGGCCACCGCCAGCATTTGTTTGCTCAAGGCGTCATCGTTCTGCGCCAGGACCGCTTTAAGCTGTTCGACGCGCGCGCGCTGTTCTTCCACGCCTTCCGGTGTGCTTTGATCGGCGTCGCGCAGAGCGGCCAGCAGCGCATTTTGCCCCGGCATCACTTCGATCAGCCGGTCGAGCAGTTCAAAAGCATACTCGGTCAGCTTGTTGATCGTCAGCCGCATACCGAGGCCAAATTCGGCGTTGTCCTCGAACAGCGAGTTCGACCAGGCCGGGCCGCGTCCATCGGCGCGCGTGGTATACGGCGTCGTCGGCAGGTTGCCGCCGTAGATGGAAGAGCAGCCGGTGGCATTGGCAATCACGGCATGATCGCCATAAAGCTGCGAAATCAGCTTGATGTAGGGTGTTTCGCCACAGCCGGAACACGCGCCGGAGAACTCGAACATGGGCGGAAGAAGCTGCGACCCCTTCACCGTGAAACGGTTAACCTTGTATTTGCTCAAATCAAGGTCGGGGATAGACAGGAAGTAGTCCCAGTTTTGAGCTTCCTGTTCGCGCAGCGGCGCCTGCGGGGCCATATTGATCGCCCGTTTGTTGGTCTTCTGACCGTTGACCTTCTCAAAAGCCGGGCAGATTTCCACACACACACCGCAGCCGGTGCAGTCTTCCGGCGCGACCTGGACGGTGTAACGCATCCCGGCAAACTCGCGGCCCCGGGCTTCGGTGGATTTAAACGTCTCTGGCGCGCTGCCGTTGGCGTATCCGGCGTCGAATATTTTGACGCGGATGGTCGCGTGTGGACAAACGTAGGAACACTGGTTGCACTGGATACAGATGTCCGGGTCCCAGACCGGAATTTCCGGGGCGATGTTTCGTTTTTCGTATTTTGAAGTGCCGGTCGGGAATGTGCCGTCCAGCGGCATGGCCGACACCGGCAGTTCATCGCCGCGTTTGGCGACCATCGTCATCGTCACATTTTTGACAAACTCCGGCGCATCGGCGGGGACAGGCACGCCTACCGCGCGCTGGTTGGTGACCTGCGCCGGCACCTTCACTTCCTGCACGCGCTCCACAGCCAGCATCGCAGCGCGAACGTTCATATCCACGATGGTCTGGCCCTTGTCGCCGTAGGTGTCTTCAATCGCCAGCTTAATCATGTCCAGCGCCTGTTCCTGCGGCAGCACGCCGGAAATACTGAAGAAAGCCGCCTGCATGGTCGTATTGATGCGCCCGCCCAGACCCAGCGATTTCGCCAATTTAAGCGCGTCAATCACGTAGAAGCGAGCCTTTTTATCAATCAACTGCTGCTGCACTTCGCCCGGCAGATGCTGCCACACTTCGTTGGCGTCATACGGCGCGTTCAACAGGAACGTGCCGCCCGGTTTCAGCTTACTCAGCATATCAAAACGTTCGAGGAAGCTGAAGTTGTGGCAGGCCAGGAAATCCGCTTGTTTAACCAGGTAAATACTGCGAATCGGCTGCCTGCTAAACCGCAGATGCGAGGAGGTCATAGAGCCGGACTTTTTCGAGTCGTATACGAAATAACCCTGGGTATAAAAGTCGGTGGCTTTGGCGATGATCTTGATCGTGTTTTTGTTCGCCCCAACTGTACCGTCCGCGCCCAGGCCGTAGAACATGGCCGTATGAACCCCCGCCGGCTCGCTGGAAAAAGCCGGGTCATACGGCAGGCTGGTATTGGAAACGTCGTCGTTGATGCCCACCGTGAAATGGTTCTTCGGGCGATCTGCCGCCAGGTTATCAAAAACGGCTTTCGCCATACCGGCATCGAACTCCTTCGACCCCAGGCCATAACGCCCGCCCACCACAACCGGCAGCCGCTCCAGGCGGTTGTCCTCCAGCGCCTCGTACAAAGCCGTCCGCACGTCCTGGTACAGCGGTTCGCCCGCCGCGCCGGGTTCTTTGGTGCGGTCTAATACCGCGATTTTGCGAACTGTGCTGGGCAGCGCGGCAACAAACGCTTCGGAAACAAATGGGCGATACAGACGCACTTTAAGGACACCCACTTTTTCACCTTGCGCGTTCAGGTAGTCCGCCACTTCGCACAGTGTTTCGCCGCCCGAACCCATCACCACCACCACGCGGTCAGCATCCGGCGCGCCAAAATAATCAAACAGATGGTACTGCCGGCCAACCAGGGCCGCCAGCCGATCCATATATTCCTGCACGTCTGCGCCGACCTGCTGGTAGAACGGATTCGCCCGTTCCCGCGACTGGAAAAACACGTCCGGGTCCTGCGCCGAGCCGCGCATAACCGGGTGTTCGGGGTTCAGGCCGCGCTGCCGGTGGGCGAACACATACTCATCATCAATCATCGCCCGCATGTCATCGAAGGTCAGTTCTTCGATCTTCTGAATTTCGTGCGAGGTGCGGAAGCCGTCAAAAAAATGCACGAACGGGATGCGGGACTTCAATGAAGCTGCGTGCGAAACCAGCGCCAGGTCCATCGCTTCCTGCACTGTGCTGGAAGCCATCAGCGCCCAACCCGTCTGCCGCGCCGCCATCACGTCGGAGTGATCGCCAAAAATAGACAGCGCGTGGGTCGCCAGCGAACGCGCCGCAACATGAAAAACCGCCGGCGTCAGCTCACCTGCGATTTTGTACATATTCGGAATCATCAACAGCAGCCCTTGTGAGGCGGTGAAGGTCGTCGCCAGCGCGCCGGTGGTCAGCGCGCCGTGTACCGCGCCTGCCGCGCCGCCTTCGGACTGCATTTCAACCACCTGAGGAACTGTCCCCCAGATGTTCCGTTCGTTCGCCGCCGATTTTTCGTCGGCCAGTTCACCCATCGCCGATGACGGGGTGATCGGGTAAATGGCGATAACCTCGCTCACGGCGTGGGCAACATGGGCTGCTGCCGTGTTTGCGTCCACTGTTATAAAGTGTCTTTCTTGATTCGACATCGCTTTAACCTTCCCGAAATGGACTGTCCTACCTCCCTAGCCTAACAGCGTAACCCCTTGTCATAAAGTGAAGAACGACATTATTTTCGTGCCAATCGTCACTTCTGGCATTAAGACTATCAGGGTAAAGTGAAGGGGATAGTCTGATAACGGAGGAATTGAGATTCATGGTTGATTTTGCTACAACATACCTGGGTATACCCCTGAAAAACCCCCTGGTCGTCGCCGCCAGTTCCATTTCAAATCACGTGGATACTGTCAAACAGGCTGAAGAAGCCGGGGCCGGCGCGCTGGTCATTCGTTCGGTATTTGAGGAACAGATACAGTTTGACCAGCTGCGTATGGAAGAAAGCCTGAATATCGGGGCGGAAAGTTTCGCCGAAGCCCTCACGTATTTTCCCAAAGTCGAACACGGCGGCCTGAAAGAACACCTGATGTGGGTGGAAAAAACCCGCGCGGCGGTAAAGATGCCCCTGTTCGCCAGCCTGAATGCCGTCTCGCCCGGCGCGTGGGCAAGCTACGCCAAACAGCTCGCCGAAACCGGCGTGAACGGCCTGGAAGTGAACTTCTACGCCGTCGCTACCGACCTCAAGCGGCCCGGAAATGACATCGAACGCGCCCTGTACGAAGTTGTCGAGAGCGTCCGCGCTGAAGTCGCCCTGCCTATTGCGGTTAAGCTCAGTCCGTTTTACACCTCCGTTGTCAACGTCGTGAGCGAACTGGAAAAACGCGGCGCCAACGGCGTGGTGCTGTTCAACCGCTTTTTGCAGCCGGATATTGACCCCGATACGGAAACGCTGGTCAGCCAGATGGTGTTAAGCACGCCCGACGAAATGCGGATACCGCTGCGCTGGATTGCCCTGCTCTACGGGCGCACCGGCCTTGACCTGGCATTAAGCACCGGCGCGCACACCGGCAAAGACGCGGTTAAAGCCCTGCTGGCCGGGGCGACGGTCGTGCAGATGGCGGCGGCGCTGCTCAAAAACGGCGTGCATTACCTGTCTACCATGCTCATCCAGATGCAGGGCTGGATGGAAGAACACGGCTATCAGAGCATCGCCGACTTCCGGGGTAATGTCAGCCAGAAAAACTGCGACGACCCGTTCGCATTCGAGCGCGCGCAGTACGTCCGGCTGCTGCTCAGCCAGAAATAGCCGCTTGAGTGAGAGTTTTCCGCCTGTGGCATGATTAACGTCACTAAGGCTATTCATTGAATACCGGTAACATTAGCAACAGTGCTGTTTCATGTATTGGGTATTTTCCCAATATGTTGGTGAGAGGGAGTACCAATGTCCAAAAAATGGGTTTATCTGTTCCGTGAAGGGAACGCCAGTATGCGCGACCTGCTGGGCGGCAAGGGCGCTGGCGTCGCTGAAATGACTCGCAGCGGCGTGCCTGTCCCGCCCGGTTTAACCATCACGACTGAAGCCTGCAATGCCTATTATGAAAACGGCAAGCAGTTCCCCGAAGGGCTGTGGGAACAGGTTCTTGAAGGTTTGAAAGACATCGAGAAGCAGACGGGACGCGCTTTTGGCGACCCGAACTGCCCGCTGCTGGTTTCCGTCCGCAGCGGCGCGAAGTTCTCCATGCCCGGTATGATGGACACCGTTCTTAACCTGGGTTTGAACGAACAGACTCTCGAAGGTCTGGCCCGTTTGACCGATAACCCGCGTTTTGCTCAGGATGCTTACCGCCGCTTTATCCAGTTGTTCGGCAAAATCGTGCTGGGCGTGGAGGGCGACAAGTTCGAGCATGTGATGGACAAGGCCAAAAATGTCGGCAAACGCAACGAGCGCCTGGATACCGACCTGAACGAAGACGAATTAGCCGACATCGCCAAACAGTTTAAGAAAATCATCAAACGCGATGCCAAGATTGACTTCCCCGAAGACCCCTACGAACAGCTTCGTATGGCGATTGGCGCCGTCTTCAATTCCTGGAATGGCCGCCGCGCCATTGATTACCGCCGTCTGAACAAAATCCCCGATAATCTGGGAACGGCGGTTAACGTGCAGGCGATGGTTTTCGGCAACATGGGTGACGACAGCGCCACCGGCGTAGCCTTCACCCGCAACCCCAGCACCGGTGAGAAAAACTTTTTCGGCGAATACCTCATTAACGCTCAGGGCGAAGATGTCGTAGCCGGCATTCGCACGCCGCAGCCCATCAGCAAACTGAGTGAAGAAATGCCGGAAATCTACCAACAGTTTGTGGATATTGCCAAGAAACTCGAAACCCACTACCACGACGTTCAGGATGTTGAGTTCACCATCGAGCGCGGCAAGCTGTGGATGCTGCAAACCCGCTCCGGCAAACGCACTGGCGCGGCTGCCGTCAAGATCGCCGTTGACATGGTGCATGAAGGGTTAATTGACAAAGCGACGGCTGTCCAGCGCGTCGAACCCGGCCACCTTGACCAGCTCCTTCACCCCATGCTGTCCCCCGAAGTGCGCGAAAAACAAAAACCGCTGACCACCGGCCTGCCGGCCTCCCCCGGCGCGGCCACCGGGCGCGTATCGTTCGATCCCGATGAAGCCGAAGAACTGGCCTTCACGGGCGAAAAGATCATCCTGGTTCGTGTCGAAACCACGCCCGAAGACCTGCACGGTATGGCCGTCGCTCAGGGTTTGCTGACGGCTCGCGGCGGCATGACCAGCCACGCGGCGGTAGTCGCGCGTGGTATGGGCAAACCCTGTGTGGCCGGCGCCGGCGAAATCCATATTGACTATGGCCGCCAGAGCGCCAAGGTCAACAGCACGACCATCAAGAAAGGCGACTGGATTACCATTGATGGCGGTACAGGCGAGGTGTACGTTGGCCGCCAGCCCACCGTTGAACCCGAACTGGGCGGTGAATTCGGCGAACTGATGTCCTGGGTGGATGAATTCCGCACGATGGGTGTCCGCGCTAACGCCGACATCCCGCGCGATGCCAAGACGGCCCGCAGCTTCGGCGCGGAAGGCATTGGCCTGTGCCGCACCGAGCATATGTTCTTTGAGGGCGACCGCATCCAGGCCGTGCGCGAGATGATTATCAGCGACACGCCAGAAGGCCGCCGCGCTGCCCTGGCGAAAATCGAGCCGCACCAGCAGAGCGACTTTGAAGGTTTGTTCCGCGAAATGGATGGCTTCCCGGTCATCATCCGCACCCTCGACCCGCCGCTGCACGAGTTCCTGCCGCATGGCAACAACGAAATCCGTGCGCTGGCCGAAAAACTGGGTGTAAGCTTCCGCAAAGTTAAAATGCGCGTGGAAAGCCTGCATGAAGCCAATCCGATGCTCGGCTTCCGGGGCTGCCGCCTGGGCATCATTTACCCCGAAATCACCGAAATGCAGGCGCGCGCCATCTTCAAGGCTGCCGTCGCGGTAAAGAAAGAGGGTATCACCGTCATTCCGAAGGTGATGATCCCCCTGGTCAGCGGCGTGACGGAGCTGCAAGTTCAGGCTGAGCTGGTCCATAAAGTGGCGAAGGAAGTTCAGAAGGAAAGCGGCATAAAGTTCGATTATCAGGTTGGCACGATGATTGAACTGCCGCGCGCGGCACTGATGGCGGACGAAATCGCCGAAGTGGCCGAATTTTTCAGCTTCGGCACCAATGACCTGACCCAGACCACGATGGGACTCAGCCGTGACGACGCCGGGCGCTTCCTGCCGCTGTATGTCGAACGTAAGGTGATGCCGGAAGACCCGTTCCAGACCATTGACCAGGAAGGTGTTGGGCAGTTGGTGGAAATGGGAACCAGCCGGGGACGCAAGACCCGTCCCGATCTGGAAGTCGGCATCTGCGGCGAACATGGCGGCGATCCGGCCAGCGTCCACTTCTTCTTCAAAGCCGGGCTGGACTACGTAAGCTGCTCGCCGTACCGTGTGCCGATTGCCAAGCTGGCGGCGGCCCATGCCGCGCTGGCCGCGAAGGGCGCAGAAATCCGTAAGGATAAGTAAAATCCGGGGTGACGCCAACCGGGGCAGGATCAGACCTGCCTCATGCTCCGGCAAGCGGGGTGAACCAGGGGGTTCGCCCCGTTTTATTTATTGTGTGGGGCGGCATCTCAGTCTTTTGTCCAAGATAACTTCCATCAGCCGCCGGATGCGAAACGGCGCGCCGAGCTTTATCATAAGCGTATATTCTGTGAGCTACTCATCTTTTTATTGGTATCGTAATAGAGTGATGGCCGCAGCCTGAGGTCGTAATAAAACCGGGGCGGCCATGCCGAGGGAGGAACAGTATGGTTCAGGTAAGTTTGATGAGGTCATTCGCCCTGTTGGCGATCATCATCGTAATGCTGATGGGGTTGATGGCAATCAGCGCGGACTCACCCGACCGGATGAGCCGCCAGGCGTCCGGCCTGCCCCTCATCGAACAGGATGACTCCATGTACGGTTTGTTCGATGCGGACGGTTACGATTGTCTCCACCTTCCGCGATAGTTCAGTTCGTCAGATACGAAAGTCTAATAAAAGGAGCGAGTGACATGAACGAGAACATCAAGATCGAAGTTGTGGTGGACGACGCCGGCGACGCCGACCGGATACTGCGGTGGGCGCAGATCGCCGAGATAGTTGACAGCCTGACGATCCGAGTCGAATCGCGGGCAAGCGGCAGCCACACCGAGCAAAACGGGGCATTAAACGACGCGGCAGAATGGTTGAGCCGGACTTTTTCATACTCGGACTCCCTTTCGCCTGAAGAGGATGCCGGAGCGCGGCGCTACACCGTTATCAAAGGGCTGTAGCGGCCGGAAAAATGAAAACCACAGTCACAGTTGAGGGCGGGGGCATAAACTGTCCCCACCTTTGCTATCCCCAATAGGCATGGTCTACCCCGAAATCGTCGAAATGAAGGCGCGCGATCATCAAACACGCTGCCATCACGGTAAAATATCTCAGCCTTTAGTCGGAGACAACATCCATCACCCGACGGATGTGCGGCGGCACTCCAGGTCTTATCATGAGCGCAGGTTTTGCGATTTACCTCTTGATAAGGAGAAATTCAATGGTGGCGCCGTTTATTGAAAATACCGAGTTCACCTCGGAAGTATTAGACGCTTTGCGGGCGCAGGTTCAGGGTGAAGTGATCGTCCCTGGCGACGCCCGCTACGACGAAGCGCGAAAAGCCTGGAATCTGGCGGTTGAACAGCACCCGGCGTTAATCGTCATCGTTGAAAACGCCTCGGACGTGGCCGCGTCGGTGCGCTTCGCCCGCGCCCAGGGCCTCGGCATTTCCATCCAGTCCACCGGGCATGGTGTGGTACAGCCTGCTAATGATAACCTGCTCATCATCACCTCGCGTTTAACCGAAGTGCGCGTGGATGCTGAAACCCAGACCGCCTGGGTTGAAGCCGGCGCACTATGGGGCATGGTGCTGGAAAAAGCGCAGGCGGTCGGCCTGACGCCGCTGCTGGGTTCCTCGCCCGGCGTGGGCGTGGTCGGCTATACGCTCGGCGGCGGCCTGGGCTGGCTGGCGCGCAAGTACGGCCTGGCAGCCGACAGCGTGCGCGCGTTTGAATTGGTTACGGCCGATGGAAACCTGCGGCGCGCCAGCGCAGAGCAAAACAGCGACCTGTTCTGGGCGCTGCGCGGCGGCGGCGGCAGCTTCGGCATCGTCACCGGCATGGAGATTCAGCTTTACCCGGTCTCGACGGTATTCGCCGGCAATCTGATCTACCCGGTTTCATTAGCGAAAACCATATTCGCCCGCTACCGCGACTGGATCGCCAGCGCGCCGGAAGAACTGACTTCTTCCATCGTCATCATGAATTTCCCGCCCATCCCGGCAGTACCCGAATTTTTGCGCGGCCAGACCGCCGTCATCATTCGCGGCTGTTACGCCGGCCCGGTCGAGGAAGGTCAGGCGCTGCTGCAAAGCTGGCTGGACTGGCAGGCGCCCATTGCCAACCTGTGGCACGCCATGCCCTTCAGCGAGGCTGGCACGATCAGCAACGACCCCAAAGACCCATCGCCCGGCGTCAGCAGCGGGGCATGGCTGCGCGACCTGAACGACGAAACCATTGACGCGCTTATCCAATATGGCGTCTCGGTCAACGGCTCGTCGCCGCTGGTCGTCACGGAGGTACGCCATGTTGGCGGCGCGATGGCGCGGGTGGACAAACACGCCAGCGCCTTCGGCAATCGTGACGCATCCCTGCTTTTGAGCCTCATCGGCATGGCGCCTACGCCGGAAGCCGCGCAGGCGGTACGACAGCATATCGGCCAGCTCAAAACCGCGCTCCAGCCGCATCTGACGGGCGGCGTTTACATGAACTTCCTGGAAGGCCAGGAAGCGCGGGAGCGCACGCCGGATGCTTATCTACCGGAGAACTACCGGCGCTTGATGGCGATCAAAGCCCAGTACGACCCTGACAATTTCTTCCGCTTCAGCTTTAACATCCAGCCAGCCAAAAACGCGCCCGACGGCGAGTAAACACGATAAACATCCCGGCTCGCGCACGGCAATAAACTGTCAGTGTGTGAGCCGGGATATATATGCAATTATGAGGAGCGATCTATGGGTTTAATGCGTGTTCAGTCTTCGGCGGTCATTCCCGCCCGACCGGAGGCGATTTACGCGGTGCTGGCGGATTACCGCGAAGCGCATCCCGCCATCCTGCCCAAACCCTACTTCACCGAATTAAAAGTTGAAGAAGGCGGGCAGGGCGCCGGCACGGTCATCCATGTGCGAATGAAGGTTTTCGGCGTCGAAAGCGAGTTTCATCAAATCGTAAGCGAACCTGAACCGGGGCGGGTGCTGGCCGAAACCGACCTGAACACCGGCCTGACCTCAACCTTCACCGTCGAACCGCTCAACGGCGGCGGGCAGTCGCGCGTAACCATCGCCACCGAGTTCAACCCTCGTCCCGGTTTTATGGGCTTTATGGAGCGGCTGTTTAATCCCCCGATCATGCGCCGCATCTTCAACCAGGAGCTGCAGAACCTGGCCGATTATGTCGGCGATCAGGCCGCGAACTAGAGGCTATCAAACGAGACGCCTCTAGCGAGGGGCATCCCTCGCTGGTGTCTTGGCATGGAACGTGCCGTTTTTACGGCGCGTCATCCTCCAGCTCGGCCAGTTCGTCCATTTCCCGCAAATATTCAAAAACGCGGTTGGCCTCTTCCTCGTCCACAATGCTGATCGCAAACCCAACGTGGACGATCACGTAGTTATCTACCTGTGCATCCGGCACATAGGCCAGATTCACGTCTTTCACCACGCCGCCGAAGCTGACCTTGCCCATTCGCATGAACGGGTCGTCCCCTTCGATGCTGAGGATTTTTCCCGGTATGGCTAAACACATAATCTCAACTCCCGCGCATTATTCTAATAAACGATAGACTTGTTCGAGCAGTTCTGGGACAGCGGCCTCAACCGCCGGCGACAGGCTTTCCATCAGTTCAAACGACTCGGCTGCAACGGAGCATAACACGGCCTGTGGACAGACACCATAGAGAATCTGCGTACAGGCCAACAAAGCCGGAATATCGAAGTGGTGGGTGAAATCCACCGCTGCCGAAACGGCGGGCGAAACGCTCTGCTGCGACACTTCGCCGGGGAGGCCCACACAGGCGGCGTCAATAAAAACCACCCGATCAACCTGGCTCAACCGCTCGGCCAGTTCGGGCGTCAGTTGGTGGCAGGTCAGGATTTCAACATCCTCCCGCCGGATATTTTCAGAAAGCCGCCGCGCGGCGTGCCACCCCAGGCCATCGTCGCCGCGCAGCGGGTTGCCATAACCGACAATTAACACACGCGCCATTAACGTTTGAGTTCGTCCAGAACCGCTCCATCCGGGCTGACCAGCTGGATTTGCAGCGGCATCTGGCCGACGGCGTGCGTCGAGCAGCTCAGGCACGGGTCGTAAGCGCGGATAACAGCCTCCACCCGGTTGAGCATCCCTTCCTGCATCTTCGTGCCGTTGACGAAATGTTTAGCCACCTGCAAAACACCTCGATTCATCGCCATGTTGTTATGGCCGGTGGCGATGATGAGGTTAGCATAGGTGATGATGCCGTCCTCGTTGATGCGGTAATGATGCAGCAGCGTGCCGCGCGGCGCTTCCGCGATGCCCACACCCTCCAGACGGTTCGGCTCGGCATAAGCGCGGACATTTTTGCTCAGGATGTCCGGCTTGTTCAGGATATGTTCGATGCGCTCGATGCCATTGAGGATTTCGATCAGACGCGCGTAGTGATAGTGGAATGAACTCAATACCGCCCCGCGCCCCAGTTCGCGGAACTCCGCCCACTCGGCATCGGCCAGCGGCGTGCCGCAGAAATTGATGATGTTCAGCCGTGCCAGCGGCCCCACCCGGTAGATGCCATCGGGATAACCCGCCGGTTTATAATACGGGAACTTGAGGTAAGACCAGGGTTCGACCGCCTCGCCGATGTAATCCTGATAATCTTCAGCCCGGATTCCGTCCGCGACGATCTTGCCGGTAGCATCCACAAAGCGCAGATGGCCGTCGTAATGCACCAGTTCGCCCTGCTCGTTCACCAGCCCCATGAACAGAGATGGGAAGTTGGCGAAGGTGCGGATTTCCTCCGGGTAGTTATCAAACGTGCGTTTAAACCAGTCCAGCGTGCGCTGGATGGTTGCCAGAGCTTCGGGTATGGTCGCCAGGATTTGATCGCGTTTCTCGACCGTCAGCGGTTCGCTGACGCCGCCGGGGACGATCCAGCCGGGATGTATGCGCTTGCCGCCGAGCAGCTCGATAATCTGCTGCCCGAACTTACGCAGCAGAATGCCGTCACGGGCGATATTCGGATGCGACTGCATCACGCCGAAGATATTCCGCTGCGCCGGGTCGGAGTCCAGCCCTAACAGAAAATCCGGCGAAGCCAGGTGGAAAAAACTGAGCGCGTGCGACTGCACGAGCTGGGCGAGATTCATGATGCGGCGCAGATATTGAGCCGTCTCTGGAATCTCAACTGCCATCAGTTCATCGCAGGCTTTGGCAGAAGCAATCAGGTGGCTGACCGGGCAGATGCCGCAGATGCGCGCCATCAGCGACGGCATTTCGTAAAACGGGCGGCCTTCGCAGAATTTTTCAAACCCGCGAATCTGCGTCACATGAAACTGAGCGTCTCGCACGAACCCATCATCGTCCAGGAAAATCGTGATCTTCCCATGCCCTTCGGCGCGCGTAACGGGATTAATCGTAATCTGTTGCGCCATAACGTCTCCTATGCCCCAAACCGGGAGCGGTCGCTCAAATCAGGCGTGCGGCCCTCAAGCAGTTCGGTAATCGCGTAATGGATGGTATCGGCAGATGGCGGGCAGCCCGGCACGAATACGTCAACCGGCACGACCGAATGAACCGGCAAGACCTGTCGCAGCAGCGTCGGCACGCTCACGTTTGGAATCTGCTGTTGGGTGCTGGCATTTTCGATGTATGCGCGGTCAAGCACTTCGCCGACCCTGAACGAGTTACGCATAGAAGGCACGTTGGCCGTCACCGCGCAGTCGCCCAGCGATACCAGGATTTTAGTGTGTTTCCGTATGTGGCGAATTTTTTCCAGGTCTTCATTGCTGCTGACCGCGCCTTCGACCAGCGTCACATCCACCGAGTCTGGAAATTCTTTCGGGTCTACCAGCGGGCTGTAAACCAGTTCGATCCGGTCGGCCAGTTCGATCAGCCGTTCGTCCATATCGAGAAAGGACATATGGCAGCCGGAGCAGCCATCAAGCCAGACTGTTGCCAGACGTACTTTACTCATCTTGTTCGCTTCTCCCGCATCAGCGTCAGATAAGGCAGGAAGCCTCGTTTCTTTGCCATTTCGGCCACTGCCTTGCCTTTCTCGAACAGCGCGCCGGTGGGGCAAACATTGACACATTTGCCGCAGCTCGTGCAGGTTTCCGACTCGCCCCAGGGCTGGTTCAGGTCGGTGACGATATGCGCTTCAATACCGCGCCCGCTGACATCCCAGGTATGCGCGCCTTCGATTTCGTCGCACACGCGCACACAGCGCGTGCAGAGGATACAGCGGTTGCGGTCGAGCGCAAACCGTTCGTGCGAGGCATCCACCGAACGGCGTGGGTGGCGGTACGGCACACTCACATGGTACATACCCAGTTTTTGCGCCAGGGACTGCAAATCGCAGTGGCCGTTTGCCACGCACACCGAGCAGATGTGGTTGCCTTCGGAAAAAATCAGTTCCAGAATGGTGCGCCGGTATTCCTGCAAACGGGTCGAATTGGTGGTTACTTCCATGCCTTCCTCGACATACGTCACGCAGGCGGGCAGCAGTTTATTGATGCCTTTAACTTCCACCAGGCACAGACGGCAGCCGCCGTGCGGCGATAACCCCTCCAACTCGCACAGAGTCGGGATGAAGATGCCGTTCTCGCGCGCCACTTCCAGAACGGTTTCGTCTTCGTGCGCGCCTACATCCTGGCCGTCAATCTTGAGTGTTTTAATCCGTGAGGAAGGCTGCTTCATGATTGGCCTCCTGAATGCGAGCCAGGTATTCATGACGGAAATAACGTAACGTGCTTAACACGGGGTTCGGCGCGCCCTGCCCCAGGCCGCACAGGCTGGTATATTTGACCACATCGCACAGCCGCTCCAACAGTTGCAGGTCGGCCATCGTGGCTTCGTTTTTCGTCAGCTTGTCGAGCAGGTCGTACATTTGCGCCGTTCCCACACGGCAGGGTACGCATTTGCCGCAGGACTCGGTCATACAAAATTCCATAAAGTATTTGGCGACATCCACCATGTTGGAGGTTTCGTCCATGACGATCATACCGCCCGACCCCATGAAAGAGCCGATTTGCAGCAGCGATTCAAAGTCCACCGGCATATCAAGATGCTCTTCCGGGATGCACCCGCCGGAAGGCCCGCCGGTCTGCACCGCTTTGAACTTTTTGCCGTCCGGTATGCCGCCGCCGATGTCAAATACGATCTCGCGCAAACTGATGCCCATCGGCACTTCGATTAGGCCGGTGTTTTCAATACAGCCGGTGAGCGCGAATACTTTGGTGCCTTTACTCTTTTCCGTACCAATAGCGGAAAACCAATCCGCACCTTTCCGCATGATCGGCACGATGTTGGCATAGGATTCAACATTGTTAATCAGCGTGGGATACCCCCACAGCCCATGCTCCGCCGGATACGGCGGGCGCGGTCGAGGCTGCCCCATACGCCCTTCGATGGATGCGATCAAGGCGGTTTCCTCGCCGCAGACGAACGCGCCCGCGCCGAGCCGAATATCCACGTTAAAGCTGAAGGTCGTGCCGCAAATGTTTTCCCCCAGCACGCCGAGCCGTTTCGCCTGACGGATGGCGATTTTTAAACGTTCAACCGCCAGCGGGTATTCCGCCCGAACGTAGATATACCCCTGGCTGGCGCCAACAGCATACCCCGCTATGGTCATACCTTCCAGGATGGCGTGGGGGTCGCCTTCCAGGACGCTCCGATCCATAAATGCGCCGGGGTCGCCTTCGTCGGCATTGCAGATCACAAACTTACGCTCCCCAGGGCTTTTGGCGACCGTCGTCCACTTCAGGCCGGTCGAAAACCCCGCGCCGCCGCGCCCGCGCAGCCCGCTTTTGGCGACCTGGGCGATCACTTCCGAGGGCGTCATGGTCGTCAGTGCCGTATACAGCGCCAGATAACCATCCCGCGCAACATAATCTTCGATGCGTTCCGGGTCAATCTCGCCGGAGTTCTCCAGCACAATTTTGACCTGGCGCTGGAAGAAGGGGACATTAGTATCGCACTCCAGACGACTGACCGGGCTGTCGCCCAACTTCTGGACGATTTCGTCCGCATCTTCAGGCGTTACCCCTTTATACATCGTGCCGTCCGGCTCGACTTTGACCAGAGGCCCAGCAGAGCATAAACCCATACACCCCACACCCTTCACGCGGCAGGGTTTGCCCGCCCGCTCGGCTGCTTCAGTCAGGGCCTGTTTCACCTGGTCGCTTCGAGAAGCGATACAGGCGGTTTCCATGCAGACATGAACATGATGCTCGTATTTTTGCGCTTCGGCGCGTTCGGCATCGCTGATCTTTTGCAGGTCCTCAATCATCATTTCGTCCACTCCCGGATTCGCTCAACAACCTGTTGCGGCTCCAGCTTTCCGGCCACGCTGTTGTCCAGAACCGCTGCCGGAGCCAGGCCGCATGAACCCAGACAGCGCGCCGAGAGCAGCGAGAATTTGTTATCCGGCGTGGTTTCCCCAGGCTTGACACCAAATTCCTGCTCGATAGCCTCGACGATAGCGCCGCTGCCTTTGATATAACAGGCTGTTCCCATACAAACGACACAGCTGTGTTCGCCCTGTGGTTTGAGGTTGAAGAAGTGGTAAAACGTCGCCACGCCGTAAACCCGGCTGAGCGGGACGCTCAGGGAAGCGGCAACAAATTGCAGAGCTTCTTCTTCCAGATAACCAAACGACTCTTGCACGGTATGCAAGACCTCGATGAGCGCGTTTGGGTCGTGGCCGTGACGGCGCATTGTCGCCTCGACCAGACGCCACCGCTTGTCGTCTGAGGGGGGAGCCGGCTTTTTGTAATTTCTTAACATATTGGAGTTTTCCTCAATGTTTCCCCCAATGAACACTTCAGAGATTGTACAATATTTCACAAACCGGAACACCCGACGTTTCTCAGGTCAATTCCTGACAAACATCATACCCATATCATACTCTATTAGTCCACCATTTAGACTATCGAGCCTGTGGGTAAATCGGATACAATCACCGGCCATGAATCGCCAACTCGAAATGACCATTCATCGCTTTCACCCCGAAATGACGGTCTTTTGCCGCCGCCTGCTGCAAACCCCGTCTGTGAACGGCGTTCATAACGAACGCGCCCTGGCCGAGCTAATCGCCGCACAGGCGCAAACGCTGGGGCTGCACGCGCAGATTGTTGGCGTGGACGCCGACCGCCCTAATGTGATCGTCAGCACCGCCGAAAAAGGCCCCACCGGACTGCTGCTGCTGGGGCATCTGGACACCGTATCCCCCGGTGACGAAAGCCGCTGGACGTTCCCGCCCTTCTCCGGCGCGGTCGCCAACGGCAGGATTTACGGGCGCGGCGCGGTGGATACCAAAGGCGGCATGGCGGCGGCGCTGTATGCTCTGGCGGCGCTGGCGCAAAATCCGGGTTCGCTGGCGGCAGGGCGCGCGCAGCTCATCTGCGTGCCGGACGAGGAATCCGGCGCGACCGGCACGCTCGGCATCAAATGGCTGGCGGCTAACGGCCTGCTGAATGCTCTGGGCGCGATTTACGCCTACTCCGGCGACCAGATCATCCTGGGGCATCGCGGCCTGATTCGCTACCGGCTGGTGTGCGAAGGGCAGGCGATTCATACCGGCTCGTCCGAATGGCAGGATGGGATAGCCGGGGCAAACGCCGTGACTGCGATGGCGGCGCTGCTGCTTGAACTCGAACAGATTCAGTCCCCCTCCTCTACGCATAAATATTTCGACCGCTACCGGACGGTTTTTACACCCGGCACGGTCATCAGCGGCGGCAGCAGTATCAACGTCGTGCCAGACCGCTGCGAGGCGCTGCTCGATATTCGCATCACGCCGGAATATGACATCACCCAGATCGAACGCCTGCTGCGGGACAGTATTGGCAAAATCAACCGCCACCGGGTAAAGTTTCATTACGAATTATTAAACCATGCCCCGGCAGCGATTTCCGATGAAAACGCACCGCTGTTTAGCATCGTCGAAACAGCCGTCCGGCAGGTTAAAGGCATCGAACCGGAACGGGCGGCAGCCGGACCGGCCAATGAAGGCTATCTGCTGATCGAACGGGGCATACCAACCGTGTGCGGCCTGGGACCTTCGGGCGCAAACGCACACTCGGTTGACGAATACGTAGAAATACAGGGTTTGGCCGACGCAGCATTGATTTTTTGTTTAACCGCGCGACAGCTTTCAACACTCGTGAAAGGTTGACACCATGCGAATGATTATTGATACCGACGCCGGCGTGGATGATGCCCAGGCCATCATGATGGCGCTGGCATCTCCCGGCGTAGCCGTCGAAGCCATCACCACCGTCACCGGCAACATCCATGTAGATAAAGTCGTGCCAAATGTCCTGACGGTGCTGGACATCATGAAAAAAGACGCGCCGGTGTACCGGGGAGCGGATCGCCCGTTGATCGCCAACTGGTCCCCCGAGGAGCAGGTACATGGGCAGGATGGCCTGGGCAACTGGAAAGACCGCCCCCCTACGCAGCGCCGCGCTGAGAGCGAACACGCCGTTAACGCGCTTTTACGGCTGGCGAACCAGGCGCCCGGCCAGTATACACTGGTGGCGCTCGGCCCGCTGACCAACATCGCCCTGGCCGCCCAGCTTGACCCTTCGTTCCCGGCCAAAATCAAGCAGTTCGTCTTTATGGGCGGCACCATTCAGGCGATGGGCAACACCGCCAACCTGACCTCCGAATTTAATATCTACTGCGACCCGGAAGCCGCGTATATGGCGCTGCGCGCTTTCCCCATGTCCACCATGCTGTCATGGGAAACCACAATGGCGCATCCGATGACCTGGCCGCAGTTCGAGGCGCTTACCGGGCTGGATACGGATGCCGCCCGCTTCATGAAAGCCACCAGCAGTGTTACCGTTGAACTCATCAAATCTTACCAATATGACGGCTACCTGCTGCCCGACCCGCTAGCGATGGCAATCGCCGTGCAGCCTGATCTGGTTCGTAAAAGCGCCGAATACGCCGTCACCGTCGAACTGCACGGTACGCACACACGCGGGCAGACGATCATTGACTACCGGGGGCGCTCCGGTCATAAGCCGAACGTCCGCGTTGTGCAGGAACTCGATATGGACGGCGTGGCCGCGCTGTACCGGCGAATGCTGGCCTGAAGCATTTCACCTGTCTACATCTTCCCGGCGCGGAAAGCGGCCAGCAGACGGTCCCGGTAGGTTAAATCCCGCCCTGGCATTTCAGGGTCAACCCTTGATGCTTCGGTGAGGAAATGTTCATAATCGCGGCCCATTTCCTGGCCGCGCCGGGTATGCATATCCACCGCATAATCGGGAATTTCCGGCAGCCGACCCTGTTTTTCGACGGCCAGTTTCGCCCAGTTCAGCAGGTCGTCGCTGCCGCGTTCCTTCTGGCACTGGCACAGGTAGCGCACAGCATGAATGGCGAACAAATAGCGGTCGCCGCGCGGGCGGGGCAAACGCTGGTGCATCTGGTACAGCGTCTCCACCAGCACCGGCGCGTTAACCTGCCCGAAGCCAATATCCTCTACCGAAATGACCTGAAGCCGCCCCCATAGATAAGCCTCCAGCTCCGGGCTGGTCGTCAGCATTTCATAGGCCAGCAGGACGGCATTTTCGGTATTGCCCCGGCGGATTTCCTTCTGCACCGCCGAGATCACTTCATCGGCGGGCAGATCATGGATGGTGCGGACGCGCGTCCAGGGGTCTTGTTGGTGAGGCGGAACGGACACGTTGGATACTCCTGCGTTTGTGGATTTTTACATTTGGCAGCCGTCTTTAAGGGTTGGCGGTCGCCGCCGAAGATTATAATGGGTATATATTCAAGAGGAAAATGTCTCATGCCCTTTTATCAACGCCGTCTTGCATTCATTTCATTTTTAACTGTGTGTCTTCTGCTGACCGGCATGATGAGCGCCGCCGCGCAGAACACCATCACGCTGACCGGTTACATCGCGGCGCTGAACGGCGACCCGCCGCGCGACTCCAACCTTCCACCGCAGCAGATTTTTTTGCTCCAGGATAGGAACGGGCAGGTAACCGCCCGACTGGAGGGGCTGGATTCATATACAGCCTTCAGCCTACGCGACCAGGAAGTGCGCGTAACGGGGCGTTCCGGCGGCACACAGGGACAGGGCGGTTTCTTCCCGGCCACGCCGCTGCCATCCCTGGAAGTGACCGCCATCGAAACCGGCGGCGGGCAGCCATTCGCTCAGGGCGCACCCTCCGGCGCTCCGGCAGTATCCGGTTCGCAGCCCTGGATCAATATTTTATGCCAGTTCCAGGGCGACCCCGACGTGCCTCATGCACCCGGTGAATACAACGCCCTGTTCGGAAATACCTATCCGGGCATTGACCACTACTGGCGGCAGATTTCCTACGATACAGTTAACATCGCCGGGACGGCTACCCACTTGGCCTGGCTGCCGCTGCCGCACCCCCGTTATTATTATGCCGGCAGCACCTCGACAGCCAACGCCAACCTGGACGCCCTGTTTGCGGACTGCGTGAACGCGGCCAACCCGTATGTCAATTTTACCCTCTACGATGGCATTAACATGATGTTCAGCGATGTGCTGGACTGCTGTGCCTGGGGCGGTTGGTATTATACCAGCCTGGATGGGCAGTACCGTTCCTGGAGCGTTACCTGGCTGCCCCCCTGGGCGCAGGAGTACGATTATATCACCCACGAGATGGGACACGGTTTCGGCCTCAGCCACTCGTCCGGGCCGCAGATTAATCCGCCCAGTGGGCTGGATATTTACATCTCGCAGTGGGACGTAATGAGCCGCAGCGGCGGCACGTGCCTCGCCTGGGATGTGGGCTTCGGCTGCATACCGCCCGGCACGATCAGCTACAGTCTATATATTTCTGGCTGGATACCGCCCAATCGCATCGCTACCATTTCCCCCGGTACAGGGACGACCATCACGCTGGAGCGGCTGCGGCAGCCGCAGTCTGGCCTCAACTATCTGATGGCAAAAATCCCGATTAACGGGTCATCCAGCCACTATTACACGGTCGAGGCGCGTTTTAAAGCCCCTACCGGGCAGCAAAACTACGATCAGAACATCCCGGACAACGCCGTCATCATCCATGACGTGCAGGTAGGGCGTGGCGGCTGGCCCGGCACGAACACCGGCCCGGCGCTGGTGGTGGTGGATAACCCCACCGCTGGTTCAGCTTCGTTTGTCGTCAACGGCGAAAACGGGCGCTGGAAACCGGGCGAAATGTTCTATGACGCCGCCAACGACATACAGATCAGCATCCTCGCCCAGGGTGCCAGTTCATTCACGGTTTTTATCAGCAACCAGCTTCCCAGCGCACCCACTCTGACCGCGCCGGTGAGCGGCAGCGCCATCACCAGCCCCGCGCCGATATTCACCTGGGGAACGGTAAAACATGCCGCCGGGTACGAAATCCAGGTTGATACCACCAGCGATTTCACATCCGGGGCGGTGATCGCGGCGCAAACGAACAGCACCCGTTATACCGCGCCAGTGCTGGCTGCTGGGCGTCCTTACTACTGGCGAGTCCGCACCCAATCCAGCGGCGGCACATTCTCCGACTGGAGCGCCACCGCCAGCTTCCAACTGGATTCGGCGGCCAACGCCGCCCCGCTGCCCCGGCAGTTCGCCACCACCATGCCAACCCTGTCCTGGAATCGCATCCCCTGGGCCAGCGGCTATAAAATCGAAGTCAGCCGGACGACTTCTTTTGGGGCGATTAGTTCCGGCAAAATCGTAGCCGGCGTCAGCACCCTGGCCTCGCAAACCGACCCGCTGGCAAACGGCCTGTATTATTGGCGCGTCTGCCCGCGCCGGAACGATGGCACATTCGGCGCGTGCAGCAAACCGGACAGTTTTGTCGTCAATGTTCCGTGACAAAAACAACCGGGGCATGATCGTTTTCTGCCCCGGTTATTTCCTAATCTCCGAGCTGAATACACGGTCGGAAAGCGGCTTTAATCCTGCCCGCTGGTCAGAACACCCCGCCGTAGTTTGTCCAGCTCGTGGCCGAACTGCTGCGCGAAGGTGCGCCGTTTCATCAGTTCAGCCGCGCGAATACGCAGCGCCACCAGCACCAGCGCGGTGATCGTGGCGATCTGCGGCAGCGCCAGCAGCAGGTCGGGCGGCAGATTCACCTCAGGCCGGCTTTGCAGATAAAACGACAGCGCCTCGGCCAGACCGAAAAACAGCGCCGTAAAAAACGCGCCTACCGGCTGCTCGAAAGCGAACAGCGAAATGGTAATGGAAGTCCAGCCGCGCCCGCTGACCATATTCTCGACGAACTGGCTGAGGACACCCAGCGACAAAAACGCCCCGGCCATGCCGGCCAGCATCCCGCTTAACGTCAGCGCGAAAATCTGCACGCGGGTCACATTGATGCCCACGCTTTCTGCTGCCTCGCGGTTTTCGCCCACCGCGCGAATGTGCCGCCCAAACTGCGTGCGGAACAGCAGCACCCACACCACCAACACCATCACCCAGGCCAGATAGACAACGATTTGATAGCCGCTGAGCAGCGGCCCCATGAAAGGCATATTGTGAATGATCGGCAGCTGCAGCGTAGACAGGCTTCGAATACTGGGGTCGGCCAGCGTGCCAAACGCGCCGAACAGCACCCGCATAAAAAATACGGTCGCATTCGCCACAAACAGGTTGACGGCCAGCGCCAAGATGACCAGGTTAATCCGAATCCGCAGATATAAAACGGCAAAAATGAGGCCCAGCCCGCCGCCGAACAAGGCCGCCACCAGAACGCCCAAGATCGGGTCGCGCCCTTGACCTGGTAAAACACCCGGCTGGTACACCGTCACCACCGCGACAAACGCACCCAGCAGCATTTTGCCTTCAATCGCCAGGTTCAATACACCCGCGCGGCTGGCAAGCAGCGCCGCCAGCGACCCCAATACGTAAGGCGTCGCCAGACGTATACTGCTCTGAAGCAAAGTCATCGGCAGGCTGACGAGCAGCAGCAAAACCACGAGTATGCCCGCGATCATCAGGCCGATGCGAACCTGGCGGCTGTATGTATTCAGGAATTCAATCATGGAGCGCCTGCCTCGTTAGGATACGGTGTTTTCCTGGGACGCAGCCGTGTCTGGATGCGGGTAATCAGATCGCGGAAGAAATTTTCCATCGAACTGAACAGGATGATAAAGGCGATGATGATGCCGCCCAATTGCCGGGGCAGGTCGCCAAATTGCAGGTTCGTCGCCCCCTGCTGCAAACCGGCAAAAAACATCGCCACCAGGATGATCCCAGGAACCGACTCGCGCGCCAGAATGGCAACCAGAACGCCGTCAAAGCCAAAACCGCTGGTGGCATACCCATCTATTACGCGCCGTTCAATACCCAGGATCGCCAGCGCCCCAGCCAGCCCGCTGAGCGCCCCGCTGAGCAGCATCGCCCGCAGCGCCGCGCGTTCGCTGGGGATGCCGCCGAAGCGCGCGAACCGCCGCGAACCGCCCGCCATACGCTGCTCGTAGCCGGCAGTAGAACGCCACAGGAAAAACCAGATCAAAACGGCCACCAGGATGGCAATGATGATACCTATCCCCAGGCGCGCGCCGGAGAACCACTCCACATCCTGGAACAATCCTCGGTTGAAGGGGATTAACCAGGCCGTGTCGTCAATACGCTGCGTGCGCGCGGTGGAATTAAAATCGGAGCGCAGCGGGTAGCGCACCAGATAGTTCACAATCTGGACGGCAATCGCGTTCAGGATGATGGTGCTGATGAGTTCGTTAACGTTCAGCTTGACTTTGAGATAGCCGGCAATCCAAGAATACACCGCTCCAACCGCCATCGCCAGCCCGATGCACACCAGCGGAATCAGCACGTGCATCACGCTCAAGAGCGCCTGCGGCGCAGCGCCGGGGTCGCTCACCCCGGCCAGCATATAAACCTGTGTGGGCAGCCAGTAACCAAAAAACGCGACCGTAATCGCCCCCAGGACGAACTGACCGTCCATGCCGATGCTGAACAGCCCCGCTTTAAAGGCTACTGTCGCCGAAAGGGCCGTCAGAATAAGCAGCGTGGCGCGTTCCAGCACGACCGCCATACGATGCCCGCCGACCCCATAAAACGGCGCAAAAACGCTCGAAACGCCCCCATCTTCCGTTTCGACTTGAACTACCAACAGGTCGCTAAAGGTCTGGCAGCCTTTCGAGCCAAACCCCTCGCAGAACATCCGCTGATAGGTCTGAGCCGGGTCGGTGCCGGCCATCAGCACGAAAAAACTGCTGACAATCAGGCCGAGTATTACCGCCAGCACCGGAATGGACAGGCTTTTAAAGGTCTGACGCAGCCGGTTGACCATAACGTGTTACACCTTCTGGGCGGCAGCCGGTTCGGTTTCCAGGCTGCCTCCCGCCATCAAAACACCGATGTCCTGTTCGTTAGCCGCCTCGGCGTCCAACACATCCATAATGCGCCCCCTGAACATGACGGCAATCCGGTCGCTTAACGAAAGAATTTCGTCAAGTTCGACCGATACTAGTAAGATCGCCGCGCCGGAGTCGCGCTCCTCGATGAGCGTCCTGTGGACAAATTCAATGCTGCCAACATCCAGGCCGCGCGTCGGCTGGTTAACAACCAGCAGCCGGGGGTTTCCGTAAAGCTCGCGCCCCAGCACTACTTTTTGAAGATTGCCGCCGGAAAGGGTTTTGATTTCCTCTCCCACCCGAGCTGACTTGACCTGGAAAGCGTCTACAATCTGCTGCGCCAGTTTCCGAATCGGCGGCAAACGCAAGATACCTCGTTTGGAATACGGGTCGTCCTGGTAATGTGTTACGACCACGTTTTCATCCAGGTTGGTTTTAAGGTTCAGCCCCACCTCCATCCGGTCTTCAGGGACGTGCGCCAGGCCGATTTCGCGCCGCTTTCGCACGCTGGCATGGGTGATGTCCTGGCCCAGCAGGCTGATCGTCCCCCCCTCGACCGGGCGCAGGCCGGTGATCGCTTCTACCAGCTCCGTCTGGCCGTTGCCGCTCACACCGGCAATACCCAGGATTTCCCCGGCGCGCACTTCCAGGCTGACGCCGAACACCGCCGGCATACCCCCCGCCCCTGCCACCAGCAGGTTATCCGCTTTCAACACCACGTCGCCGGGGGTGGCCGGGCTTTTATCCACGCGCAGGATAACCTCGCGCCCAACCATCAGGTTTGCCATCTCTCGAACCGTCACATCGGCGACACTATGAGTGGCAACCATGCGCCCCCGCCGCATGATGCTCACCCGGTCGGCTGCTTCTTTAACCTCCAGCAGCTTGTGCGTGATGAGAATGACGGTGCGACCATCGTCGGCCAGCTTGCGAATCACGGTATAAAGCTCGCGCACTTCCTGGGGCGTCAGCACGGCGGTCGGCTCGTCCAGGATCAAAATCTGCGCATTGCGCTGGAGCGTTTTCAGAATTTCCACGCGCTGCTGCATCCCGACCGACACGTCCGCCACGCGAGCGTTTGGGTTAACAGGCAGGCCAAATGACTCCGACAGGCGGCGCACGATGTCGGCTTCGTCGTTGTTGTTTATAAAACCGGCCTGATTCGGCTCGATGCCCAGCAGGATATTCTGTGCAATCGTAAACGACGGCACCAGCTTAAAATGCTGGTGAACCATGCCGATTCCCAGTTTAATCGCATCGTTGGGGTGGGCAATATGGGAAAGTTTTTCGTGAACAAAAATCTGCCCCGCATCAGGAGCAACAAGGCCGTAAAGAATGTTCATGAGCGTGGTTTTGCCCGCGCCGTTTTCGCCCACCAGGGCATGAACTTCGCCCTGTTCCACAGCGAAATCCACATCATCACAGGCCAGCACGCTCGACGAGGGAAAAAACTTGCGGATATGCCGCATATCTACGGCGAGGGGCATAATACGCTCCGTAAAACAAGATAATTCATTGCAGGGGGCGTGTGATGCGCCCCCTGCACCTTCTCACAATTTACTGCGATGCCTGCTCCAGCGCATTAGTTACGATCAGTTCGCCGCTCAGAATTTTTTCGCGGGCTTCATCAATCGCCTTCCGCACAGCCGGCAGCTTGGCGACCATATCCTCCGGGCCATACTGGTCAAAGGTGCGCGAGCAAACGCCCACGTCCCAGCTCAGTCCGGCGAAACCTTCGCGCAGGCCGACGGTCGTCACGCCAGGAGCATAGGTGCCATCCACCACGCTCTTCACGAAGCTGAACACAGCGTTGTCCACGCGCTTCATAGCGGAAACGAGAATCGTACCCGGATATAGGTCATCCTGGTTGCTGTCCACACCGATAGCGAAGTTGCCGGTTTCGGAAGCCGCCAGCAGCACGCCTTCACCGCTGCGCCCCGCCACCTGATACAGGATGTCCGCGCCTTCGTTGTAAAGCGTGAGCGCCTGCTCTTTAGCCGTCACCGGGTCCGAGAAATCGCCAACATAGCTGCGGACGAGTTCGCAGTCCGGGCAAACCGACAGCACGCCCTCTTCGTAGCCGACAATGAACAGGTTGATGCCGGGGGTATCCATGCCACCCACCGCGCCGACTTTTTTGGTGCGGGTCAGCATACCGGCGGCGATGCCTGCCAGATAGCTGTTTTCGTGGGTAAGGATGTTGTACAGCGCCAGGTTATCCAGGTCCGGTACGCCGGCGAAGAAGAAGGTTTCCTGCGCGCCGAACTTCTGATCCGGGAATTCTTCTGCGATTTCTTGGATGATCGGGGCGTCAACGGCGATTGTAATCACGATGTCCGGGCGGTCCTGGACGGCACGGCGCACGGCGGCGTCATGTTCCTGCGCCCCGGAGGTTTCCACAATCGTCCCCACAACGCCCAGCTCAGCAATCGCCCGCTCAGCCCCGGCGGCCGCCGAGTCAATAAACGAACGGTCGCCACGCGGGTTGGGCAGAATAATGGCGAAGCTGATGTCACTGTTGTCCTGCGGCACGACCGCCTCAACGGTGGCTTCGCTGGTGGGGGCCGTGCAGGGGTCAACCCACTCCGCTTGCGATTCCCCTTCCTGGGCGCTGGTCAAACCCAGGGAGAAAAGCCCAACCATAATCAGAGTCAAAACAATTAAAAGAGACAGGAAACGACGAGACATATTTTTATTCCTCCTTGAAAAGGATCGCCGATACCAATCGGGGCAAACATGCCTGTGACAGACCTTCGCAATTCGATTGTTACAGAACATAACTCATTCACATAGGCTTGTCAACTTGCCGATTAGCGGTATCCTTGACGAAGAATCTGGACACTTCTCACAAAGGACTCGCCGCGATGACAACGCGCATTATCCTCGATACCGACATCGGCACCGACGTAGACGACTGCCTGGCGCTGGCGCTCATCCTCGGTTCACCGGAACTGCGGCTGGAAGGCGTGACCTGCGTTTACGGCGACACGCTGCTGCGCGCCCGCATGGTCTTGAAGCTGCTGCATCTGCGCGGTATCTCTCATGTGCCGGTGATGGTCGGCGCCCGCAAGCCGCTGCTGGGGCTGCGTCCGGTCTACTGGGAGGGACATGAAGGCGAAGGGCTGCTGACCGAAGCGGACGAATCGCTGCTGCCCTCGCCGGAGTTCGCGCCGGATTACATCGCCCGAACGGTGATGGAAAACCCCGGCCAGATTCATCTGGTTTGTATCGGCCCGCTGACCAACGCGGCGCTGGCGTTTTTACGCCAGCCGGAAATGGCGCGCGCGTTAGCCGGGCTGACGCTGATGGGAGGCGTCATTCGCGGCCTGCACGATCTTGATTTACCTTTTGCGGAGCATAACATCCTGTGCGACCCGGACGCGGCGCATATCGTTTTTTCATCCGGCGCGCCGATCACCTTCATTCCGCTGGATGTCACTGTCCAGACGCGCATCACGCCGGAAGGCGTCCGGCGCATCCACAGCCGCGCTACAGCCTATCACTCGGCGGTCGCCCGCCAGATCGAACTTTACCCGGCCTTCCAACGACGCGGCTGGACGTATACCCACGACCCGCTGGCGGTCGCCAGCCTCATCCAACCGGAGTTTCTCACCTACCGGCATGTTCACGTGGACGTGGAATTAAAAGGCCATAAGGCGCTGGGCATGACGCTGGTACATGGCGCTGCCGGAAACGACTCAAACATTCGCGCCGCCGTCGGCGTGGACGCGCCCCGCTTCGAGGAATGGCTCGTCAGCCGACTGGCAGGCTAACCATGACCACGACGCTGCTGTACAATGGCATGGTCGTGTGCCTGGGACAGACGGACAAACTGTTCGACCGGGGTTATGTGCTGGTTGAAAATGATCGCATCGCCGCTGTCGGCGATATGGCCGATTTGCCGGCCAACCGGCATTATGACGCGCGCGTGGACTGCGCCGGAAAACTGGTGATGCCGGGGCTGGTGAATGCCCACACCCACACGCCAATGACGCTGTTCCGAGGGCTGGCGGAAGGGGTTTCGCTGTTTACGCTGGACGGCTGGTATAACAGCATCCGCACCTTGGAACTGGTGATGACGCCGGACATGGTTCCCGCAGCCGTCGAAGTAGCCTGCGCGGAGATGATCCGCACCGGCACGACCACCTTTGCCGATCAGTACTTTTTCATGGACGAGATTGTGCCGGTGGTTGCCCACAGCGGGATGCGCGCCGCCCTGGCCTACGGCGTGGTCGAACTGGGCGACCCGGCGGCCCGCGCCCGCGAACTGGCGCGAGTGGACGCCTTCCTGGAAGACATGGGCCAGCAGCCTGACCGGCTTCAGGGGTGGGTCGGCCCTCATGCCTTTTTTGTAGACAATACGCCGGAGTCCATGCAGGCGGAACGCCTGCTGGCGAGCAAATATAACACCGGCCTGCATATTCACCTTTCGACTGAGGGCGAAGAAGATGCGTTCTGCCGGGAACATTTCGGCATAAGCGCCGTTTCCAAGATGCGTGACATGGGCATGTTCGAGCACCCCATCCTGGCCGCCCACAGCATCACCATTCCCACTGAAGACTGGCCGATTCTGGCTGCTGCTTCATTTTCCGCCGTGACCTGCCCAAGCGCCTGTATGCGCGCCGGGGCGGACGCCGCGCCGGTGGTCGGGATGCGCGCCGCTGGGATTAACGTCGCGCTGGGGACGGATAACGTCTGCAACAATAACGACTACGATCTGTTCATCCAGATGCGGCTGATGGCGCTGCTGGCGAGCTTCCGCGAAAAACGCCCCGGCGCGCTGCGAGCGCGGGAGGCGCTGGACATCGCCACCGCCGGCGGCGCGAAGGCGCTGGGGCTGGCGGACGAAATCGGGGATTTGTCACCGGGTAAAAAAGCCGACCTGATCGTGATGGATCGCGGCGGCATCGGCTGGACGCCCCTACCCTCCAACGACCCATTCACGGCGCTGGTCTACAGCATCAACGGCTTGCAGGTGACCGATACGATGGTGGACGGCCAATGGCTGCTGCGCGACCGCGAGTGGACGACGCTCGACTACGCCGGTGCGGTTAGGCAGCAGGGCGAGAACGTAAAACAGCTGCTGGTGCGGCGAGATGCGCCGGTGTAGGGGCGGCTTTAGAAACCCGCCCTGTTCTGTTTAACCTGTCAGGGCTGCATAACCTGCTGCGCGCCCAGCACGCCCAGCGAAACCAGCAGCGTGAGGGCGACGCTCCACAGCAGGCCGCCGAAGGCCATCCACAGGAACAACCGGCGCGGCGGGGCATTCAGCGACAGGCCGACTGCCACGCCGATCTGCGCACCCAACGTCATCGGCGCGGCCAGCCCCAGACCAATCAAACCGAACCGCAGCCAGATTCGATGCAGGCGGCTGTCTGGCTTGACGACTGCGCGGCTGCCGACACGTCTCATAATGCGCGCCCGCAGAGGGCCGCCGACCAGCGTCACGGCTGCCGCGCCAGAGGCAAAACTGAGCGAAGTCGTCAGGACAATCACGACCGGCGGCAGCCCCAAAGCCAGCCCCGCTGGGATGGACGGCCAGAAATAAAACCACGCCAGGCCGAAAATGCTGATGATTTTAGGAAGATCGGCTATTAAATGTTCCATCAGGCTTCGAGCGCCACTTCGTGCCCGGTGGCCGCTGATTCGTAGAGCGCCTCCAATATCTGAATGGCAGCCAATCCCTGCTTCCCGTCGGTCGGTACAGGCAAATTGTGCCTGAGGCAGGCAGCCAGATCATGAATCAGCGCCTCGTGGCCCTGCGGCCCGCCAAAACGCGGTGATGGCACGACCGTCACCGGCTCGCCGTGCATTTCGGTATAAAAACGCAGCGTATCGTCGGTGCGATAGTTGCGAATATGCAGCACCGCCGTCCCTTCTGTACCCTGAAGTTCCACACGAATCGCATCTTCCTGCGGCTGGTTATGCTCCGCCCAGGTGGCCTGCACGATCATATGCGCGCCGTTCGCCAGCCGGATAAAACCCACGCCGCCGTCCTCTACATCAAAATCCGGCCTCGGCTGGCCGGCATGGCGCGAACCCCAAGTCTTCAGGCTGCGCGGGCCGAATAACCGGCGCGTATCGCCGCTGACGGTTTTCGCCGCCGGGAAGCCCATCATCCATAAAGACAGATCAATCACATGCACGCCCAGGTCAATCAGTGCGCCGCCCCCGGCTAACGTTTTTGCGCCGAACCAGCCCGAACCGGGGATGCCGGTTTCGCGCCGCCACGAAATATTGGCCTGGTAAATCGTGCCGAGCGCGCCGCCCTGTACCATCTGTTTCATCCAGCGGGTATCAGGACGATACCGAAAGTTATAAGCGATCATCAGGTGGCGATTATGCAGACGCGCTGCATCCAGCATCCGGCGCGCTTCGGCTGCTGTCGGGGCCATCGGCTTTTCGCAAACGACATGCATCCCTGCTTCCAGCGCGGCAATCGTTGCCTCGGCGTGCAGGGCGTTCGGCAGGCAGATGCTCACCATATCCAGGGCTGTTTCTCGCAGCATCCGGCGGTAGTCGGTGTAATGCACCGGCGCCCCCCATTCTGCGGCCAGGGTTTGCAGGCGTTCTTCGTTGCTATCGCATACGGCGATCAGTTCTACGTCCGGGCTGGTGCGGTAGCCTTTGGCGTGCGCTTTGCCCACACCCAGGCCGATCACCCCACCGCGCAGTTTTTGTTCAGACATTATCCAGGACTCCAATGTGGTTAAAGCTGCCTTGAGCAAACGCGCTCTATTATACGAAGCGCCTTGTTTTCCGAGTAGTGGGGACGCAAAACGGAAGCGGCGCAGTTTTAGCATTTTTACTCTGGCCTGCTGCTTGTCGGGTGTTTCGGTCTGATATACAATAGTTCGGTTGGTGAAAATTAGAACTTTTTCGCACCCAACAATTATTTCTTGCTGCGTGTTCGTCCGCAGCAATTTTATTGAGGCTGTTCACGACCGATCTCAGTAAGGGGTAGTATACCGGATGAAATCACTCTTCAGCCTGTTTACACGGCTTTCGTTACGTTTTTACGTTGTAACGCTGGTGCTGGTCGCTGTTTTTGTGGCCCTGGGCGTAATCGCCGTCACGCAGCTTCAACAGGAACTTCTGCCTCCCATCGAGTTCCCTCAAACCGTCATTCTGACCCAGGCTTCGGGCATGTCCAGCGAAGAAGTCCTGAGCCTGCTCACCCAGCGGTTGGAAGATGTTCTGAGAAACATCGAAGGCATCGTAAACCTGGAGTCCACAACCACCGGGGCTTTCGGCAGCGTCATCATCGCCCGCAACGATTTCGGCCCGAACCAGGAGCGCCTGCGGCAGAGCATCCGCGATGCGCTGGACAGCGTATGGCTGCCGCAGCGCCGCATTCAGCCCCCGGCAGGCCGTAATGCTCAGGAGTTCGCGGCGTCGCTGTTGAGCGATCTCGAACCCGGCGTCCTCATTTACCTGCACGAAAAAGACCCCAATTTCCTGTTCCAGCTTTCGCCGGATGTCTGGAGCGTTTTGTCGGATGATACAGCCCGCGCCCTGCTCAATTATCTTGCCGCGCAGGTCGAGAAAAATGAGTCCACCCAGAACGCCCTGCAAAATCTGGTCGAGCAGGCGATTGTACCGCAGCTTGAAACGCTCGATGTCGTAGCTCGCGTGTCCGTCAGCGGCGGCCAGGTCCTGCCCGGCGAAGCAAACGGACAGGTGATGGTTTCACAGGCCAGCACCGCGCCGCAAAGCCTGCTGCTGCAACTGTCGCCAGAAGTATGGGCAGTTGCTTCGGCCAAAGTGGGTTTCAGCGGCGCATTAGACGGCAGCGCGGTCGAAGCCTTCCGGCAAACGACGGTCGAAATACCGACAGCACCCCCGGCGCTTCCGACAAGCTGGCAGATGGATCATTTCAGCGATGCCAGCGATCTGCTGGAGATGCGTTCGCTCACCCGAACAGTGGCGGCTGCGCTTAACGCCTTTTATACGGAAGGTCGGCTTGTCGGCGCGCTCGGCCAGACGAATGATTTGACGCCGGAAATTATCAACCAGATGCTGGCAATTCAGCCCTCCCTGGTGAATTATTTCGAGGCCGAACACCTGGCCGCCATGTCCCCGGATGTATTTGACGCGCTGCCGGACGAGTTCATCGCCAACCTTGATGGTTTTACCCGTGACGAACTGGCCGCAAAAGCCCTGGCGGAAAACATCACCGGCGAAATCCTGGAGGCCAAACCGGTAGATTTGCCCGCCCCCTGGCGCATTTCGCCGCCGCAGTTGGTGACCTTCAGCTTCGACGACATCCCGCTTGCCAGCTTCAGCATCTTTAACACCGGCGAACTGCTGCTCGAAACCGCTGCCGCCAATTCACCGGGCGCGGCTGCCACCTCGAATACCGACCCGGAAGCCACCCCCGCACCGGAAGCTGCTTCGGTCACAAACACAAATATTCCCGAAGGCCCGGCGCTGCCCCCGGTTTTCGGCCTGATGGGGACATTCCTCGGTTTTGAGCTGAACACCGCCGATGATCTGATCGGCATTAAACTGCCGGAGTCGGCGGCGGCGCAGTTTGGGGGCAGCACATCCCTGCGCGCGGCGGATCTGTTCAATTTTCTGATGCTGCTGCGCGATCCGAGCGCCCTGCCTCCCGGCGTCGAACTGCCGCCGGTGGTGAGCAGCATCAACCCCAATGCCCTGATCGGCAGTATCAGTGCCGATGCAATAACCTTCGTTGCCGAATATGACCCGACTTTCCTGCCCAGCCTGTCGGCAGATGTATACGAAGCCTTCTCCGATGCGGTCTTAAAACAACCACAGATCGCCCCCCCCCTGGCCGATGTGTGGGACACCCTAGCCGGACGTCCACAGTTTGCGGCGCGCCCCCTGCGCAACGCCGCCGACATCCTGGCGATTGGAAACGGCAAAGCCTCGGCGGTGCTGAACACCATCAACGCGACCACCCCGCAGGAATTTGCTGGTTACGAGGTGCGCCTGTTCGACAGCCTCACACCGGCAACTGTGCGCTACTTCGCACTTCAGGAACCTGGCTTTTATACCAATCTGGATGCTGCCGTCCTTAAAAAGTTCGCGCCTCAGGCGCTGGCGCTGCTGCCGGAGGATGTTCTCGAAACCCTGGATGCGGCTGTAGCCGACGACCTGCGCGCTATCGCCGACGGCAGGCAGGAATCAGCCGCGCAGCAGTTAGCGTCCCTATATACCACCGACCTTCCCCCCGCCGACCCCGCCGCGCCGCCTATCAATCCGCAGTGGGCGTTCGTCGGCGATTTTTACGGTATTGAGCTGGATACTGCCGACGACTTTTACCGCTTCCCGGAGAGTTTCCCCTTCCCCACGCCTAGCGCATTTATGAACAGCATCTTCTCCAGCCCGCAGGGCATATCCTTCGCGCCTAATCTGTTCGGCAACCTGAGCGTGGAAGCCGCCGAGTACATCCTCTCCCGCGACCCCAAAGCGCTGGACGACCTGGTTCCAGACGCGCTTCAACTCATGCCGGAAGACGTTCTGGCCGTTCTACCCTCGGAACTGCGGGAACGCGCCGAAAACGGTAACGACACCTTCAAACCCACCAGCAGCGTGACGCGCACCAACGGCAGTAACAGCCTGCTGGTGACGGTTTACAAAGCCGCCGGGTCGAACACGGTAGCGGCCTTCCATAACGTTAAAGACCTGCTGACGGAAATAGATGAACGCAACGACAGCATCAGCACCTCAGTGGTTTTCGAGCAAAGCAGCTTCATCGAAGAATCGATCAGCGGCGTGGCGCGCGAAGGCGGCCTGGGCGGTATTTTTGCCGTCATCGTCATCCTGGTTTTCCTCAGCGCGGGGGTCTGGGCGGCAGGCGCGCGCCGCATCACCGGCCTTGTGCTGATCGGTATTTTTCTGGCGGCGCTGCTGGTCGTCGTGCTGTCCGGCCTTGAAGCCGCCGGCGGCGATTTCGGGCTGGCTTTCCAGCAGGCGGACCCGGTCGTGCGCGTGATGTTGATGCTTGGCGCGCTGGTCGGCCTGCTGATTTTTCTGTGGCCGGGACGCCTGCCCTACCCGGCCTGGCGCAGCACGCTGGTAGTTGCCATCAGCATCCCGCTGTCGCTGGCGATGGCGCTGGCCGTCATGCACTGGGTGCCGCCTTTTGTCCACGAAATACTCGCCCCGGCGGCGGAAACTTCGGCGCTGATGGCCTTCCTCATCCGCCTGTTTCCATCCAGCGTAACGCTGAACATCATGACGCTTTCGGGGCTTACGGTAGCGATTGGCCGCGTGGTGGACGACTCCATCGTCGTGCTGGAAAACATCTTCCGGGAGATGCAGACCGGCGCGGATAAACGCCAGGCCATCATCACCGGCACGCGCGATGTATCCGTCGCCATCTTCTCGGCAACGGTCATCACCGTCGTGGTATTCCTGCCCCTAGGTTTAACCGGCGGCATCATCAGCGAGTTTTTCCTGCCGTTTGGCCTTGCCGTAACCTACGCGCTGATGTCATCGTTTATCGTCGCCATCACGGTCGTGCCGGTGCTGGCCTACCTGTTTGTCAATCAGAAGGAAATTGAGGCCGAAGGACACGAAGGCTGGCTGGAGCGCCTGTATCTGCCGGTGCTGCGCTGGTCACTGGCGCGCGGCGCTAACCGCCTGATCGTGTTGGGCGCGGCTGCTGTCAGTTTTGCCATCGGTATGCTGCTGTTCGCCACCCGCCCCACCACTTTCCTGCCGGAGCTGGGCGAACCGCAGATCGGCGTCAGCATCAACCTGCCGTCTGGAACAAAAATACTCGAAACGAACGACAAGGTAAGACAACTTGAAGCTTTCATCGAAACGTCCATCCCCGATGAAGAACGCAAAAACATCCAGACGACAATCGGCAGCGGCAGCGCCAGCCTGGAAACGATGGTGTTGGGCGGCGGCGGCATCAGCGAAAACGTCGCCAGCATCACCATCGGCATCGAATCGCGCGATCAACTGGATAGCTGGGCGCAGCGCATTCGTGCGGAAGCCGAAACGATCTTCGGCAAGGAGAATGTAACCGTCTCGGCGGCTTCGATCAGCGAACAGGGTTTCGGCGGCTTCGCCATCGTGCTGGCCGGCCCGCAGGAAGAACTGGCGGCCATCAACCAGCAGGTCATTGATACCCTCAACGGCATTCCAGGGCTGACGAATGTCACCAGCAATCTTCAGCAGGTCGGCGGGGGCGGCGACAGTGACGGCCCAACAACCTTTATCCGTATTGACGGCGAATCGGCAGTGCGCTTCACCGGCGAGCTAGAAACCGAAAACACGCTTGGCGTCACCCGCGAAGCGATTGAAGCTATTCAGGCCATGCCCAACCTGCCGGCCAGTATCAAGGTCAGCCAGGGGTTTGAAAGTGAACTGCAAACCGAAGGTTTCCAAAGCCTATTTGTGGCAATGGGCATCGCTATCGTGATCGTCGTTATTGTCCTGGTTTTCACGTTCGGCTCGGTCGTCCACTGGCTGGACATTATCCTCAGCATTGCGGTCGCCCCGGTCGGTGCGGCGGTGCTGCTGGCGATCACCAACCGCGTTTTGGGCATCTCGGCTATGATCGGTCTGCTGATGCTGATCGGCATCGTCGTGACCAACGCCGTCGTGCTAATAGACCGGGTGCAGGCCAACCGCCGCGAACGTAAGATGGGCGTCCGCGATGCCTTAATCGAGGCTGGTGGCCGCCGCCTGCGTCCCATCCTGATGACCGCGCTGGCGACCATTTTCGCGCTCGTTCCGCTGGCGATTGGCCTGTCCAAAGGCGCGATTATCGCCGCCGAACTCGGCACAGTGGTCATCGGCGGCCTGTTCAGCAGCACACTGCTGACGTTAATCGTCGTGCCGGTGGCCTACAGCCTGCTCGCGCCGGCTCATAAACGCATGATGGGGTTGTTGGGACGTAAGGAGGATTGAGCCAAGGCGGGCTTTTGCCGGTATAAAAATAAAGGGGCGAACCGCTGTGGTTCGCCCCTGCCTCGTTCTGATTACCCCGTTGGTGTCGCTGTCGATTTTGTGGGGATTAAATCCAGCCGTTCGCCTACAACTTTGAAGGCTTGCAGCGCCCGGTCCAGATGTTCCTTGCGGTGCGTGGCCGTGTAACTCGTGCGTAACAGCCCGGCGTTGGGCGGCGTCCCCGGTGGGACAACCGGATTGGTGTATACGCCTTCCTCGATCAGCGCATTCCACGCCAGCGCGACGGTAAAATCTGCCCCCAGGATGACCGGGATAATAGGCGTGTTGCTGTTGCCGGTGTTATACCCCAGTTCATTAAAGCCTTTCCGCATGTACTCAGCATTATCCCATAGGTGTTCAACATGCTGAGGTTCGTTCTCCATAATGTCCAGCGCCGCCAGCACCGCTGCCGCCTGGGGGGCGGGCAGCGCCGCCGAAAAGATGAGCGCACGCGCTTTGTGTTGGATGTAATAGCAAATATCGGCATCCCCGGCGATAAAACCGCCGATGGAAGCGAAGCTTTTGCTGAATGTCCCCATCACCAGATCAACCTCATCTATCAGGTTGAAATGCGCCGAAGTACCCCGCCCGTTACCGGTTACGCCGATGCCGTGCGCGTCATCCACCATGATGCGCGCGCCGTACTTTTTGCAGATTTCAACGATTTCCGGCAGCGGCGCGATGTCGCCGCCCATGCTGTAAACGCCATCCACGATAACCAGTTTGCCGGCAGAATCAGGCAGTTTGCTCAAAACGTTTTCCAGGCTGCCAACATCGTTATGCCGGAAGCGTTTCATCTCGCCCTGGCTCATGGTACAGCCATCCACGATGCTGGCATGGTCATCTTTGTCTATAATGACAAAATCATCCTTGCCGACCACTGATGAAATCGTGCCTACATTAGTCTGATAACCGGTGGAGAACACAACCGCCGCTTCTTTACCGACGAACTTCGCCAGCCGCCGCTCCAGCTCAAGGTGCAGTTCCAGCGTGCCGTTGAGGAAACGCGACCCGGTGACGCTCGTGCCAAAACGTTCAATCGCTTCAATCGCCGCACGCCGGACGCGCGGATCAGTCGTCAAACCCAGGTAGTTGTTCGACCCCAACATGACGACATCCTTACCCTCAAAGGTGGCGGTCACACCCTCCGAGTCGCTGAGGGCGCGGAAGTAAGGATACATACCGACCTCGGTGGCTTCTTTGGCGCGCCGAATCGTGTCGTCAGTTTTTACCTTATTAAACAGATCAGCCATAAAACGGCCCCCTTATCACTTCACTTACCATGCTCGAACCTCCGCCAGCGCAGTTTCGCCGGTCGGAGGCGTTTTTAAATGACCGGACATGTTATGCTATAACACGGGTCGGGGTCTCAAGATTTGGGAGACAGACTACGAATAAGATTCTGGAAGTGTAACAGAATTGTGGCCGTGTGCCAACTATTCGTTTTGCGCCAAAAGCCGGATAAAACTTGCAAGGCGCACCCACCTATGGTTAAAATGAACGCATGGTTTGTATTCCTGCGAGCGGAGATTGTTAAGAATGTCTTCACTGACCGTGCGTCGTCTGGCTGTCTGGGCTGTTTCATTGGTATTGGGCTTCGTCATCTCCTGGTTGATTATCACCGTAGGTTTTCCGATCCTCCTGCCAAGCGCCCGCAGCATCACCATTCAGGATTACGGTTATATTTATTTCCTGGTCACCATGATCCCGATTTCACTGGTGTTCGTCATCTGGCTGGATGCGCTGATGAACACCAAGATTCTGCCGGATTAACATCCGCAAAAACATTTTCACCGAATGGCGTAAAATCTGGGGGCGGGTTTTCAACCTTCCCCCATTTAATTTGCGTTCAAGAGGGACGCCAGTCCCCCCGGCCCGGTTCCGCCATGTACGCGGATGCGCGGCATCTCCAGGCGGTTGTCGGTCGTATGCAGCGCCCCCCGCTGGGTCGTCACCGCCCGCCAGATCGGAAGCTGCCCCACCACTTGCAGCGTCATCGCATCATAATGACCGACCGGATACGAAAGAATATGGCTTGTCTGGCCGGTGTAGGCGGCCAAGCTTTCCAGGCTGCCGAGCAGTTCGTAGACCAGGAAATCGTAATCGCGCCCGCGTAAATCAACATGATTTTTCGTATGGGACTCCATGCTCATCCCGGCATCGGCCATCTCGCGGATTTGCGCCCAGTTGACATAATCGGCGCGGTTTGCGTCCGCCAGCGCCGTGATGATAAAAAACGTCCCGGTAAAACTATAATCCCGCAGCGCCGGCAAAACGTTGAGATAATGGTCAATATAGCCATCATCGAAGGTCAGAATGACCGGCCTGGACGGCAGTAGGGAGCCGGTCAGCAGCGCCGCGTCCAGATCATAAAATGAAATGGTGCTGTAGCCCTGTTCTTTTAGATAAGCCAGATGCGCCCGAAACAAATCCGGCGTGACGGTCAGTTCGCGGCGAATGTCGGCGGCAGACTGCTGACATAGTGATACATCAGCACCGGCACACGAACACGCCGCAGCGTGCCATCCCAGATAGGCGCTGTTCGCTGAACGTCGGCCAAAACCGGCAAAACGGGGCTGCCACCGCCTATACTTGCCAGAACCACTACCATCGCTGCAACTATCCATTTGTGTATCATAAGAAGCCAACCAGCTTAGAGTTTATCCGTAAACCTACCAGACAGTGGGCTTAAGCCCACTGTTCTGCTAGCAGATCAATCGATTTACGGATAGATACTTAATGTTCACAGGCAAACGCCTTGTTTTCCAGCATACAAGTCTCGCCAGCAAACGTCAACCGGGGGCTTTCGGCAGAGGATGCGGCAGCAAACCCGATCTGGCTCATGAAACTCTCAGCGTTTGTGCCGTTTTTCACCAATCCTGATAGCTTTTGAAAGATTCGTCATGCTAAATTGTGTCGCATGACTCAAGAACACACTTCACGTTTACCCGGATTTTATAAACGTTCGCTGGCGGAGCGCGCGGCGATTGTCGGCCAATGGGCCGGCCTAGCGCCAGAAGAACAGGCCGCGCTGCTGGGCATCAGCGGTCTGAGCGCCGCGCAGGCCGATCACATGATCGAAAATGTTGTCGGCGTTTATGCGCTGCCGTTGGGCATCGCCACCAACTTTTTGATTAACGAAAAAGATTATCTTGTGCCGATGGTGATCGAAGAACCCTCGGTGGTGGCGGCGCTTAGCAACGCAGCGCGGTTGTTCCGCGAAGGCGGCGGTTTCACCGCTTCTAGCGACGAGCCGGTGATGATCGGGCAGATTCAGGTGCTTGACCTAGCTGATGTTTACGTCGCGGCAGGCGCGGTGATGGCGCAGCGCGATCGGCTGATGGCCGAGGCCAATCAGGTCAGCAGCAGCATCGTCCAGTACGGCGGCGGCGCGCGGGATATCCAGGTGCGCCCCATTGTAGATACTCCCGTCGGCCCGATGCTGATTGTTCACCTGTTGATGGACACCCGCGACGCAATGGGCGCGAACACCATCAACACGGCGCTTGAACATATCGCCCCGCTCATCGAACAGGTAGCCGGCGGGCGCACCAACCTGCGTATTCTCAGTAATCTGGCCGATCACCGCAAAGCGCGCGCCGAGGGTTTGATTCCGAAGTCGCAGTTGGCGACGGATAGACTCAGTGGTGAGGACGCTGTGCAGGCCATCGTCGAGGCGGGTGTTTTCGCCGAGATTGACCCCTACCGTGCAGCCACCCACAACAAAGGCATTATGAACGGCGTGGACGCGGTAGTGATCGCCACCGGCAACGACTGGCGCGCCATCGAAGCCGGGGCGCACGCTTACGCGGCGCGCGGCGGGCGTTACACCAGCCTAACGCAGTGGTGGCAGGATGACGACGGCAACCTGCGCGGTTATATCGAACTGCCAATGGCCGTAGGCACGGTTGGCGGCGCGACTCGCGTTCACCCCGCGGCGGGCGTGGCGCTCAAAATCCTGGGCGTTCAATCGGCGCGGGAACTGGCGGAGGTATGCGCGGCGGTTGGCCTGGCGCAAAATCTGGCCGCCATGCGCGCCCTGGCGACCGAAGGCATCCAGCGCGGTCACATGCGTTTACACGCGCGGCAGATTGCCGTCGCCGCCGGAGCGCCCGCGCATCTCATCAACCGCGTCGTGCAGGCCATGATAACCGAAAACAACATCCGGCTGGAACGCGCCCGCGAGATCGTGCAGGAATTGAACAAGTAGGGGCGAGTTTAGAAACCCGCCCCCGGCAAAACAAATCTGAGGACAAAGCGTATGTCTGTAAACCGAATGAACCCCCTCAACCAGAATTTTCTGATGCACCCTGACCGGCAGGTGGGCATCATTGGTTACGGCGCGTATGTGCCGCGCTACCGGCTGCCGGGCGTGGAAATCGCCCGCGTGTGGACGAACGGCCTGGGCGGCAGTCCGGTCAAAGAAAAAGCCGTCGCCGGGCTGGACGAGGACGTAACCACCATGTCCATCGAAGCGGCGCGCAACGCTCTGGCGCGCGCCCGCATTGACCCACTCGACATCCGCGCCGTATGGGTGGGCAGCGAAAGCCACCCCTACGCCGTCAAACCGACCAGCACCATTGTTGCCGAAAGCATCGGCACATCGCCGAACATCACCGCCGCCGACTGGGAGTTCGCCTGCAAAGCCGGGACAGAAGCGGTGCAGGCTTCAATCGGTTTGATCGGCAGCGGCATGGTGGGTTACACACTGGCAATCGGTATGGATACCGCGCAGGGCCGTCCTGGCGATGCGCTCGAATATACGGCGGCCTCCGGCGGCGCGGCCTATATCCTCGGCCCGGCGAACGAAGCCTGCGCAGTTTACCAGGGCAGCTACAGTTTTGTGACCGATACGCCCGATTTCTGGCGGCGTCCCGGCGAGGAATACCCCAGTCACGGCGACCGCTTCACCGGTGAGCCGGCTTATTTCCACCACACCCTTTCGGCGGGGCAAACGCTGCTGGAACAGATGGGGACGACTGCCGCCGATTACACCTTCGCCGTTTTTCACCAGCCGAACGTAAAGTTCCCTTCGCGCGCGGCGGAGATGTTGGGCTTTAAACCGGAACAATATAAGACCGGCCTATTATGCGGCGAAGTCGGTAATGTTTATTCCGGCTCGTCCATGCTCGGTCTGACGGCCATCCTGGACATCGCCCAACCCGGCGACCGGATTCTGATGGTCAGCTACGGCAGCGGCGCGGGTTCGGACGCTTTTGACATCCGCGTGACCGACCGTATTACCGAGGTGCAGAAACTCGCGCCGACTACCCGCGATTATATCAACCGCCGCACGCCGATTGATTACGCGACCTACGCCCGCTACCGGGGCAAGCTCAAGGATTAAATACAATCCGTAGGGGCGCAAGGCCCTGCGCCCCTGCACCACAAAATAAACCTACCCATCTTCAAGGACATGACACCATGCGAGATGTAGCGATTATCGGGATTGGACAGATTCCCGTCGGCGAGCATTGGGCTTCCGGCCTACGGCAGTTGGCCACCATTGCCATTCATGATGCCCTCAACGACGCGGGTCTTAAACAGGTAGACGCTTTATACGTCGGCAATGCCTTCGGCGCAGCCTTCAGCAGCCAGACGCACCTGGGCGCGCTGGTGGCCGACTACGCCGGGTTAGGCGGGCCAGAAGCCTACACCATCGAAGCGGCGGACGCCTCCGGCGCGGCGGCGCTGCGAACCGGCTACCTGGCGGTTGCGTCCGGCGCGGTGGAAACGGCGCTGGTCGTCGGCGTCGAAAAATCAACCGACACAGTAGGCGATGCCCGCACGCTGGCGCGTAATACCAGCCTGGACGCCGATTATGAAGCCATGCACGGCGCGACCCAAACCGCCCTGGCCGCCATGCTGATGCGCCGCTACATGCACGAATACGGCCTGGAGCTAAACGCCTTTGAAGGTTTTAGCATCAATGCCCATGCTAACGGCGCGCGCAACCCCCGCGCTATGTTCCGTAATACGCTTAAACCCGGCGGCTTTGCTAAAGCGCCCATGATTGCCGACCCGGTTAACCTGTTCGACAGCGCCCCGGACGCCGACGGCGCGGCGGCAGTGATTTTAACCACTCTTGAACGCGCGGTTGATCTGGTTCCGCAGCCGGTTCGTATCACCGGCAGCGCCGCTGCCACCGACTCGATGGCGCTGCAAGACCGCGCCAATTTGTTATACCTCAGCGCAGCCAGCCGTTCGGCTTATAAGGCTTATGCACAGGCCGGCATCACACCCGACGCGGTTAACCTGTTCGAGCTGCACGACGAATACACCGTCATCGCGGCACTTTCGCTGGAAGCCGCCGGCTTCGCCCCACGCGGCGAAGGCTGGAAACTGGCACAGGAAGGCGCGCTGAGTCTGACCGGGCGGCTGCCCATCAGCACTTTCGGCGGGCTGAAGGCGCGCGGCAACCCTGCCGGGGCGACCGGAGTCTACCAGGCGGTCGAGGCCTGTTTACAACTGCGTGACCAGGCCGGAGATAATCAGGTTGCCGGCGCAAAAGTCGCGCTTATCCAGAACCTCGGCGGACTAGGCGGTACGGCCATAACGCACGTGCTGCAAGTATGAGCGGCGAAGCGGCCCTAAAAAGCCGGATTTGAGAGTCCGTGATAGCTATCAGGCCGCCTCTGATAGGTTTTGATAGCTCACATCCGCTATTATGTCAGCATCTTTCGTGCAGAAATGCACAATCTTAAGAAATGATGAGGAGCAGTAACAATGCAAATCTCCCGACACTGGCGACTCAACCCCCTGCGCTACCGCCTCCAGGGTGTGCGCTACGAAAATGGCTCGGTCAGCCTCCAGGCTCGCCCGGCGCCTGCCGCCGAGGAAATTGACATGCGCGATGCCCGCGCCACCCGTCCAACGGTAGAAAAAGCGGCCCTGATGGCGGGGCGTTAAGCCGATGGAAACGACGCGCAAGCAGGTCGAGTTCCAGCGTGAGCAGTTCACCTTTTCGGGTACGGGCGAGGTGTACAGCTTCACCACCTTGCAGCAGGCCCCAGAAGGTTTCGAGGAACAGGCTCCTTACGTCCTGGCGCTGGTCAAACTGGACGAGGGGCCGATGGTCACTGCACAGCTAACCGATCTGGATGGCCCGATCGCTATTGGTGACCGGGTGGAGATGGTGACTCGTAAACTGACCACTGAAGGCAGCCGGGGCGTTATCGTTTACGGCTACAAATTCCGCAAGATTCTGCCACGCGCATGAGCCGCCGCCTGGGGCGGCTCATGCTCCCCTCTCCATCATTATAAGTTCCGAGTGCCGAGTTCTGAGTAAAAACAAGAGGTCATCTGCGTCTGCCTGATGATCGTTAAAGGCAATAAAAACAGCGGCCTGTGTGAGTGCCGCCGTTTTAAACTGTTGCAGTTAAGCGCCGGATTTACACCAGCGGTGTGGTCGCCAGCAGCGGCGCGATCACCAGCGCCACAATCGCCAGCAGCTTCAGCAGGATGTTTAACGACGGTCCGGCAGTGTCCTTAAAGGGGTCGCCCACCGTATCACCCACGACGGCGGCTTTATGCGCTTCCGACCCCTTGCCGCCATGATTGCCCGCTTCGATGTATTTTTTCGCGTTGTCCCACGCGCCGCCGGCGTTCGCCATCATCACCGCCAGCATGAAAGCGGATACCAGCGCGCCGATCAACATGCCCACCAGGGTATTGGTGCCGACGAACTGGCCGATAAAATTCCCGCGTCCAACAACGGCCAGGAATGCCAGCACAACCGGCGTTAAAACCGCGATAACACCCGGCAGAATCATCTGCCGGATGGCGCTGTCGGTGCTGATGCCCACACAGCGTTCGTAATCCGGTTCGGTTAGCCCTTCCATAATGCCGGTGATTTCGGAAAACTGGCGGCGCACCTCCCTCACGATCTCCTGCGCCGCTCGACCGACGGCCAGCATCGCCAGGGCGCTGAACAGGTACGGCAGCACCGCCCCCAGGAACAGGCCGGTGATAAACCGCGCATCCAGCACATCAATCATCAGAATGTTCAGGCCGTTGCCGCTGGCGTCTTGCAGCGCAGTGATAAAAGCAGCATTCAGCGCCAGTGCCGTCATCGCCGCGCTGCCGATGGCAAACCCCTTGCCGGTTGCCGCCGTCGTATTACCCAGGCTGTCCAGCGCATCGGTGCGCTGGCGCACCGTTTTATCCATGCGCGCCATCTCGGCAATGCCCCCGGCATTATCGGCCACCGGGCCGTAGGCATCCGTCGCCAGTGTGATTCCCAGCGTTGCCAACATGCCAACCGCCGCCACCGCCACGCCGTACAGGCCGCTGGCTGCCGTCGCCAGCAGGGTGACGATCACGACGATTAAAACCGGCGCAACCGTACTGAACATACCCAGCGCCATACCGCGAATGACGACGATGCCTGCTCCGCCCTGCGCGCTGATTGAAAGCGCCTTCGTCGGGCTGTAGCTGTCGGCGGTAAAATATTCCGTGAAATAACCGATCAGCACGCCGCCAACCAAGCCGCTCAGGGTCGCCAGGATGACGCCCCATCCCAGGCCGAAAACCAGCCCCAGCGCGACGACCGCCAGCGCCACCAGCAGGCTCGCCCCATAAACACCGCGCCGCAGGCTGCCAAGCAGCATCTCCTGGGTAGCGCCTTCCCTCGTTGTCACCAGGAAGGTGC
>JAPKMO010000120.1 GCA_026645945.1 Anaerolineae bacterium
GGATGCCGCTGGTGGCGTGCAGGCCGTAACTTTCGCGGTAGTTGATGGTAATCCAGTGGCCGTACACTTTAGCCACGCCGTAAGGGCTGCGCGGGTAAAAGGGCGTGCTTTCCTTCTGCGGCACTTCCTGGACTTTGCCGAACATCTCGCTGCTGGAGGCCTGGTAAAACCGGATTTTAGGGTTTACCGTCATGATAGCGTCGAGCAGGCGGGTGACGCCCAGGGCGGTCACGTCGCCGGTAAAAACCGGCTGCTGCCAGGAAGTCTGGACGAAACTTTGCGCCGCCAGGTTGTACACCTCGTCCGGCTGGATGTCCTTGAGCGCGCGCGTCAGGCTGGTCTGGTCGAGCATATCGCCAGAGACGAGCGTGATTCGCTCCTGAATGTGACGGATACGCTCAAAATTTAGGGTGCTGGTGCGCCTCACTAGGCCGAACACGTCGTAACCCTGGCCCAACAAAAACTCGGCCAGATAAGAGCCGTCCTGTCCGGTGATGCCGGTGATGAAGGCGCGTTTTTTACTCATGAACGGTTTTCCTCCGCTATATAAAGGTGATGGTACAGGGTTTGTGCGGGCGAAAGATGGGCGATCATCCGGCTAGGCAGCCGACGTTTCACCCCTTAACCACACGCGCGCGGCAGTCATCAAGCGTGTCGTGCAGGCTGTCCTCAAACGCGATCTGCGGCTGCCAGCCGGTGGTTTCTCGCAGGCGCGCGGCATCGCCCTGGATGATCGGTATGTCCAGCGGCAGCATTCGCGCGGGATCGGTTTCGACGGTGATGCGCCGGGTGCTGAAGCCGAGCAGCGTATCCAGCAGCTTTTGGATGCTGTAAATTTTGCCGGAAGCGATGTTATAGGCTTCGCCGGGGATGCCGCGTTCCATCAGCAGGTAGTAGGCGCGCACCACGTCGCGCACGTCGGTGAAGTCCCGCTGCGCCGCTAAGTTGCCAACACGAATGACCGGCTCCTGCTGGCCGGCCTCGATGCGCGCGATCTGGATGGCAAAATCCGGCGCGACAAATCCTTCACTCTGGCCGGGGCCGAAGTGGTTAAAGGGACGCGCGCGGATGATCGGCATCTGGTGGCTGAGGTAATATTGCAGCCCCAGCATATCCTGGGCGATTTTGCTCACGCCGTAGGGGCTGCCGGGGCGCAGCGGCGTATCTTCGTTGACGGGAAGCTGTTCCGGGCGCACCGAGCCGTAAATCTCTGCTGAACTGATGACCAGCAGGCGAGGCCGGATGTTGAGCGCCAGGCAGGCCAGAATCAGATTGAGCTGGGCGCGAATGTTGTTTTCGAGCGTGTCCCAGGGAATGGCGAACGAGCGCCGGGGCGAAGCCTGCGCGGCCAGATGGTAAATTTGCTGCGGCTGCACCGCCGCGATTAAGTCATGAACAGCGCGTTCATCGCGCAGTTCGATTTCGTGGCAAATAACCGCCGGCAGGGCCGAGTGCGGTATCCCCGCCAGCACCGTACCATGCAGTTCGGCCTCTGGCATAGTTTCGAGAATCAGCCGCGACAGATGCCTGCCGACGAATCCCCCGACCCCGGTAATGAGAACGCGCACCGTTTTTTCCTGTTTTGCATCAAGCCGCAATTGTAGCATTATATTATAACGGCGCTATCTCGGATATTCCAGCAGGAAGGCGCGCACACGGGGCGATTGATCTTCCTGGTAGGCGATAACGTCATAAAATGCCCCGGCGCGGAGGTCGGCGAAGGCGATGCTGACCGCAAGCTGCCCCCGCTCCGAGTCCAGGATGTCGAGATTATGCTCTCCGGCGGGCATCATGATGATGCCAGACCAGGTTGCGCCGCTCACATCATTCACCAGCGTATAGACGCCAAACGGGATCGTGCGGCGGAAATCGTCTACGGCCGGCTCATCCGTGCCTTCCGGCAGGTTTTCGATTTCCGGTGCGGCGACCGAATACCCCAACCCCAGGCGCACGCTGCCGTCCAGACTGGTGTTGATGAGGCGCAGGCGCGGCGCGTCGCCGCTGAAGATCAGGTCGGAGTCCAGCAGGACGAGCAGCCGGATAAGCCCGGCTTCTGCCGAGCCGGAGGCGATAACGGTATAGGTCTGACTGTTCTGTAAGGTTATGTCCGCCGTCGCCAGTGTTCCGCCATCGCGTCCCACACTGATGACGGGTTCGCGCTGCGGCACGGCCAACAGTTCCGTCCCTTCGCCGTAAGCCACCGCCGCCAGCAGCGTCTGGCCGACGGTGAAATCTACCGGCATCTGGTCTTCCAGGGCGTTTACCAGCCGAACCAGCGGCGCGTCCGCTGCGCCTCCGACCGTTGAGTCGTCGAGCGGGTCACGCAGGTTTTCATCCACGCCGACGTTATCGCTCAGGATGATTGGCGGGCTGCCGATTCGCCCCGTGACGAGATACAGATAAGTGTATCCGGCGCGGAGCTGCACGTTTTCGGCGATTTCGACGGTATCGCCGCCTTCGCCGGGCGCGATTTCTGACCAGTAGAAGTTAAAACTGCTTTCTGCCAGCCAGGTTTGCACCGGCGGCTGGCCGACGAAAATATCCGGCACGCCGGGCAGCGGCCCGCCGCTGGTTTCGAGCTGAATCCGGGGGTAAACATCCAGCGTGTTCAAAAAGGCGATGCGCGCCAGGCGCGGCGGCGTCGGGGACAGGTCTTCAGGGAAGGCCAGTACTCGCAGATTTTCCGCCGAACCCAATATCACCAGCGCTGTATAACGCGCCAGATCAAGCCGGATGGTCTGTTCGGCCAGCGGTTCGGCTGCCGGGCTGCTGCCGGCGGCGTAAATGCGAACGATGTGGTTGCCGGTAGCGGCCTCCTGGCGGGGCAGGGGGCGGCCAAACTCGGCGCTGCCGGCCAGCAGTTGGTCGTCCAGGTAAACATCCAGCGCGCCGCTAACGGTCGAAGCCTGGATGAGACGCACGGAAGTGCGCCCCGGCGCGCGCGCCTCCAGTTGGATGACAGATGGAGCGGCCTGCTCCCCGGCCAGGATAAGCGTGTAGTGAAAACCTTCGCGCAGGTCGGTTTCGTAGGTATAAATGGTTGTTTCGCCCTGGCGGAAAGCCAGCATATTCTGGCCGCTTTTTAAAACGGCCGCCTCGGCGCGCTGGCCGTAACCCACCGGCGGTATCAGGTCGGCGGCGTCCTGCGCGAGCGCAACCCCCGAACTGCCGTTCAAAAGGTTGACGAAGGTGACAGCGCTTTCGTCAGCGGCCAGGGGGATGACATCCTCCGGGAAAGCCAGCAGTTCGAGATTATTCGGCGTTCCTGCCAGTATAACCAGCAGGGAGTCCCGGTGGTTGAAGGTCAGCGCGCTTTCCAGCAGGGCTGCCGCGCCCGACCTTGCCCCGGCGGGCATCACGCGCAGTTGGTAATCTCCGGCGCTGAGGGTTGTCGGTTCGGTGAAGCGGCTGAAATCCAGGTTGGTGGCGATAGCAAGTGGGCCGGCCATGATATTCACGGGCGGCGTATTCGGTGCAGCGTTAACAAAACGCACGACTGCCTGACCGACCGGCGTGGAAGTGACCGCCGGCGTGGATGATGGCGAAAGATCGGGTGAGGCGGTCGGTGTGTCTGGCGCGAGAGTAGGGGGAATATCCGGCGCGGGTGTGTATGGAGGCACATCCTGGGCGCAGGCGGCAGCCGACAGCAGGGCGATCAGGAGCGCGATTCGATGCAACCAGTACATAAGGCCCTCATTCGGTGGACGTTCCGGGTTCTGAACCCTGGACGGCGCTTTATGTCCATTGTAACTGGCCTGATCGGAAAAGGCATAATAAAAAAGTCCTGCAACCCCTGAATCGAGGCGCAGGACTTTTGTGATGTGGAACAAAGGCGCTTAGGAGTCGAGCGGCCCCAGGGTGTTGGCCGGCACCCAGCCGCGCGCGCCGTCATTCGGCAGTTCGATGGCGCTGAAGACGCCGTCCGTATACAGCAGGATGACGATACGACCGCGCGTTAACACGGGTAGGCCGTCGCTGTTGCCGCCGGGGTCAACCGTCATAGCGACCACTTCGGCGATCACCTTCATGTAGGTTACGTCGGTGGGAGTTGCAATGGGGGCCGGTTCCTGGCCTTCCGCCGGGGCGGGTGTTTCTTCCACAAAAATTGGCTCTCGTCCCTCAACCTCACCGGCAACCAACGGCACCTGGGCGATGTTGACCAGCTTGCCGTTCTGAGACAGGCGGACGAAAACCGCCGTATCGCTGCGCGCCGCAATCCAGCCTTCGATGTTCTCGAACGTCACCAGCAGCCATTCGCTGTCGCCGGAACGCCCGGCGACGACCAGCCGCGTGCCGCTGGGGATTTGCGCCAGCACTTCCGAACGCACGTTGGGGTTGCGCCGCAGGTTCAGGTTCGAGCCGGGGTCAAGCGCCACTTCGGCGATGAACGCATCCAGGAGCGGGTCAACCGTCGGGCGTTCAATCGGCGCGATGTTGGCCGTCACCTCGCCGCGTTCGGTCCCGTCGGCGATAACCAGCAGACCTTCTTCGTCCATGCCTCTGAAGTCAATCGGTTTGCCGTTGACGCTGAACTGCATATACAGGGTGTTGGCCCAGCCGGTGATGCTGCCACCCTCCGGCGGCGAGTAGCTTACGAACACCCATTCGCCGCCCTTAAGTAAGCTCAGGAACTCGGTCACGGTGCCGCTCGGTATACGCGCTATCACTTCGCCGTCGGTGCCTGGAGTCCGGCGCAGGTTCAGATTAACGCCGGGGTCGAGATTAAAGACGGTCGCTACCACGCGATCAACCGGAATCTGCGGCGAGGTTACAGCGGTGTTTACCGCCTCACCCGGCTGATCGAAGGGGATGATCGGCAGATCGGCCAGCCGGACGCGCTGCCCGGCGCTGTTGCCCACGCTCAGGAACTGCGCGTTCACCCAGGCGGTGATAAAACCGCCGTCCGGCGTCGCATAGGTCACGTTTAGCCAGACTTGAGCCGGCGGCAGGTCTTGATTGCCTTGCAGGAAGCTGGCGGGGTCGTCCTGGCCGGGTACACCGGCGCGCCCGTTTACAGTCAAAAGCGCATCAGAAGGCGCGAGACCCAGAGACAGCGAAGTACGGGTGGGGTACTGGCGAAGCTGAATGTTAACGCCGGGGTCAACAATCGGCTGCGCGATAGGAAGCTCGCTGGCAGGCGCTTCAACAGCCGGCGGGGGTGCGAGGACTGCCGCTTCGGGGGACTCCGCGCTAACTGCTGCAAGTCCGGCAGGCGCGCTGGCGATGCCCTGCGCCACGCCGGTGGATTTAACGAACAGGCGCGTTTCGCCATCTTCGCCGGCCACCAGCAGGTTGTAATACACGCCGCCATAAAACGCCTGCGCCGGGATTTCCAGCGTGCTGCTCGTCTCGCCATCTGCGACCGAGAGCGTGATGCCCTGGGCGCTGGCGGGGATGCTGACCGCATCGCTGGCCGCGCCGAAGGCCAGGCCGTCGGCCAGCAGCGTGCCGTCTTCGAGCGTGGCAGTCAGCAGCGAGCCGCCGGGCAGCCCGTTAATCAGGCTCAGGCGGGCCTGCCGCGCGTCCATGCCGGCGACATTATCCGGGAAGGCTTGCAGTGTCACATCGTCCGGCGCGCCGAGAGCGGTTGCCGTTAGCGCATCCCCAACGGCGATGCTCAGGGGCGCATCGAGGACGGTTTGATCGGAACCGGCGACTTTAAGCGCGACGTTGTAATCCCCGGCAGGCAGGGCGACATGCTCGGTCATTTCGCCAAAATTCAGCGCCGGGGCGAACAGTTTGTCGTTCAGATAAATATCAACCGCCGGCGCCCCGGCCACGCCATGGGCCACGCGCACCAGCCCGCCAGGGGCTTCAGCAGCGGCGGGCGCGGCCAGCAGCAGCGATGATGGAGCATCCGCCGGACCATAAACGACCAGCGCATACGATACGCCGCTGGTGAGTGCCAGGGGGTCGGGCGAAACAATCGCGTCCGCCGGAGTTTGGCCGGTCGGCACGACGACAAAATCGTAGGTGAAGCTGGTATCCAGGTCCAGGCTGCCGCCCGGCAGCCCGAAAGTCAGCCCCGGCAGGGCAACCCGGCCATCGGCCAGGGCGATGTCCACGCTGGGCGCTTCTGGTATGGCGTGAACGGCGGTGAAACGCGCTTTGCCCAGCGGCAGCGGGCTGACGTCGTCCTGGTAAATGAGGAACGCCGGCGGGCTGCTGGGCGCTGCTACCAGAGTGACCGCCGCGCCGGATGTGGGGCTGACGGACTGCTGCCACAGGGGGGTGAGTTCGCCGGCTGCCGTGACGATGAGCCGGTGTTCACCGGCGGGAAGGTTGACATAACCGGAAACCTGGCCGTAATCCAGGCTTTGAATGGTCAGTTCGCCGTCGGTGTAGATGTCAACTGCTGGCGCTTGCGGAATGGCGTGGACGAAGCGCATCTGTGCGCTGCCGGACTCCTGGGCGAAGGCGCTGGTCGCCAGGACAAACATCAGCGCCAGCACCAGAAAGCCGGTGGCGCTTCTTATCAGACGGTGGTTCATATTTACAACTCTCCTGAAAATCCATCATATCCGGGGCAGGATAGTTTCCTGCCCCATGAAGTCCCTTTTGAGCGGGGCTTATTCGATCATGCCAGAGCGATTCGGGTCTGGGTAGGGTACTAAGTTCCTTCTTCCCACTGGCTGAGGTACTTTTCCTGCTCCGGCGTCAGCTTATCAATGTTCACGTGCATGGCTTCTAACTTCAGCCGGGCGATTTCGTGGTCAATTGCTTCCGGGATGGTGTAAACCTGGGGCTGCATGTCGCCGGCGTATTTCAGCATGTACTCCGCGCCGAGCGCCTGGTTGGCGAAGCTCATATCCATCACGCTGGCGGGGTGGCCTTCGGCGGCGGCCAGATTGATGAGCCGTCCCTCGCCCAACAGGTACAGCGGTTTGCCATCCACCAGGAACTCTTCGACGAATGGCCGCACCAGGCGAGGTTTGGCGCTGCTCATTTTCTCCAGCGCCGGGATATTGATTTCGACGTTGAAGTGGCCGGAATTGCACATGATCGCGCCCGGCTTCATGCTGGTAAAATGCTGGCTGTCCAGCACATTAATGTCGCCGGTGGCGGTCACGAAGATGTCGCCGATTGAAGCGGCTTCGTTCATCGGCATCACGCGGTAGCCATCCATCACGGCTTCCAGGGCGCGCAGCGGGTTGATTTCGGTGACGATGACGTTAGCGCCCATGCCGGCGGCGCGGCTGGCGATGCCGCGGCTGCACCAACCATAACCGGCCACGACCACCGTGCGCCCGGCCAGCAGGATATTGGTGGCCCGCACGATGCCGTCAATCGTACTTTGGCCCGTGCCGTAGCGGTTATCAAACAGGTGTTTGGTGTCGCTGTCGTTGACGGCAATCACCGGGAAGGCCAGCGCGCCGTCCTTCGCCATTGCCCGCAGGCGAATCACGCCGGTGGTGGTTTCTTCCGTCCCGCCCACGATGTCTTCCAGCAGCTCGCGGCGGCTCTTGTGGATGGTACTCACCAGGTCTGCGCCGTCGTCCATCGTGATATGCGGCTTGTGGTCGAGCGCGGCTTTGATATGCTCGTAGTAGGTGTTGTTATCCTCGCCCTTGATGGCGTAGACCGGAATTTCGTAGTTCGCTACCAGCGATGCCGCCACATCATCCTGGGTGGAAAGCGGGTTCGACGCGCACAGAATCACGTCCGCGCCGCCCATCTGGAGCGTGTGCATCAAATTAGCGGTTTCGGTTGTAACGTGCAGGCAGGCCGAAATCCGCACCCCCTTCAGCGGTTTCTCGCGCTCAAAACGCTGGCGGATGGCGCGTAGAACCGGCATTTCCTGTTCCGCCCATTCGATACGGTAGCGCCCCCCTGGCGCGAGGTCGAGATTCTTGACATCATGTTGAACGGTCATTGCTGCTCCTGAAGCGAACTAAACAAAACGTGAGGATTGTAGCACACCATAACGTTTACGCCAGTCGTTAAACCGACGTTTACTCTACGATACAGCCCGCTGAGGGGACTCCAACAGCGTATCCAGCAGACCCTTATCGTCGAACCGGGTGCGAAAACGCGCCACGAAATCTGACCGGGAAAAACTGTGATTCTGCGTGCCGACCTGTTCCAGCACATAAGTCGCGCACAGCGCGCCAACCTGCCCGGCAAGCTGGAGCGGCCAGCCGGCCACCAGGCCGCGCACCAGACCGGCGCGGAAAGCATCGCCGACGCCGGTGGGGTCTTTGATCGCGTCGGTTGTAAAAGACGGGACTTCGATCAACTCGCCGCCGGCATAAATATGCGAGCCGCGCGCCCCCTGGGTAATAACCAGAATTTCGAGGTTTCGCCGCAGATCATCCAGAGTTTGTTCGGTTTTTTTGCAGATGATTTCGGCTTCATAGGCATTAACGATCAGCGCATAAGCGCCCTGCATATCTCGGTACAGTTCTTCGCCGGTCAGCCGGGGAACCTGCTGGCTGGGGTCGTAGATAAAACGAATCTGCCGCTCGCGGCATTCCCGTGCCAGGTTCATCATGGCCTGGGGATCGTTGGGCGAAATAATAACCATATCGGGCTTGCCGTCGAACACATCGGCCAGCGCGTAATCTTTGGCATAGGCCATCGCGCCGGTATAAAACGAGGCTATCTGGTTATTGTCCAGGTCGGTATTGGCGAAAAACGAGGCGGTAAATACGTGGTCAATCTGGCGAACGGTGCTGGTGTCCACCCCGGCGTTTTCCAGCCAGGTGCGGTATTCGGCAAAATCGCGCCCGACCGTTCCCATCAGCTTGGGGCGCAGGCCCATCAGGGCCATGTTGAAGGCGATGTTAGCCGCCACGCCGCCCCAGTGTTTGGTCATTTCATCCACCAGGAAACTCAGGCTGACCTGATGAAGCTGCTCTCGAATGAAATAATCGGTGAAGCGCCCTGGAAAGCGCATGAGATAATCGTAGGCGATTGAGCCGGTGACTATAATATCCATTGGCTGTTTGGCGTCCTATCGTTTGGTTTTCATGGAGGGTGTGCCTCCTCTACAAAAGCGACAAACGAGTATACCATAAGCCTTTGCGCGTTGTAGAATTAAATTTATGGCTTCGGCGGACGGGAACAAAAAATGTCGGTTATAGATCATAAACGTCTGCAAACGGCACTGCTGCGGTTAGACATTGAAGGGCTGCGGCAGGGCCGGTACAGCGACAAATATTTTGAGAATGTTGTTCGCGTTCTGGAGCGCGCCCAGGCCGAGGGGTACACATTTGCTGGGTTCAGCCCGCGCCCGGTTTCGACGGATGGCGCGCCGATAATGGTGGGGGATATTCAGGTTGAAGCGCAGGTTTTTAACCGCCGCGCGCCGCGCGCGCTGGTCGCCGGTGTGGATGTGGCGCTGGCGATGCTGCGGCATACCACCGGTTATTATGAGGCGGGCGTTTTCCAGGAAACCTGGGCGGATTTAGAAGTCGAAGCGGTTGAGGACGGCGAGTTCACCTACTATGAAGGTGATACAGAGGATGTTGAGCCGGTTCTGAAAATTCGGGGGCGCTACCGCGATTTCGCGCTGCTGGAAACGCCAATTCTGGGTGTGCTGACCCGCGCCAGCCGCATCGCCACCAATGTTTATGAAGTGCTGGAGGCCGCGCGGGGCAAGCCGGTACTGTTTTTCCCGGCGCGTTTTGACCTGCCGGAAACGCAGCCGATAGACGGTTACGCTTACTGGCTGGCGGTTAATCGTTACAATCAGGATGCCGGCAGCCGGGTAGCGCCGCTGGTCAGCACCGACGCACAGGGGGCATGGTGGAACGGTCGCGGCGGGGGGACTGTGCCGCACGCGCTGATCGCCTGTTTTCTGGCCGATACGGTAGAAGCAATGGTCGCTTTTGCCGAATACGTGCCGGTGGACGTACCGCGCATCGCGCTGGTGGATTTTAATAACGATACGGTCGGCGCGTCGGTGGCGACGCTGCGGGCGTACTGGCCGCGCTACCAGGCGGCGCTCGTCACCGGGAACGAGGAGGAGCGCAAACGTTGGACGCTGTACGGCGTTCGCCTGGACACAAGCGGGAATATGCGCGATGTTGCGCTTGCCCCTGGCGAGGGTTACGGCGTCAGCCCGGAGCTGGTGCGCACTGTCCGCCGTGCGCTGGACGCCGCCTGGCAGGATTGGAATGTGTCGGAAGATATGGCCGAGACGGCGCAGTCGTTCTGCCGGAATGTCAAAATCGTCGTCAGCGGAGGGTTCGACCGCGACAAGATCGAACGGTTCGAGTCAGAGGATGTGCCGGCGGACATCTACGGCGTCGGGTCAACCTTTTTGCGTAATGAGTCCCGCACCAATACCGATTTCACGATGGACGTGGTTCGCATCCGGCTGAATGGGCGGTGGGTGGATATGGCAAAACTGGGACGCAAGCCCAATGATAACCCGAACCTGAAGCCGGTAGACCTGGGGCAGTTTTAGAGGAGAGCAGCAGATGACATCGGATGAGCAGAAACCGCCCGGCGGGAAAGTGGACCGCCAGCCGCATCTGATTCCCGGCCAGATGGGACGGCGTTTGTACTCGATGGCGGCGCTGGCCGAGCGCATCGAGGCCGCGTTTATCGAAGAATACGGGCTGGATTCACCGGCGCTGCGCGAGGCCGATACCCCGGCCCGCCGCTTAAAGCTGGTGTTGGGGACGGCCGATTATATCCTGGCGGTCGAATCGGTGCAGCTTTCGACGGCGGAAAAAGCCGACCTGGTGAGCCGGGTTTACAGCGACCTGTTCGGCTATGGCCCGCTGGACGCGCTGTTTTTGGACGAGCGCGTGACGACTATCGCCCTGGAGGGCGCCGATCAGGCGGCGGTGCGCTACGGCCACGATGACCTGACGGCGCTGGGCGCTATTTTTCAGGACGAGGGACATCTGCGGCGTGTATTAAAACGGCTGCTGCGAGATGCGGGCGCGGAGCTGCGCGACGATCAGCCTTATATCGAAACCGGCCTGCGGGTGGGCGACCGCCCGGTGGGTATCAATCTGGTTGCGCCGCCGGTGACGCTGCGGCTGACCGCCGATATTCGCGTGCATCCCGCTAAGCTGCCGGATGCCGACAGTTTGGTGGAAAGCGGCTTCTGGACGGCGCAGGCTGGCGCGCTCTTAGAGGCGTTGGCGGCTTCGCCACACGGTCTGATTATCGTCGGCGAGCCGGAGTCCGGCAAAACGACTCTGCTGAGCCTGCTGGCCGGGTGGCTGCCGCAGCCGGAGCGGACGCTGGCGGTCGAGCGGGCGGGCGAACTGCGCCTGCCGCCGCAGGTGGAACGGCTGGTAACGCGCTGGCCGGTGGGGGATGCGCCGGGTGTTTCGTTTGGGGAGCAGATTGGGCGCGCGGTGGGTTTGCAGCCGGGCTGCCTGCTGCTGGACGAGGTGCGCGCCGATGAGCCGCTGAGCATCGCGCCGCTGCTGACCATGCCGGACGCGCCTCGCCTGATCTGGTCGTTTCGCGGACCGATTTTCGAAAAACGCCTGAGCAGCGCCCTGGGGATGCTGGCGCGCCGCGCCGATATGAGCCAAAGCGAGGACATGGTGCGCGCGCTGTACCGGCGGCTGCCGTTTGTTGTGACCGTCAATCGTCTGAACGGCGCGCTCCGCCTGTGGAGTATCGGCGAATGGCAGTTTAAACACAGCCCGGATTACCCGACTTATGTGCCGCTGATGCGAATCGAAAGCGGCGAACTGCGGCTTACCGGGGAACGCCCGGCGCAGGCGCTTGACCTGCCCGAATCATTCTGGGGGTAAAACCTGCTGGAACTACGGGCAAATCTCCGTCACCACTTCGACTCCGTTCAGCATCATGTGGTACAGGAACACCAGATGCAAAAACTCGGCGTCGTGCGGCACGATGCCCAGTTCGGCGGCGCGTTCCACCGGCATATCGTAGGTGTCAACCGTGTTCATCGGCAGGATGATACGAACGCCCCGGCGCTGGTGCTGGTTGGCCGAGATACGCATGTGCATCGCCAGTTGGTAGGTACACAGATCGGTGCAGTCCCCGACGATAATCCAGTTGGTGATGTGCGGGCGCGCCTGAACCCAGTCATCAAAACCCGGAGCTAGGCCGCTGTTGATCGAATTTTTGGGGATGATCGTGAGCCGGTCAAAAAACGGCAGGGCTTTAAACGCCTCAACCGTCTCGGACTCGGCCGTGCCGCGCACGCAGTGAACGCCGTATTGGGCAAATTCGACCGCATCTTCGGGATGTGTATCCTGGGGCAGGGCGATGTCGCGCACGCCCTGTTCCCAGGCCAGTTGGAACAGGCGCGTGATCGGCTCGACAATCGCGTTAACGCGCGGCGAGGCCAGCGGCCCGACCGTGCAGAAGCCTTTAATCACATCTACCGAGATGATGCCAACCGTATGCGGGTCCGGCTGCGTGAGCGTGGATAATGACAATGGTTGCAGACCGGCTTTCCAGTCCAGCATCCATTGAGTGAACGGTTTGCTCTGGTCTATGAAGGTCTGGATAGTGGTCATTGACTTATCTTCCCTCCAAGATAACAGAACGTAAAAGCGGGTCAAACGCCCCGCCTTTTGTTTACTGCCCGTGTTTTTACGAACCGGCCTGGACGACGGCAGCCAGGACTTCATACGGCACGCCGCCGCGATCCCAACGCTGACCGCCGAATTCAATCCAGCCTAGATTGCCACTGCCGGTGCGGATCATCACGGCGGGCGTGCCGGTGACGCCGGCCTGCTGGCCGAGCGCGATGTCCGTATCCACCTGTTTTTGCGACTGCGCGCAGGCCAACGCCTGGTTGTAATCCAGTCCCAGTTCCTGGGCGACCACGCGGCCTGAATTGCCGTCATAACGCCCGGTGGATGCCATCTGGTAAAAACGATCTTTCGCATCCCAGAAAGCGCCCTCGCGCTGGTTATCCAGGCAAACCGCAATCTGTCCCATAAAATAGGTTAATTCGCGCCCCGCAGTGGGGAACGTTCGGTATTCAAACTTGGCCTTACCGGTTTTGACGTACTCGTCCATGAAGCGTTCAACGGTACTTAAATAATCAATGCAGTGGGAGCAGGCGTAATCCGCAAATTCAACGATGGTTATGGGTGCGTCCGGGTTGCCCAGGACAAAACCGCCGTCCGGCAGGCGGGAGCGGGCGATACCGTCATAACTGGTCGGCGTCACGGTCGCCGCGTTGTTCGACAGCAGGATCGCCGCGCCGGCGGCGATGACGGCAACGCCGATAATCACGGCGATGATGAGCAGGTTTCGAGATGACGCGCTGCGAGCAGAAGTTGACTGAATTGGGGTTTCCATGATGATTTACCGTTAATCGCTGGACACAAAGTAGAATAATCTTTGATTCTTATGCAAGTTGGCCGGGTAATCAAGTGAGCGTTATATTAGAAGCTCGCCAGAGGCGGTGGGCCTGGGAACAGCAGGGCGGCTTATGGGTAAACGGAAAAGAATGAGCCTGATAGACAGTGGGCT
>JAPKMO010000121.1 GCA_026645945.1 Anaerolineae bacterium
TAGGCTGTTTATAGACACCTTCGCCGCCGCTGCCCGCCGCTTCGAGGGGGTGAGGTTTCTGGCGCAGGGGACGATTTACCCGGACGTGATCGAAAGCGCCGCCGCCAGCGGGCAGGCGAAGGTCATCAAAAGCCATCACAACGTCGGCGGCCTGCCGCCCGACCTGGCTTTCGAGCTGGTTGAACCCCTGCGCGACCTGTTCAAAGATGAGGTGCGCCGGGTGGGAACGGCGCTGGGGCTGCCGGACTCGATGGTCTGGCGGCAGCCGTTCCCCGGCCCTGGCCTGGCGGTGCGCTGCCTGGGGGACATCACCTGGGAGCGGCTGGAAAGACTGCGCGCCGCCGACGCGATATTTACCGAAGAACTGGAGGCCGCCGGGCTGCTGCGGCATGGCACGGCACAGGCGTTCGCTGTGCTGCTGCCGGTCAAAAGCGTGGGCGTGATGGGCGACAACCGCACCTACGAAGAAGTGGTTGCCCTGCGCGCCGTGACGACCGACGACTTCATGACGGCGGATTGGGCGCGCCTGCCGTATGACCTGCTGGCGCGGGCCAGCAGCCGCATCGTGAACGAGGTGAAGGGCGTCAACCGCGTGGTGTACGATGTGACCAGCAAACCCCCCGGCACGATTGAATGGGAATAACGCCCTCTACGGCTGCCCCGCGATTTTCAGCAAAACCGGCGCGATCAGGCCGGCCAGCTGCCGCGACCCGGCGGGCGTTAAATGCACCGGGCTGTCGGTGAACTCGTTCGGCGCGATGGCGTCCCACACATCCAGCACCGGCCAGCCGTTCGCCTGCGCCCGCTCGAATAAACGGCTGCGGTAAGCGTCGTAAGCCCAGCGTGGATACCAGAAGTTGTAGCGCAGGTCGCTGTTTTGTCCGCTGCTGATGAACACCGGCTCGTTGACCAGCAGCACCGGCAGATCCCCCGCCCGCGCGAAAAACGCCTCCACCACGTCCCAGGCCAGGAAATCGTCCGGCAGGCCGGTTTCCGGCGTCAAGCCCTGCCAGGCGGCGTCTGGCTCGAAGTCTGACCGGCGCGGCTCGTAGGTTTCCGGGTAAAACTGGTCAATGCCGGTGGCGGCCCAGGCCGCGCCGTAAAGCTGCAACCGCAGCAGGTCGGCCAGGTCGCGCCGCCGCCCGATGATCGTCCTGTCCAGGAACGAATCGTCCAGCAGGCGCGGGTCGGCGGGGTCGAGCGCCAGGCCGTAAGCGGCGATCAGGCGGCGCACGGCGGCGGCGTTGTGCTGCACCAGCGGCGCTTCAAGCTGCTGCCCGCGCGGGAACGATTGTAACGTCACCGGCCACAGAATCAGATCGGGCTGGCAGGCCATCGCCGCGTCCAGCAGCATCAGGTCTTTGGTGAGCGCCATGATGGGATGGCCCAGGTTGTAAAACCGCATCGTCCGGCCATCCGGCGCGGCATAACCCCCGGCGTCCAGGTAAGCCGCCAGCGTTTCGTCCGGTCGCAGCAGCACGCCCCACACGCTGGAGTCGCCCATCACCAGCACGCGGAACTCGCCGGCGGCTTTGGGCCGGGCGACTTCGTGCGATTCCAGCATGGCTTCCAGGCTCCACAGGCTCAGGTTATACGAGCGCGCCGGGTCTTCGCCGTAGGGCAGGCGGTGGCGTCCGGGGAACAGGCGGTTGTACAGCGAAAGCCGTCCGAGCGCCGGCAGCGGGTCGAGCAGGGCGAAGGCGGCGTTGAGCGCGACGAACAGCAGCGCCGCCTTGACCAGCACCCGCGCCAAAAAACCCGGCGTGTAGGGGGCGGGCGGTCGTTCCAGCCAGTCCCATTTAGCCATTCATCACCTCGTCCAGCAGCAGTTTGAGCAGCTTCAGCGCCGTCAGATTCCGCATGGTGTAACCGTAGCGCCGGTTTTCCGGCGAAAAAACCGCCGCTGCGTCCCGGTCGGGCGGCACGGAAGGATGCACGCCGTCGCGGCTGAGGCCGTCGTTAGGCAGGCCGCGCAGCGCCAGCGCATAATTCCACAGCGGGATGCCATGCGCCGATGCCGTTTCCACGATGATACGGTTGAACTCGCGCGCCCGGTCTTCGTAACCGCGCAGCGTCGGCAGCGTGCTTAACACCGGCACGACGCCAAAACGCAGGCTGGTTTCCACGATGCGTGACAGGCCGCGCCGGTAGTCATCGGTTGAGGTCTGTACCAGGTCGTTTGTGCCAACCATGATGAGCGCCGCCGCCGGGCGTGCCTCCCGGTATTCGCATTCCAGCGGCGATTCGCCCGGCCAGCAGCCGCCCCCGGCGTTGGGGGCCAGCAGATCGGCGGCGCGCCAGCCCACGCCCGCCGCCCGCGACTGCCGGCTGAAGGGGCTGTCCGCCCGCCCCGCGCCAAAAAATTCCAGCGCCGGACTCAATTCGGCGGTATATTCACCCAGGTCGTAAACACCCGCGCCGAACGGGTACAGAAACGCCGCGCTGACGGTGATGCTGTCGCCCACTTTCGAGAACCAGTTCGCCCGTCCCCCACGTTCCTGCCCGTAGGCGAAAATTTCCCGCACGAAGGGCGTCACATTCCAGAACAGCACGCCGTCCAGCACCATCTCCGGCGAGATGACCACTACCGGCAGGCCGGGAATATCCAGGTCGGTCTGCACCGCGTCGGCGCGCATCCAGCCGCCGCCAGACGCCAGCGCGATCTGCACCCAGGCGGAGTCGGCGCTGCGCCCGGTCAGCCTCACCGGCGTGGATTCCAGCCAGAACAGCGGCGGGCTGGCCGTGTCTGGCAGGGCATATACCGGGTGCATCCCGTCGGCGCGGGCGGTATAATCCTGCGCCGACGCCGCGCCCGGCAGCGCCAGCAGCAGGCCGGCCAGAACCATCCATCCGTGTTTCATAATACAAGTCCAAACAGTCCCAGAAAGGCCCGCCAGGCCGTCTCCAACGGCAGAGCGAACCACACCCAGCCGAGCGTTACAAACTGGAAGGTGATAAAAATGCCGGCTGCCGTCCAGGCGGTTTTCAGGCGCGGTTTTTGATTCAGGCTCAGATACCACTTGCGGCTGCGGTCGCTCCACCATTTATGGACGAACAGCCCCAGGCCATGCCACATGCCCCAGACGATAAAACCGCCGCTGACGCCGTGCCACAGGCCGATGATGAGCATGGTCGCCATCTGCGCCAGGAAAACTGCTGCCTGCGCGTTAACCTTGTGCCGGAGCAGGATGCGCGACAGCGGCGAGAAAACGTAAAAACGCGCCCAACTGCTGAGGGTGATATGCCAGCTTTGCCAGAAGGCGGCCAGGTTATTTTTAAGATATGGACGGTCGAAGTTTTCCGGCAGCTTGAAGCCGAGCAGCACCCCCAGGCCGATGGCGATGTCCGTATAACCGCTGAAGTCGAAAAACAGCCGGAAGGCGTAAGCATACAGCAGCAGCCACAGCGCCCCCGCCGACTGCGCCTGGCCGGCGTTGACCGCGTTGAGCGCCAGCAGCGCCAGGCTGTCCGCGATGACGAACTTTTTGAACAGCCCCATGCCGATGCGCCCCCCGGCTTCGGCCAGGCGCGGCGCGGTCAGCAAACGCGCGGCGGGGTTTTCGCCCGCCGGCAGCAGGGCGCGGTCGTCCCTGACGAACCGTTCGGCGCGGTCAATCGGGCCAGCGGTGATGGCCGGGAAAAAGATGATGTAGGTCACATATTCGCGCAGGGACAGCGCCGGCAGTTTGCCCATCTGCCGTTCCCGCACCGTATGGATGAGCCGGAAGGCGACATAGGAAAAACCGAGCCACTCCAGATCGAGCGGGGCGGCCAGCGCCTGATTTTGCCCCGTCAGGCCGCGCAGCGCGGCGGCCAGCCCGGCCGCCAGCGGCGGCGTTTTAAGGACGATAAACAGCGCCACCAGGACGACCAGCGCCGCCGTCAGCGCCCCGCGCTGCACCCCGAACAACCGCCGGAGCGCCCACCCCGCCAGCCCCAGCAGCAGCAGCGCCAGCGCCACCGGCGGCACATCCGGCGCGCGCGAAGCCGTTGGGCGCAGTTCCGGCGCTAAATAGCGGGTGGCCGAAAGCGCCAGCACCAGCCCGGCCAGCAGCGCCAGCGCCAGCCGGTCGTCGCCGTTCAGCATGGGCGGATTTTCCGGCGGGCGTGTCACCCACCATACCGCTGCTGCCAGCGCCAGCGTGGCCGTCGGCAGGGCGAAGTCCAGGTAAAAAATCGTCAGCGTGGGCTGAAGCCAGTACAGCGCCACCACGCTGGCGATCATCAGCAGCCAGCCGCGCTGCCGAGGCGGGCAGAACCCGGCATATAGCAGGCTGCCGGCGGTGAACAGAGCGATGTGCGAAAGCTGCATGGCATGAGTTCCGAGTTACAAGTTGCAAGTGCTGAGTTCTGAGTGCCGAGTAGGGGCGCGGTATATCGCGTCCGCAGGCTGCCGTCGGTTCAGCTTGGGTCTGAAAACCGCTTAAAAACCCTGGTAAATCCACAGCGGCGCAGAGTCGGTAGTGACGATCAGCAGCAGGATCGCCAGCAGGCACAGCGCCAGCGCCAGCAGGTTCTCGCCGGAAAACAGCCGCCGCATCAACCGGCCTCCCCGCACCATTTCCAGACGCCGCCTTCCAGCACCACGCGGTAAGCCGACAGCGGGAAGTCTAGGTCTTCCGTCCCGTAGGTGGCGACGATTTTACCCTGGCAGCGCACCACGTCGGTATCGCCCTCGCGCTGGCAGTCCACACCTTCCAGCCGGGCTTCTACCGCCGCGAACGACCCCGCCTCCATGTCCAGGTCGGCTTCCTTCGCGCTGCACAGCAGGGCGCGCACGCCGTCGGCGTCCCCGGCGATTTTCGCCTGTAAATACCGCTCAACGGCCTCCGCTGGGTCGCCTGCGCCGCTGTCACCGCCGGCGCAGGCCGCCAGCAGCAGCGCCAGCAGAATCAGCAGTACCCCTGTTTTCATGCGTTCGTCTCCAGAATGATCGAATGGTAAATCTCATCCAGCATCTTCAAACTTAACAGATTACGCAGGCTCGTCCCGTACCAGCTTTCGTGGCCGGTGGAAAACTTGAGATAGGTGAATCCGCTGTTTTTCATATGCACTTTATCCCGGTCGAGGCCGTAGTCCGGCAGCGGGCGCGCCGCCGCCCACAGGTTGATGAGCGGCACATCGTATTCAGCGGCCACGTCCAGCAGCCCCAGATTCAGTTCGATGGCCTGCCACCAGTAGGGGTCGTCCGGGTGGACGCTGAAGGTGGACAGCACCGGGATGATGCCCCGGTTCAGCGTCTCGGTGACGATTTTGCCCATCTGCTCGGTATATTTTTCGCGGGTGGTATGGCGCGCGTCGTTCGGGCCGAACAGGATAAAGGCCACGCTGGGCCGCTTGCGCCGGTATTCGCAGTCCAGCGGCGGTTCGCCCGGCTGGCAGAGCGTTTTATCGGCCCACATCGGGTCGAAGATGACGTAAGTCGCCAGCGCCATACGGGCCGCCGCGCTGCCCCCGGCGGTGGACGGGCCGAAATAACGCAGCGCGTCCTCCAGGTAATCATACGGTCCCAGCTCGTAACGCGGGTCGCTCATCGGCTCCAGGTACATGGGGTTGAAGGTCAGGCTGTCGCCCACTTTTGTCACCACGTCGCTGTGGTTGCCCAACTGCTGCCCCAGCGCGTACACCTTCCGCATGGCCTCGCTGACCGGCGAGATGACCGGCGCGGCGTACAGCGCCGCCAGCGAACGGCTGTTCACGGCAGACGGGTCGGCGTCCGCCAGTTCGGTGTTGACCGCCAGCCGGCTCAAATGCAGCGCCGCCGGGATATTCAGATAACCTATCATCACCCAGCCGTCCAGTTTAACGAAGCCGTTGCGGTCTTCCTGGCGGACGTGCAGCCAGTTGCCGATGCTGTTGCGCTCGATGATCTGGACGGCGTTGCCGGGGCGCAGCGCGGCAAGCTGCCGGTAGCTGTCGCCCGGCCCGGCGTACACCACCGCCGCCCGGTGCGCGGTGGTTTCTAGAGGTGTTTCCTGGGCTGTGGCCGGATGCCCGGCCAGAATCAGCGCCAGCCCTGCCACAAGCAATACTCTCACCGAAGCCATATGATTATGATGCCGCCCGCGCCGGCTGAAAAGATAAAAACCTCGCTCATTATAGCCCACCCGCGCGGCGGCGGAAAAGCGGCGGCGCTTTAACGTGCCTCGGTGCGGTAATCGTCGCGCGGCGGCGAAAACACGTCAATCAGCAGCGAGTCCACCAGCGCCCGCGCGCTGTGCGTGATGCCGCCGGGAATGGCGTAGCTGTCGCCGGGCAGGCAGATGCGCGTTTCTTCCCCGATGCGGAACTCCACCCGGCCAAACACCACATATCCCACCTGATCGTTAAGATGGCTGTGCGGCGGCACAACCGCCTCGCGCTTGAGGAAAAACTCGCATAACATCGCCTCATCGGTCGTTCCCATCGTGCGCCGGTAGACGCCCGGCAGCATTTCCACCTGCGCGCTGTCAGTTGAAGGGATATAAAAATCGGCCATGATTTCCGCCTGTCTCCTGGGTCAAGATTTTTTTAGAAACTATCGTAATTATCCAAACTTGTGGTAAGGTTGTCATCACACCAGTGAACCAACTACGCCCGCCGGCGTACAATACAATTATGCTGTCGGTTGAACCCGCCTGAAAATAGGAGATGCCGTGACTCCCTGGCCGCTCAAGCCGTTTATTTATGAAATTAACACCTGGGTCTGGCTGGACTCCCTCAGCCGCGATTACAACTGGCCGGTGACGCTGGAAAACGTGCCGGATAAAATCCTCGATGAACTGGCCGGCTACGGCATGGATGCCATCTGGCTGATGGGCGTGTGGACGCGCAGCGCGGCAGCCCGCGCCAGCGCCCTCAAATATGCCGCGCAGTACAAACCTGCCCTGCCCGACCTGACCTATGATGACATCATCGGCTCGGCCTACGCCATCGGTTCGTACCAGGTGGACGAAAACCTGGGCGGGCGGCGCGGCCTGGCAGCCTTCCGCAAGCGCCTGCACGAACGCGGCCTGCGTCTGGTGCTGGACTACGTGCCGAATCACGTCGCTTGCGACCATGCCTGGGTGCGAACCCACCCGGATTACCTGCTGCTCGGCACGCCGCGCGACATGGAAAAACAGCCGAATAATTTTTTCTCCGCCCGCGATGCCACCGGGCGAACGATCATTGTGGCGCATGGCCGCGACCCGTATTTCCCCGGTTGGGTGGATACGGCTCAGATCAACGTATTCCATCCCGGCGCGCGTCAGGCCATGCTGTCGACTCTGCTGGACATCGCCGACCAGTGCGACGGCGTGCGCTGCGATATGGCGATGCTGCTGGTGAATCACATCTTCGCCCGCACCTGGCAGAACTACGTCAGCGCCGCCCCGACGCGCGAGTTCTGGGAGGAGGTCATCCCCCAGGTGAAGGAAGCATTCCCCGATTTTTGTTTCATCGCCGAAGTGTACTGGGATATGGAAGCCCGCCTGCTGCAAATGGGCTTCGACTTCACTTACGACAAACGCCTGTACGACCGCATCATAGATGGCAAGATCAAAGACCTGCGCGATCATCTGACGGCGGTGCTGCCGTTCCAGCGGCAGCAGGTGCGTTTTATCGAAAACCACGACGAACAGCGCGCCGCCGAAGCACTGGGTTTGCAGCGGCAGCGCCCGGCGACGGCGCTCATCTGCACGCTGCCCGGCGCGACGCTCATCCACGACGGCCAGCTCGTTGGGCGGCGCGTCAAACTGCCGGTGCAGATTGGCCGCCAGCCCTACGAACCGCCTAATGCCGATCTCAAGGCATTCCATCTAAAGGTGCTGGCCGAAACCCGCCACCCCATTTACCAGCACGGCGAATGGCGGCTGCTGCCGGTGACAAAAGCCAAAGATAACCACACCCACGAAAACCTGATCGCCTACGGATGGCGGCATGAAGGCGATCACCGGCTGATCGTCATTAACCTGAGCGATCATCAGTCGCAGGGGCATATCAACCTGGCTGCCTGGCCGGAAATCGCGCCCGCCAACTGGCATTTAAACGATGTACTCAACGGCGGGCGTTTTCTGCGGAAGGGCGAGTTGATTGAAAACGTCGGCCTGTATATAGACCTGTGGCCGTATGGCGTGCATATCTTCCACTTCGAGCCGACCTGATGTTATGTCTGCCCCGCCCCGGACGCCGCGCCCGGCTGGTCGCGCTGCCGTTCGGCCTGCTGGCGCTGCTGTGGTTGAGCCTGGAGGATACCGCCGTCTGGCCGGTATCCCTGCTCGGCCTGGGGCTGTCGGCGCTCTTGAACCTTTTTTTCGCGCTGGGTAAACTGGGGGGGCAGGCCATCCCGCGTATTTACGTGCCCCCGTTGGCGGCGCTGCTGGGGATTTTGGTCGGCCTGGGGGCGAGTATCGCCGCCGCCGGGCTTATGTTTTTCAAAAATGCCCTGCACGCGCATGTGTTTCTCGACTTTCCGCCGGGGTTGATGCTGGCGCTGCTGGAACGAGCGCCGGCCTGGGCGCTGGCGGGCGGACTATCGGGACTGGGTTTGTCGTTAATCTGGCTGGTTTTTAGCGGAAAAGCGCCTTGAAAACGATCATTCAACACTGGCTGCGCACGCGGCTCGCCCAACTGGTGAACGTTCAACGCTGCACCATTACCCCGATGACCACCGCCGGCGACCCGGCGCGTTCGCCCGATCTGACGGTGTTAACCTGGGCCGGCATCGTCGTCCACATTCATCTGCTAGACGAACCGCTGAAACCATCCCGGCTCAAACGTATTGTCGAGCAGGCCACCAGCGCGGGCATCAACACCCTGTTTCTGATGGATGCGCGCCTGCTGCCGCGTCCCGGCCAGCGCGTCCCCGCCGACCGCTGGTATCTGGCCGTTCATGCTCTCAGCCGCGACCGTTTGTATGCGTATTTCCTCAAGCCGGACGATACCCCCGCCCTGCGGCTGGTGGACTTTGCCCCGGTCAGCCGTACCGAAGTGGAAGCCCGCAGCGGCCCGGAGGCGGCGGTTGAGAATCTGCGGCACTTCCGCCATACGATTAAATACGGCCCGGTGAAGGGCTACTGGCTGCTGGCCGACTTCGAGCCGGAAGCCGCGCCCCGCAGCGCCGGTTTTCGCCCGCCCGCCGCCCACAGCGCCCCCAACGGCGGCCCGCCGCCCCCGCCGGAACGCGACCAGTCGGCGTTTGCCCCGCCGCCGACCCGCCTGGATGCCAGCTACGCCCTGCTGGGCCTGCCGCCGGATGCCCGGCGCGAGGATGTGAAGGCCGCTTTTCGCCGGCTGGCGTTTGAAGTTCACCCGGACGTGAGCCACCTGCCCAAAGCTGAGGCCGAAGCGCGTTTTAAACGCCTGAGCGAAGCCTATGATTACATCAAACTGGTCAAAAAGTGGGGATGAGACGGTTGCGGCGAACTTTTATTGAACCGCTTCGGCATCACGCCGTAAACCCGGTCGGGTATGGTAGGGGTGGGTTTAGAAACCCGCCCCTACGAACGATACAAGGTTACATCTTACGGCGGAAGAAGGCCGCCATTTCATTAAACGCATCCTGCGCGATTTCATCTTCCCGGAGCTGGCCGCTGGACAGCATAAAACCATGCGGCTCGCCCTGGTAAACCTTCAGCTCGAAATAAACCCCGGCATCGGCCAGCGCACCGGCATAGCGGTAAATATCGGCTATCGGGCTGGGCTGGTCGTTTGTTCCATGAATCACCAGCATGGGCGCGTCCAGGTCGGCGACCAGATTGGCGGCCTGCGTATCGCCGGAATAAGGGAAGCCGTACCAGGCCACCCCGGCGGCGAAAACATCCATCTGCGGCAGAAACAGCATGGTATAACGCCCGCCGGCGCAGAAGCCGGTTAAACCGATACGTGCCGCGTCCACATCCGGGCGGGCGGACAGGAAGGCCACGCTGTCATCGAGAAGCTGCCGCACGACCGCATCGCTGGGGCTGCGCTCGAAGGTCTGCCAGCCCACCGCCAGCACGACGAATCCTTCGGCAGCCAGTAAATCGGTCATGGTGCGGTAGCCGTCCTCAAGCCCGTTGAACGAGTGAACTAGCACTACAGCCGGATACGGCCCGCCGTCTGCCGGCGCGGCCAGATACGAAACGTAGGCCTGGCCGCCGCTCATCACTTCGACATCACCGCTGCTCACCGCGACGGCTGCCGTTTCCTGCGCTGCTGCTGCGAACGGCAGCACCAACCCTGCCAGCACGATCAATCCAATAACAATAAAACGCAGTTTCACCATACACTCCTTTCCACCATCGTCGCCCCCACCATACTGAATTAAATGTGCTGAAGCAAGCCGGTATAATGAGCATCCATTAAGAGTCGGGCGGGTTTAGGGCGTGCTGGCTGCCCAGACGGCCATCTGGCCGCGCTGCACCACGCGCCCCAGGCCGGGAAACGGGAAATGATAGGTCATCACCGGCAGATTTTCGCGCGCGGCGCGTTCGATGAGGGTGCGGCGGGTGACACGGGCGAGTTCCGGCTGCCGGTCGAAGCGCGGCGACCAGTCAGTATAGGTGATCTGCGCCGGGTGGTGCGCCGCGTCCACGATATGCAGCAGGCGTTCACCGCCGGATTCGATCAAAAGCGCCATGTGGCCGACCGTATGCCCCGGCGCAGGGAGGGCGCGGATGCCAGGCTGGATGTCTGTCTCGCTTTCGATCAGGCTGATCCGATCCTGGATGGGCAGCAGGTTACGCCGGATGAAGGCGGCATAGTCCGGGTCTTCGACCTGCTGCGCCAGTTCGAGCATAAAATCCCATTCCGTTTTCCACATCACATAGCGGGCATTGGGGTACAGCAGCCGGCCTTCAGCGTCCGTAAGGCCGCCGATGTGGTCGCCGTGTCCGTGTGTGAGGATAATAGTGTCCACTGTTTCCGGCGAAATCCCGGCGGCGGGCAGGGCGTCCGTTAGCTGGCCGTCCCCTATACCCTCGCCGGCATCCACCAGGACGCACTGTGACCCGGTATCGAGCAGCAGGATATTGCGCGAAAGCTCAATGGCTTCCCAATCTATCCCCAGTTCTCGCGCCGCGTTTTCCAGGGCTTCCTGCGGAACGTCCGGGTAACGTTTTATCATTGCCTCCAGCGAACCGGGCCTGCCGCCGTCCTGAATCACCAGCGCCCGAAACCCCCCGATCTGGAACCTGTGCGTTTTGATGTTCATCCTGTCCCCTGGGATAACGATTCTTTGATCCGCTCGATGGCTTCTTCAAGGGATTGGCCGGTGGCGAATGCGCTCTAGTCGTCCGCGACGAACTCGTCCGCAGCGATTAACTGTGAGCCGTCCACCATCACGAGCGGGCATAAAACCTGTAGATGATACCCTGGCCGCGACCACAGGAAAAGCAGGTACGTCTGCCCGTATTCCAGCGGCGTGTCGTAACGAACGTCGCGCAGGATTTCCAGGTGTTCGCCGGCCTGGGTCGTGCCGCGAATGGGCGTTTCGACCCGCACCGTCTGCAGCTAAAATCGCCCCCGGCGACCGGATGCCCACCGGCAGCAGGCTGAAGCCCCCTGTCCACTCAGGATCAGGTTCAGTCTTATTGGTTTTTATCCATAAGGAATCTATTCTGCAAGCCCGGCGCAGGTTCGCCGGGGATTAACCGCGTCTGCGCCGCAGCAGCATCCGGGGCAGGCGGCGCGCTTCGTCCAGGCCCAGCAGCAGACACAGCCCGAAAAACACCGCCACGCCGACCACACCGCCGACGGCCAGCACGGCCAGGGGAAACGCACCGTCCATCCAGCGCGCCAGGCCGTACAGCGCCGCGCCCATAACCAGCGCAGCGGCCAGCGCCCGCGCAGCGCCGTCCAGGATGCGCCGGTCGTCCATGCCGCCCAACCGCCGCCGCAGCAGCCACCACAGCGCCAGCGCCTCGACCAGCGTCGTTAAGGCGTTCGCCAGCGCCAGCCCGCCGAACGCGCCGTTAATCAGGCTGTCTGGGTCGCCGATGAAACGGATAAAAATCAGGCTGAGGACGATGTTCGACACCATTGCCGCCATGCCGATTTTGACCGGCGTCCAGGTGTCGGCCAGCGCGTAAAATGCCCGCGACAGCACTTCCAGCAGGCTGAAGCCGGCCAGCCCAACCGCGTAAAAACCGAGCGCCCAGGCCGCCGCGCCGGTGCTGGTTTCCGTCCATTCGCCGCCCTGGAACAGCCCGACCAGCGGCCTGCCCAGCACGATCAGCCCGATCATGGCCGGAAACGATAGGAACAACACGCCGCGCACGACGGCGGACAGCCGGCTGACGAAACCGGCGTCATCGCCCTGGGCGGCCAGCGCCGACAGCGTGGGGAACACCGCCGAGCCGGCGCTCTGCGCGATGATGCCCAGCGCGAAAAACATCAGCGTGAAGGCCGTCCGCAGCGCCGTATAACTGCCTTCGGCCATCGGCGCGGTGAGCATGATATTCACGAAAAAATTCACCTGCACCACCGCCAGCCCCAGCACGCGCGGCCCCATCAGCGCCAGCACGCGCATCACACCCGGCACGTGCGGGTCGGGCAGCGGGCGCAGGCGCGCGCGAATCCGCATCAGGCCGGGAATCTGCACCACCAGATGCAGCAGGGCGCTCAACACCGCGCCGTAGGCCAGCCCGTAGACATTCGCGCCGCCCACCTGGGCCACGCCAGCAGCCGGGGGCAGCGCCGGGGCGATCAGCAGCGCGCCGATCATGATGCCGATATTGTTCATGCTGATGGCAAGCGACGGCAGCAGGAACAGGCCGTGTGATTGCAGAATACCCATCACCAGGCCGCTGATGCCGAAGATGAAGGGCGTCACCATCATCAGGCGTGTCAGGTCGGCAGTCAGCGCCTGCGACTCCGCCGAAGCGCCGCGCAGCAGCACGCTGCTCACCAGCCAGGGCGCGGCCAGCGCCACCAGCACGCCCAACAGCGCCGCCGCCAGCGCCACCAGCGTCATGACGGCGCTCGCCAGCCGCCACGCCTGCGCCTCGTCCTGCTCGCGCTGGCGAGCATAAATGGGGATGAACGATGATCCCAATGCGCCGCCGGCCACCAGCGTAAAAATCAGCTCCGGGATTTGCTGCGCGGCATAAAAAGCATCCAGCGCGTCGCTCGTCCCAAACTGGCGGGAGACGATCAGCAGGCGCAGCAGGCCCAGCGCGCCGCTGGCGAGGAAACCTATCAGCACCACCAGGGCGGCGCGCGCGATCTGGCGGTTGGTCAAGGCTCTGGTTGAAGTCATGGGTTAAATGGCAATTTAGCATCATCCGGCGTAGTTGAGGATGTTTGATTGTAGCATGTGCCGGTCTGTCAAATCAAAAGGGGGTGGGTTTCTATCTAATGGATAAACCTATTAGACTGTGCCTGATCCTGAGTGGACAGCGGGCTTCAGCCTGCTGCCAGTGAGCTAGAGTGAAATAGACGAGACTTAATCTGACACTCTAGGTAAACTGTTGAGGATACAGGAG
>JAPKMO010000122.1 GCA_026645945.1 Anaerolineae bacterium
TCCTGACAGTATCGGCCTTCTGCCCCGGCAGCACTTCCGCCAGGACGCGCCGAATGCCCACCTCGTCGGCGATAGCCAGCGCCGTAAGCTGGTTGTCGCCCGTGACCATCACCACTTCCAGCCCCAGGTTTTGCAGCGCGGCAACCGCCTCCTTCGAGCCGTCTTTGATGGTATCGGCAATGCCCAGCAGTCCTGCGACTCCGCCATCTATGGCGGTGATGACTGCCGTTCGACCGCGCGTCTGGAGCGCCTCGATGCGCGGTTCAAAATCGGCCAGCGCCAAACCCTGTTCCCGGATAAAACGCGGGCTGCCGATCAGCACCGTTCGGCCATCCACCACCGCGCGCACGCCGCGCCCGGACTCGGCCTCAAAACCTTCCGGCTGGCTGAGGCGCTGCCCGGCTTCCTGAGCGGCCCGCACGACCGCCTGCCCCAGCGGATGCTCGCTGCCGCGTTCGGCGCCGGCGGCCAGCCGCAACAGATCATCCGGCGAAAAACCGTTCAGCGGCACGACATCGGTCAGACTCGGTTCGCCCCTGGTGAGCGTGCCGGTTTTATCCAGAGCCACGACCTTCAATCGGTGCGCGTTTTCCAGCGCCTCGCTGTTTTTAAACAGGATGCCCATCTCTGCGCCCCTGCCTGTGCCGACCATGACGGCGGTTGGGGTCGCCAGGCCTAGCGCGCACGGGCAGGCGATCACCAGCACCGCGACCGTATGCACCATCGCCTCGACAAAACCGACCTGCCCGATCAGCAGCCAACCGATAAAAGTTAGCGCCGCCAGCGCCAGCACAATCGGCACGAACACGCCGGATACCTGGTCAGCGACCCGCTGAATCGGCGCTTTCGACCCCTGCGCCTGTTCGACCAGCCGGATGATCTGTGCCAGCGCCGTTTGCGCGCCGACGTGCCGCGCTTCGATCACCAGCCGCCCCTGTTTGTTGATGGTCGCGCCGATCACTTCGCTGCCGATGCTTTTGTTCACCGGCAGGCTTTCACCAGTCAGCATGGACTCGTCCACTGCCGAGCGGCCTTCGATGACCACGCCATCTACCGGGATGCGTTCGCCGGGGCGCACGACCACTACATCGCCCACCAGCACATCGTCTGCCGGTACGGTCACTTCCTGGCCGTCGCGGAGCAGGGTGGCCGTTTTGGGCGTCAGGCCGATCAGCGCCTTGATCGCTTCGCTGGTGCGGCCCTTGGCGCGGGCTTCCAGCAGCTTGCCGAGCGTGATGAGGGTGATGATGACCGCTGCTGTCTCGAAATAGACATGATCGCCGATCACATCGGAAAAACCCAGCACGATGCCGGCCAACACTGCCAGGCTGTAGATATATGCCGCCGATGACCCCATAGCGATCAGCGTATCCATGTTGGCGGTGTGGTTGCGGGCGGCTTTAATGGCGCCGACGACATACTGTCGGCCAACAATAAACTGCACCGGCGTCGCCAGCAGGCCGAACACGAACGGCCAGCCGGCCCACAGCAGCCACTCCAGCAGAGGACTCACTGCCGGCGCGGCGGCCATGCCCATGCTGTGGCCTGTGTCTGCTCCGCCGCCGGCCAGGCTCGCCATCAGCAGATCGCGCCCCATGCTCAGCAAAAACAGCGGCAGCGTGAAAACCACACCGATCAACAGCAGCCGTTTCTGCCGTTCGATTTCCGCCTGCCGGGCCTTGCGTTCGGCATCCTCCGGGGCGTCCGCGCCGGATAAATCCAGCACGCCGTATCCGGCATTTTCCACCGCCTGGACGAGATCGGCGCGCCGCACCGAACCCGGCACATAAACGACGGTCGCTTTTTCGGTCGCCAGATTGACATTGACCGACAGGATGCCCGGCACTTTATTGATGGCGCGTTCGACGTTGCGGACGCAGCTCGCGCAGGTCATGCCGGTGATAGGTAGTTCGAGGCTGGCCTGCGCCACGCCATAACCCGCCTGCGAAACCCGTTCGATCATGTCTTTCACGCCGATAACAGCCGGGTCAAATTCAACATGCGCGCGTTCGGTCGCCAGATTCACATTGGCGGTTTCCACGCCTTCCGTTTTGTTTAACGCCCGCTCAACCGTGCGGACGCAGCTCGCGCAGGTCATGCCGGTGATGGGCAGATCAATTTTCTGGACAGCCATTCCGTTAATTGCTCCTAATTTGTGTTTCTAGCGCGAAACCGCCGCTTTGTAGCCCGCCTGCTCGACGGCGGCGATGATTTGCGCTTCGGTCAGCCGGGTTTCGTCGTATTCCACATCAACGATCTGCCGCGCGTAATTGGCGCTGGCCGATCTGACGCCCGGCAGCTCCTCAAGCGCGCCGTCTATGGTCATCGCGCAGCCCACGCAGTGCATCCCCTGGACTTGAAAGCGTTTTTTCGTCATCATGTAGCGCCTTTCTGAACTTCGATAGTTCCGCTGTACATGCCCATACTACACGTAAAAAACAGATACCCTTCCGGCTGCGGCGGCAGGTCAATGACTTCCACGCCGGTGATCGGCAGTGTGCGCTCGATGCCCAGGTTGGGAATCGTAAACGCCAGCGCGCAGGTGTAGGTATTCTCTGTTAGCAGGCGCAGCCGGAGCGGACGCCCACTTTCGACGCGCCAATAACTGGGCGTATAACCATCCTGTCGAACGTTGATGGTCAGTTCCTGAACGCCGTTGACGATCTGAGGTGCAGCCGCATAACTGCCGGTGCGAAACAGCGAAGCCACGATTCGTTCCGGCGCGAGCGGCGAACCGAGTAGGTTCAGCCCGGCGTTGAACGAAAGCAGCCCCAGCACCAGAATCAGCACCGCTGCCCCGGTCGCAAAAAGCCGCTGGAACTGGCCGCGCAGCCGGGTCGCCAGGAAGCCCAACACGAGAAAAGTGGGCGACGTACCCAGCACGAAAACCAGCATCACCAGCGCGCCCACAAGCGGGCTGCCGGTGCTGATCGCCAGCACCATCATGGCCTGGGTCGTGCCGCAGGGGATTAAAACGGTCATAAACCCCAGCAGCGCGGGCGCAAAAATGCTCTGGCTCCGCGATTGATTGCGAACCAGCCGGGTTAAGGCTTTGGGCGGCTGGATGGTAACATACCGAAAGATGGGATGGACGTTAAACATATTAAGCGCCGTCGCCAGCATAAACAGGCCGACGCCGATCTGCATGATGCCCTGCGCCGCCGCCGTGATTTGCACCGCCGCACCCAGCGCGCCCAGCAGCAGGCCGAGAATCGTGTGCGAAACCAGCTTGGCGGCCAGAAAATACACTACCGGCCACAGATTTTGCGCCGGCTGGACGGCAGTCACCGGCTGTGAGGCGGCGCGCCGGCGGCCACGACGACGGGCCGGCTGGGGTTGGATGGCAACTGTTGTTCCGGTGATGGCGGTCGCCAGCAGGCCGCCCTGTATAGCAAGGCACGTTAACCCGCCCGTCGTTAATCCGGTCAGGAAGATGACCCACAAGTCCATAGAATGCCTCGAAACCCTTCCCTACCCGCCAAGCTCTACGATCAATTGTTCCATCATTTCGATTTCTGCGGTTTGGGCGCTGATAATCGCCTCGGCCAGCTCGCGCAGTTCGGGATGTTCGGCGCGGGTTAAAACACGTTCGGACATATGCAGGGCGTCGTCATGATGGTCAATCATGGCCTCCAACCAGGCAATATCGTAATCCAGCCCCTTAAGCCGGTTCAGCCCGGCCATCATGCCCATCATCATCGGCGGGTCGGTATGCGGACGGCCTCCCATGCCGCCATGCCCCATATCCATGCCGCCGCCCGGCATCATGTCAGCCATCGCCGCCGGTTCGTAGTCCACGTTATACCAGTCCAGCAGCCAGCCGCGCATGGTTTCAATTTCGGCGCTCTGGGCGGTGATGATATTCTGGCACAGCGTCTTGAGCGCCTCGGCGCTGGCTTTTTCCAGGCAGTCCCGCGCCATATCCAGCGCCATCTGGTGATGGTCAATCATACCTTCGAGAAAACGCAGTTCGGCGCGTCCTGCTCGCCCCTCAACAGGCTCATCGGCGGCAGCGGTTGAAACTCCAATTATCAGCATCAACACAACCACCACAATCAATGTCAGACGGTTTTTCATGGTAAGCCTGCTCCTTAGTGATTCAATAAATCAAAAATCCGTGCGATTTCCTGAGTCGCGGCATCCGGGTCCTGCTCCATCTTGTAACGCGCCGTGTTCATCAGGTAACACTCTACCAGATGCGTAATCAGGCTGGTCATGCCTTTTTCAATCGCCCGTGCCTGGATAACGCGCTCCTCGCAGCTTCCCGCGTCGGCTTCGATCAGCCGCTCCAGGGCGTTGAGCTGCCCCTTGATGCGCCGGATGCGGTGCAGCGTTTTTGTGTTATATTCACACTTGAGATCGCTGTGGACATGCAAGTGTATTTCGTCGGCCATCGGGTTAACCTTTCGTTTGATACCCTGTGGGGTATGATACCATACCCCCAGGGGTATTTCCAGTGATGTTCATCACGCTGATGCGGTTACACATGGGGTTTTTACGCCATCCCTGGTTACGCACAACCGGTTTTTTTCGCGCTTTCGACAAACGCCTGCTTCCGGTTCAGGCCGGAATTCTGGCGACCTTTGCATTAACGCCGGTGTGGTATCGCTTCAAGGGCGCGCCGGGCGATTTTGAAACCCTGTACAGCACCGGCTTTTTGATCTTCTGGCCGATGCTGTGGACGGTGGGCTGGTGGATGGCCGCCGGACTGCCGGGTTTCGCGGCGCTGCGGCGAACTAAAGTCCGGCGGCTGTGGGCATTGGCGCTGCTGATGCTGGCGCTGTGGGCGTTCCTGTCCGGTGCATGGGCCTTCACGCGCCGATTCGCGCCGGAAGTGACCACCGGGGCGGCGCTGCCGCTGGCGCTGGCGGCACTGTTCGCCATCACGGTCGCCTGCGCCGGGCCGCCGCCGCGCGTCATTGCCTCTGCTTTGATCGTTGGGGCGGCCTGGAATGCCGCGCTGGCCGGGATGCAGGTCGCGGGACAGGAGTCGGTCGGGCTGAATGCGTTGGGCGAATTCCGGCTGAATCCGGCGGTGTCCGGTGTGGCGGTTGTGCAGGCGGAAGGCGTGCGCTGGCTGCGGCCCTACGGTCTGCTGCCGCACCCGAACATCCTGGCCGGGTTTCTGGCCGTCGCGCTGCTGATGACGCCGGCTTGGTTTCTGTCCGGCAGCCGGCGGTGGCAGGCAGCCGGGACGGCGATTTTTTTGTTCGGGCTGTGGGGGCTGCTGCTGACGTTTTCGCGCGGGGCGTGGCTCGGCTTCGCCGCCGGAGCGTTTGCCGGGCTGCCTTTGGTGTGGCGTGCGCGGGCGGCCTGGCGGCGTCTGGCGTTAGTTTTAACGCTGGGGCTGGCTGCTGCCGGAGCGTTCGCTGTTCTGTACGGACCGTTATTGGCGGCGCGCGCCGGAGTCGGTGAGGAGTCCATCGAACAGCGTTCGGTTTCCGACCGCGCCGTGTACATGGATTTCGCCTACCGCGCCATCCGCGAGTCGCCGCTGACCGGCGTCGGAATGGGTAATTTCCCCTGGCGCGCCAGCTATTATTTGCAGTTCACGCCCTACGATTTACGCGGCCAGCCCGCGCACCACATCTTTTTATCGGCCTGGGCGGAGCTGGGCGCGGTCGGTTACGCGCTGACGGCGGTGGCGCTGGTGATGGGTATCGAAGCCGGGCTGACCGCTGTACGGAAAAACAGCCAGGATGAACGTGATACATTGGCGCGCGCGGCTTTCCTGGGCGGCATCGTTGCGCTAATGATAATCGGACTGCTCGACCATTATCCCTGGACGCTGCTGCACTTCCAGGCGCTCTGGTGGGGGCTGCTGGGCGCGGCGGGCAGTCAGGGCTTGACCGGCACAGGCGGCGCTTCCACCAGCGGCAGCGTCCCGCAGGCGCCCGCCGCGTAAACCGCATCCGAGCGCACCCAGAAATCGCGTGTCAGCCGCCACCATAACATGCCATCTGTCCCGGCGGCGCGGCCATCGGGTCGGGCGCTGTCCCCGGCTTGGATGAGCGCGCGTACCGGATAGCTCGTACCCGGCCCGCTCCGCAGCCGCGCCTCGGCGAAAGCCGCCACCGTGCAGGGGTCGTCCACGTCAACGCCGGTCAGCGGGTTTACCTGCGGCTGCCCCGGTATGATAACGCCGCCCAGCGCCACCGGCACGATAATTTCACGCGGCAGCGTCATCACCGGCAGGGCGCGCGCTTGGGCATACACGTAAGGCTCTGGCAGGCGCGGAACGATTTGACCGACCAGCCCACCGGTCAGCGGCACGCGCACCCGCTCCCCTGCCGAAACCGACCGGCTTTGACCTGCCGCCAGCAGTTCAACCCGGCCTTCCAGCACCCATACAGCCATTTCGTCCGCCTGCGCGGGCAGAAAAACTGTCGTCTCCGGCTGCACGACCAGCAGCGCGCCATTGACCCACAGGGCAACCGTCCGCCCACCGGTGGGCGTCTGCGCCAGGATGCCGCCCGGAGTGTCCAGGCAGGCGGCGCGTTCGCCGACTTCGGCGCGTAACATCACAGCTTGCAGCGGGCCGTAAAACGTGTTCGGGATGGACGGATCTGCCGGGTCTACCGCCGCCAGCAGACCGGTATCGCCCTCAACTTGCAGCAGCCCGGCCAGCACCCAGCCCAACCGGTCATCCTCAAGCTGCACCCACAGCCACGAGCCGTCATCCAGACGGCCTACCACCAGCAGCGGCTGCCCCAGACTTCCCAGCGCGACCATTTCGGCGTCCGGCGCGGGCAGCGCGCGAATGTTCGCCCCGGCCAGGGCGCGAATACGCGCCGGGAACGTCACCAGTGGCACATCCAGCCCGGCGTTTTCCACCTCCGCCGCGCCGAACAGCAGCATGGTCACGGCTTCATCCGGCATGTTGGCGGAAAGCCGCGCCAGCGCCAATCCCCAGGCGCTTTCACCGGCGTCCAGCGCGCCCAGCGCCAGCGACTGCACGGCGGCAGCATCGGCCAGATCACCCGGCGCGTCCAGCGACAGATCGGCATCGGCGCGCGGGGCGGCCTCCAGCGGCGCATGGCCGTAACACACCTGGTCGCGCCCGGTTTCGCGGCAGGCGTCCAGGGTTTCGTTCAGGATTGTTTGCACGACCTCCAGGCAGCGCGCCTCTACTTCGGCAGCCGGCTCGACCTGCGCAGCAGCCGGCAGCGCGCCAGCCAGAATCAACACCACAGCAGCCATCCACTTCCGCATAAAAAGCCCTTCAACAGCATAACACAGAGGCACAGAGGCACAGAGCCTCAAGAGAGGATTATAACCCGTCTTTGCGCCTCTGCGCCTTTGAGTCTCTGTGTTACGCTTTTCTCCCCCTGCCTCTCTGCGCCTTTACGTTACGCCTTTTCTTCCGGCACTTCATACAGCTCGATCATCACACCGCCGGTGCTTTTGGGATGCACGAAGGCGTAGCGCGTGCCGTCCTCGCGGGTGCGCGGCGTGTCGTTGATAAGTTCAAACCCCTGGCCGGCGATTTTTGCCATGGCCGCTTCGATGTCCGTGACGGCGATGCAGACGTGGTGCATTCCCGCGCCGCGTTTGGCGAGATATTTGGCGATGCCGCTGTCGTCGCTGATCGGCTTCAGCAGTTCGATGCGCGACTCGCCGACCGGCAGGAAGGCTACCTCAACCGCCTCATGTTCGTTGCGTTCCGTCCCACCCAGCGGCAGACCAAGCGCGTCCTGCCAGAACTTCAGCGCCGCGTCCATGTCCTCGACGACGACGGCGATATGGTCAACTTTGATCGGTGACATAACTGCTCCTGTTTCCCTCACAAAACGCCGCCCGACCGGCGTCGAGCGCGCTCAATTCTGATTGTAACGCCTGTCGGTGTTATAATGCGACATATCAACAGCATGGTTTTAACCTGCCGTCCTTCCCAGAAGACTGCGTTCAAGGAGTTTAATCATTATGGCGATTGCCACCGAACCAACCGCTTTGACCCTTCAACTGACCGAGGAGCATCTCGCGCTGCAAAAAGCCGTGCGCGACTTCGCCCAGAAGGAAATCGCGCCGATTGCCCCGGAGTTCGATGAGAGCGGCGAGTTCCCCCTGGAAACGGTTCGTAAAATGGGCGAGATGGGATTAATGGGTATCGAAGTGCCGGAAGAATACGGCGGAGCGGGTATGGACGCGCTGGCTTACGTGCTGACGATGGTCGAAATCGCCAAAGCCGATGCCAGCCACAGCACCATCGTCAGCGTCAACAACTCGCTTTACTGTCACGGGATTTTAAAATTTGGCACAGAGGAACAGAAACGGCGCTACGTTACCCCGGTTGCCAGCGGCGAAAAAATTGGCGCGTACAGCCTGACCGAGCCGATGTCCGGCAGCGACGCCGGCACAATGCAGAGCCGCGCGGTACTCAACGAGGCAGGAACGCACTATATTATCAACGGGCGCAAAAGCTGGGTGACGAGTGGCCCGGTGGCCGATTATATCGTGCTGTTCACCATGACCGAGCCGGAGAAAAAACACAAAGGCATCACGGCGTTCATCATCGAGGCCGACCGTCCTGGTTTTATGCGCGGCAAAAAAGAGCCGAAACTGGGCATCCGCGCCAGCGCCACCAGCGAAATCGTTTTTGATAACTATCTTTGCCCGGTGGAGAACGTCCTCGGCCAGCCGGGTGACGGCTTTAAAATCGCCATGACGGTGCTGGACGCCGGACGCATCGGCATCGCTTCGCAGGCGCTGGGCATCGCCGAAGCCGCCTATGCGGCCAGTGTAGCCTATGCCCGCGAGCGCCAGGCCTTCGGCGGGCCGATAGGCCAGTTCCAGATGATTCAGCAGAAAATCGCCGACATGAAAACCCGCATCGAAGCCAGCCGTCTGCTGATTTACAACGCCGTCCAGGCCAAAGAGCGCGGCAAAATTACCGGTGAACGTTACTCGCTGGAAGCCAGCATGGCGAAGCTGTTCGCTAGCGAAACCGCCATGTTCGTCACCGACGAAGCCGTGCAGATTCACGGCGGCATGGGTTACAGCAAGGAACTGCCGGTCGAGCGTTACTACCGTGACGCGCGCATCACCCGCATTTACGAAGGCACCAGCGAGGTGCAGCGTATGGTGATCGCCCGCAGCGAACTGGGGCTGCGATAAAACGGTAGAGCGGGCAGCGGTGGGCACACGGCTGTGCGCCCCTACAGCCTGAATAGAGGTTGAGGAGAGATTATCATGGCGGCTTTACCGGATGATGTTATCACCCGCAAACAGATGCCGGTTGAGGAATATCTGGCCTTCGAGCGCGCCAGCGAGACGAAACACGAATACATAGACGGCGAAATCGTTGCCATGACTGGCGCGAAGGAAAATCACAACCTGGTTACCATAAATGTGGGGGCGTCTTTACATGCTCAACTGCGAACCCGGCCCTGCAAAACCTATTCAAATGATATGCGCGTCAAAACAGGCGATGGGCAGTACACCTACCCCGACATCACCGTTGTCTGCGGCGAAGCCGTGTTTGAGGATGACGAGCGCGATACGCTGCTCAACCCGACGGTGATTATCGAAGTTCTGTCACCTTCGACTGAGAAGTATGATTGGGGTAAAAAATTTCAGCACTACCGCACGATGGAGTCGCTGCAAGAGTATTTGCTGATCGCGCAGGACAGCGTTCACATCGAACACTATGTTCGCCAGGGCGAGCAGTGGGTACTCACCGATTTTGCCAGCCTGGATGCGGTCGTAACGCTGCCGTCTGTAGGCTGCGGGCTGGCACTCAGCGACGTATATGAAAAAGTGTCTTTTGAACCAGAGGAAAAAACGAACTCATGAAAGCAGCAGTGATTACGGGACACGGCGGCCTGGAAGTCGTTGGGGTCGCGCATGATTTGCCCATACCCGAACCGGGGCGGGGTGAAGTCCGCCTGCGGATGAAAGCCGCCGCGCTCAACCGGCTTGACCTGTTCGTGCGGGTCGGCTGGCCGGGGCTGAAACTTGATCTGCCGCATGTGATGTGCGCCGATGGCGCGGGCGTGGTGGACAAAGTGGGCGAAGACGTGACGCAGTTCGCGCCCGGAGACCGGGTGTGTATTGACCCGACCATCGTGCCACCGGACAGCCCGGCACTGATGACCGGTCTGGAAAACCAATCGCGTATCGCCATCTTGGGCGAACATCGTCCCGGCGTGGCGGCGGAGTATGTGGTGCTGCCCGCGCGGAACCTGCTGAAAATGCCGGATAATGTGACTTTCGAGGAAGCTGCTGCCGCCGGGCTAGTCTACCTGACCGCCTGGCACTCCATGATGACGCGCGGCGGGCTGCACGCCGGGGAAACCGTGCTGATCGTCGGCGCGGGCGGCGGCGTGAATACCGCCAGCATTCAGATCGCCAGACTGGCCGGCTGTAAGGTGACGGTTGTGGGCAGCAGCGCCGAAAAGTGCGAAAAAGCCCGCGAGTTGGGCGCGGACGTGACCATCAACCGGCAGGAAACGCCGGAATGGGCCAAAGCCCTGTACGCGATGACCAACAAACAGGGTTTTGATGTGGTGGTGGATAACGTCGGCGCGGCCACCTTCAATGACAGCATTCGTTCGACGCGCATCGGCGGGCGGCTGCTGGTGGTCGGGGCGACCAGCGGGCCGTTTGTGGAAATTGATCTGCGACAGGTGTTCTTCCGCCATCTCAGCATTATCGGCAGCACGATGGCGCCCCATCAGGATTTCGTCCGGGTAATGAACCTGATTTTTGAGGGTAAGCTAAAGCCGATTATCGGCGCGGTATTCCCGATGGAAGAGGCGGCCAGGGCGCAGGAAATGCTGGCCGAATTTGACGTGTTTGGAAAAGTTGTGCTGACGATTGCCTGACGCTGGCTGTGGGGGATGGCATCCAGTTATGCCCCCTGGTTAAAGAGGGTGCATTTATTTGGAATATCAGGCCTATCTGCTGCGCTCGATTGGCGACCAGATGAAACTGCCGCCGCTTCAAAAAGTGGCGCTGCGGCCAGGCATCAGCGGCGTTTACCGGCTGACGGTGCGCTATCACGACCAGCGCGCGTTCGATTCGGTGGCGACGGCGCAGCGGTTTGGGCGCGCGCAGCCCGCTTTGGAAATCGTCTATCGGGGGCTGTTTGACCATAGGCCGCTGGCGCTTGCCCTGGAGGCGGCGCGTTACGAGGCGTTTGCGCTGGCTTTACAAAAACTGCGTTTTGACCAGCTTAAAGATCAGCCAGACCTGCCGACACACGGGACCGATCTGTGGCTGCTGGAACGCGCGGCGGGCAGCTTTACCAAAAGCATCATCCTGGCGCCGGAACTGGCAAAAGAGCCATATACCAACCTGATCGAGGCGATCAAAACGCACATGCCGGAGATGTTAAGGCTGGTTAAAGCCTGACCCAAAACCAGCCGATTTTTTCACCGAACGACCCTAACCGGCTGCCGCATTGTCACTCGGTATTGCTGCGGCGCGTCACTTTACTGCTGCCCTCGATCTTCCATGCCCCGCGCGCGTTGTTGGTCAGGTCGCAGTTTTCAACCGTGCCTTGCCCGTTGTCGTAAACCCAGACGGCCTGATACCCGTTGCGGTTGATGTTGCAGCGGCGAACAGTCGGGTTTGCGCTGCCCTGTATCTCGACCCCCGCGTAAAGATTATCCACAATGTCGCAGTTTTCGATCAGGCCCAGGCCCTTGTCATTGGCGAATATGCCGGCCTGTTTGCCGTTATAAATTTTACAGCGGCGAATGGTAGGGCTGCCGCCGGTGCGAATTTCGACACCCGCCAGGCCGTTATCGTAAATTTTGCAGTCCTCAAACAGCCCCTTGCCGTTGTCGCTGACCAGAATAGCGCCCTGCCTGCCCTCGTGAATATCGCAGCGGCGGATGGTGGGGTTGCCGCCGGTGCGAACTTCGATGCCGGCTAGAGCATTGCCGTACACATCGCAGCGGTCAAATTCGCCGAGGCCGTCTTCATAAACCAGCACGCCCCCGGCCATGCCATCATGCAGGCGGCAGTTGCGGACGAGCGGGTTGCCGCCGGATTGAACTTCAACCCCTGCCAGCGTGTTCCCATAAATGTCGCAGTCTTCAACCAGGGCGCTGCCTTTATCGTTGACGAACACGCCGCTGGTTTTGCCCTGGTACAGCCGGCACTGGCGGATGGTCATGGTGCCGCCTTTAATCTGAATACCGGCCAGGGCGTTGCCAAAAACATCGCTGTCTTCAATCGTGCCGTCGCCATTTTCGTTGATGAAAATGCCGCCCTGTTTGCCATCGTAGATGCGGGACTGGCGGATGGTGACATTACCGCCGGAGCGGGACTCAATACCGGCCAGGGCATTATTAAAAATGTCGCAGTTTTCGACTAAACCCGCGCCGTCGTCATAGATGAAGACCCCGCCGGCTTTACCATCGTGGATGCGGCAGCCCCGGATGATCGGGTCGGCGCCAGCGCCATGCGCGGCCACGCACGCCAGCGAGTCCGACGTGATGATACAGTCATCCAGCACCAGCCGGCCGGTTGGCACGTCCACGCAGAAGTACTGCGCGCCGGAATCGCCCACCCGCAGCCGTATGGTCATGCCGCTGACGACCGCATAATCGGTGTCCATACGGATGCAGTTGCCGGTTGTGCTTTCCAGGATGATGTCCTCGCGCCGCCCTTCGCCTACAAGCTCCACCGCTTTTGAAAAGACCAGATTCTCGCGGTACAGGCCGGGGCGCACACGGATGACCGTACCTTCCGGCGACTGCCGGATGGCATCGGCGATGGTGCGGAAATCGGCAGCGCCGGTGCGGGCGACTACCTTAACCGGCGCGCCGGGAGATGCTGCGGGTACACCCCCATCGGCAGGTCGCGCGCTCGATGGGGGTGGAGATGCCGCCGGAGGAGGTGATACCGGTGGGGGTGACGCTGCCGGCCCCGTACTCGCGCCCAGATGCCGCTGCAAAGCTGAGGCCAGCCGCGAAAACGCATCCCCGGCATCGGTGCGCGCATCTACATACTGGTATGCGATCAAGCGAAATGAGATAGCGGTTGACTCGTCGCCGCGCGCCAGAAGGGGGAAGATTCGCGTGCCGCAGGTTTGCGCCAGTGCGACTTCATTCTCTACCCAGGGGGAGGCTTTGGCATCTGGCGACAGAACCACCACCATCGCGCTGGCGCGCCGGATCTCCTGGTCAATAGCGAAAGTCCAGGTTGGCGTGCCAGGTTCCAGGCTCTCATCCGTCCAGACTGTGATGCCAATGCTCGACAAATAGTTACGCACGCGGCGCATAAACTCAATATCTCTTCTACTGTAGCTTAGGAAAACGTCAGGCATATGTTTTTCT
>JAPKMO010000123.1 GCA_026645945.1 Anaerolineae bacterium
AGCCGCCCGGCTTCCTCGGCCAGCACGCGCACCACTTCCACCAGGAAAAACACGTTGCCTTCGGTTTCCCGCTGCAAAAGGTCTAATACCTGGGGCTGTTTTCCGGCCTGGCCCAGCATGGCGGCGCTTAACTCCGCGATGCCGGTATCGCTCAGGCGCTCCAACTTCAGCCGGTTCATGTCCGGCAGGCGGGCGGGCAGGTCAGGGCGTTCGTCGTCGCGGTAGCTGCCGATCAGCAGCACCGGCAGGTCGGCGACGATCTGCGCCAGCCGCGCCAGCACATCCAGGCTTTCGTCCGCCCAGTGTAAATCTTCCAGGATGACCACCACTGGCTGTTTCTGGCGGCGGAAAACTTCCTCGATGACGCCGAGAATGCGCGACTGCGCGGCTTTCCAGTCCACTTCTTCCGGCGGCAGCGCCCGGTCGAGCAGCGCGCCCACGTCCGGCACCAGCGCTTGCAGCGTGGAAAGCTGTGCATCGTCCAGTTCGGTCAGCAGGCACAGCCAGCGCAGCGCCGGACGCCACAGTAAATAGGGGCTGCTGCTTTCCGCGATGCCCTGGCCGCGCAGCACCAGCGCGCCGCGCACCATCGCCAGCGCCCGCAGTTCTTCCAGCAGGCGCGATTTGCCGACGCCGCTTTCGCCCGATACCAGCCAGGCGCTGCCCGACCCAGCAGCGGCTTTTTCCAGCGCGTCGGAGAGTTTTTTCAGCTCGTTGTCGCGCCCGACCAACCGCGCGGCCTGCAAAAAGCTCTCCCGCGTGGCGGCGGTTTCCAGCGGCAGCGGCTGGCCGACGACCTCGCTCAGTTCGCGGATGACCTCGTTCGCATCGGCATAACGCGCGTCCGGCGATTTGGCGAGCAGCCGTTCCAACACCAGCGCCAGTTTGGCCTCCATCTCCACGCCGGAAGGTTCGGGCGTGTTGTACAGGATGTCGTTAATCAGCCGGGTGATGTCCTCGACGTGGAAAGGATGCCTGCCGGTCACCAGTTCGTAGGCGATGATGCCGACGGCGTACAGGTCGGTCATCGGGTTGGCGATGCCGCCGATTAAAACTTCCGGGGCCATGTAGGCCAGCGTGCCGGCGGTGGAGGAAGCGGCCTCGCCGCCCCGGTTTTCGGCAGCCAGCGACAGGCCAAAATCCAGCACCCGCACCTCGCCGCCTGCCACCAGCACGTTGCTCGGTTTTAAATCGCGGTGCGTGACGCCGCGCCGGTGCAGGTACGCCAGCGCCTGGAGCATCTGCACCAGCAGGCCGACCTGTTCGATCAGCGGTTTGCCGCGCCCGGCTTCCAGGATGGTAACCGCCCCGTCCAGCAGTTCCATCGTGTAATACGGCTGGCGCTGCTCGTCAAAACCGTAATCCAGCACGCTGATGATGTGCGGATGGCGCAGCGACGCCAGGATTTTGAACTCCTGCGCCAGCGCCAGCCGGAAATCCTGCCCGGAGCCGGTCGAAACCTGTTCGCTGCCCGGCGCGGCAGCCACCCGTTTGAGGGCGACGGCCTGCCCGGTCAGCCGGTCGGTGGCGCGGTACACCGCGCCCATGCCGCCCGATCCCAGCGGCTCGTGTAAAATATAACGCCTGCCGATAACGTGTGTGGGGGGCAGCATCAAAATCAAAACTCTCCGCAGGGCAGTTCTGACCCTACAGCATAATATATCCTGACGATAACGTTAGATTGTATGCGCTGCGGGAGGGAAAAACAAGCCGGGGCGGGCTGTCCGACAGGGCTATCGTATCAAGCTGTAATTTTGCGTTACATCAACCCCTATCCCCCCGATCCCCTTTCCTCCCTGAAGGGACTTCCTCCGGTCGCCGCGCGGAGAAAGAGAGAGTAAGAGCCGCATTAAGCCCCATCTCCCTACGGGGACGCATGTCCCCTGAGGGGAGGGGTTGGGGGGGAGGGGTCAAAGAGCGAAAGCCCGCTTATCGAGACGAAGTATCTTCATGCGATAGCCCTGGCCGAGGATTAACGTTCGTTCTGAATCTGCGCGCGGGACGTTGAAAGCCGGAGCGCGTCTGACTTACAATCGGATCTGGCATATTTGCCTTTTTCGTTCGCCCTGTTCAGGAGTGACCGCTTTGAAATCTATCTGTATGTTCGTCCTCGTTTTGATCGCCGGCACGTCCAGCGTGCTGGCGCAGGACATCAGCCCGGCGCTGGAAGCCCACCTGGAGGCTGTTGAACAGGCCGCCGCCCGGCTGCGCGGCCTGGAAGCCCTGGAGCCGGTCGAGCATCGTTTCCCCACCCGCGCCGACGTGCGCGCCTACCTGGAGCGCGAACTCAACATCCAGCTTGATGAGGAAACCATCCGCCGCGAAACGCAGTTTTACATCGCTTTCGACCTGCTGCCGCCGGATGTAGACCTGCTGCAAGTTTACCTGGACTTTTACAACAGCCCGGCGGGCGTGGCCGGGTTTTACGATACCAAGTCGAAAACCATGAATGTGCTGCTGCTGGGCGGCGGCGAGCCGGGCGACCAGCTGCCGCTGCTCGACCAGATCACCTACGCGCACGAGTTCACCCACGCCCTGCAAGACCAGCACTTTGGCCTGGAAACCCTGCTGGATGACCCCGACCTGCTGACCAACCCCGACCGCGCGCTGGCGATTGTATCGCTGGTGGAAGGTGATGCCACCGCCGTCATGACCGCCTATCTTCAGGCCGCCGCGCAGCGCAACCCGATGGCGGCCATCGGACTGCTGGTGCAGGGTTTCGCCGCCGGGGCGTTTAACATTCCACCCGGCACGCCGCCGTTTATCGTCATGGAATTAAGCTTCCCCTATCAGGACGGCATGAACTTCGTCAACGCGCTGTACCGCGAAGGCGGCTGGGAGGCCGTCAACCGCGCTTATAACGACCTGCCCGTTTCCACCGAGCAGATTCTCCACCCCGCCAAATACCTGTCCGGCGAGCCGCCGCAGCCAGTGGCGCTGGAAACCGCGCCGCCCGGCCCGGACTGGGTGCTGCTGGCCGACCGGACGCTGGGCGAATTTTACCTGCGGTCGTACCTGGATACGCAGCTTCCGGCGGCGGAGGCTCGCAAAGCCGCTGCCGGCTGGGGCGGCGACCGTTATCACCTGTACTATAACGAAACTACCGGCCAGCGCGCCTGGGCGCTGCGTTTGAAGTGGGACTCGCCCGCCGACTCTGCCGAGTTCGCCGCCGCGATGACGGCCTTCGTCGAAGCGCGTTTTGAAGGCGCGCCGGTGGAGGATGGCTGCTGGTCGGGGACGGACGCGGCATTGTGTTTTATCGGCGGTGAGGCCGAAACGCGCGTGGCCGCCGCGCCGACGGCGGAGCTGGCGCGCGCCCTGGTGGGACAGTAAGGTTTGGCGCGCGCGCCGCGTCTGAAGTAGTGGCCGCACCTAAAAATTTCATCAGAATTTAGCACTCATCTATGGTCAGTGCTAAAAAACTGGTGTATTATAGAGAACGGCTTGTAACGCAGACTCGCTTGAGTTTGATGAGGGGTGTATCCGCCATGCCTGTCTATACCTACCGCCGCGAAGACGGCTCGACCTTTGAAATCCGGCAGAAGTTCCTGGAAGAACCGCTGACTGTAGACCCATCCACCGGGCAGCGCGTAGTGCGGGTGGTGCAGCCGGCGGGGATCATTTTTAAAGGTTCCGGCTTCTATGTCAACGACAGCAAAAGCGCCTCCCGCAGCAGCGTGAACAACACCGCCGGCAGCCCTAAACCTGAGACGAAGGCGGCCGCTGCGCCGGCCTCCACCCAGGCCGCCGCCGACTGAGACGCCGGAAACGCCTCTGTTAATGCACTTTTGGATGCCTCCTTCGGGAGGCTTTTTTTGTTTCCCAGCCGCGATTCCTATTGCATCCCCGGATTTCCCGGTTTATAAACAACTTACGGCAGGCAAGCTGATTCGCCTGTTTTTGGTGAAAATGATGAGGATAGAATCCATGCGTACTCGATCCTTTTTGCTGGTGTTGGGGCTGCTGGCGATGCTGGCGGCTGTTGTGCCGGTTGGCGCGCAGGGTACGAACCTGCTCCAGGACCCCAGTCTGGAGGGGGAGGTTTACAGCCGCGTGAGCGCCGACCCCAACGACCCGGCCACCACCTTCAACGCGCCGACTTACTGGTGGGGCGGGTTCATCCTGGGCGGGGATGCGCCCTGGAAAAACGTCCACCCGAACGGTTTTCCGCATACCGGCGGCATCAAACGTTCCGGAGGACGCTCATATCATATGTCGCGCGGCGGCGGCACGTTTACCGCCTGGCTGCTCCAGCAGGTGAGCGTCGCGCCCAATACCGACGTACAAGGCGGCGCATGGGCGCTCATCGAACATAACTCCGGGGGCAGCGTGGTGCGCGCCGGCATTGACCCCAACGGCGGCACCGACCCCAACAGCCCCAGCGTGGTCTGGTCGGAGTGGGCCGGCGCGCTGTACCAGTGGAATCTGGTTCAGGTGACGACCCGCGCCGGGGCGACCGGCGTGGTGACGCTGTTTTTGTACGCCACACAAAGCCAGCCTTCCAACCCCAACGGCGTTTACTGGGACGATGCCTTCCTGAACGGCACGCCCGGCGCGGGTTTGCCCACCGGCGGCCAGCCTGACCAGCCGTCCACGCGCATCGTCACCACCACCGAGCGCGTGAACGTGCGGAACGGCCCCGGCCTGAGCGCCGCGCGCATCGGCACGCTGCGCCCCGGCGATGCTTACACCCTCACCGGCGAGGCGGACGGCTGGTACAGCATTGATTTTAACGGGCAGGTCGGCTGGGTTTCCGCCCTCTTCGTTACGATTTCCGAAGGTCAGCCGACGGTGGCCGGCGGCGCGCCGCCCGCGCCGTCCGTGCCGAGCATCTCGTCGCTGCGGTTTCTGGTGGATTACACGCTGCGGATGCGGGCCGCGCCGGATACAACTTCCGCCATCCTGGCGAGCATCCCGCACAATACGGTCGTGACGGCCACTGGGCGCAGCGCGGACGGCCGCTGGCTGCAAATCACCTACCAGGGGCAGACCGGCTGGATTGCGTCGCGTTATGGCCGCGCCCAGAGCGGCGACATCCTGGGGCTGCCGGTGGCTGGCTGATGCGGGAATGCCGGAAGGCGTGGCTGCCCAGCCCTGCGACCTCACCCCCCTACCCCCTCTCCACCGGAGAGGGGGAAACGAACAAAGCGAGTGGGGGTGAGGCCACCGAAAACCTTCAGACGGTGACTTAGAGTTTATCCATAAACCCACCAGACAGTGGGCTTAAGCCCACTGTTCTTAAGCCCACTGTTCGGCTATCAGATCAATCGGTTTACGGATAGATACTTAACCAGCGGTCTGATACGCCTCCGGGTGGAACTTCATCACCTGCTTGCGTTCGGCGTCGGTGGAGTTTTCCAGCACCGACGCCGGCGCGGCGCACACCCGCACCGTATAGGTTGCCCCGTCCGCCTCAAAGCGCGCCGTCCATTCCTGGCCGTTCTGCTGAACGTCCGCCAGCCGCAGCCCATCCAGCGCCGTCAGGCCGGTTTGCTGCCGCAGGTAAATTTCTGCCGACTGGGCGGCAGGTTCGATGGTGCAGCGCCCCCGGCAGCCCGCCGTATAAAACTCGTTTTTTCGATAGGCCGTCACGATGGGCGCAGGGTCGTCCACGCGGCCATAATACAGGCCGTGCGGCAGGCAGACGAGCGTCCCGGCGAAGCGGTGGCCGCCGATGTGCGAAACCTGCCAGGCGGACTCGCCGGCGGCCTGGCGCAGCTTGCGGTACAGCGGCAGGCCGTACAGCGCGCAGCAGGCGTCGCGCTTGCCGTTGGTGCAAGCCAGGAACAGCCGTTCGCCGCTGCGGTGGTTTTCGTAATCCGCCGCGCCGCCAGCCAACGCCGGGATGTCCAGCGCCAGCAGGCTTTCGTAGGCCGCCAGTTCAAAACGGTACAGCCGCCCCGTCCGCGCCAGCGCCACATAAAAAAGCCGCCGCTCGCCGGCGTTTTCCTGCCTGATGAACTGCAAACGCGCGTTGGGAATCGCGTTCAACCAGTCGGAAAGGCCGGTTTTGACCGCCTCCGGCAGATCGCTGTCCTCGAACGCCTTCGCGCCCCAGGGTTCCGGGTGTTCCAGCAGCAGCCACACGTCGGAGCGGGGGGCCGTGCCGGGCAGATATTCCCCCATCTGTAGGGAATCGTCGCAGCAAAGAGATTGAGTCGCCATGTCTGAACCTCCACGTTGAGGAGATTGTAGCAGGCAACCCGGCGGAGTGGTAATATATTGTCAGATTCCGGCTGAGGGTGGCTGAACGGGCCACCCGGCCCGACCATCCGATTGAAATGCGCGTGTGGATGAGCCGAGCCGGGCGTAAACCCTGGAGTAAAGCTGCTGCGAAGGCTGCCTGACCTTCACTTCTCTATACGTGCGGCAGCGCCATTTTGTTCAATTTTTAAGCCACCGGCTCGACGGCTGCCGAAACAGCAGGCTGCGCGTCATGGTCGGGCAAAATGTCCTCGGCGTTTCGCACCGCCGGGGCGAAGTACCCGCCCAGCGCGACCAACGTCGCCCCCAGCGCGCCCATCACCACAATCAGCGCCATACCCGCGCCCGGCCCACCCCCCACTATGTCGCCGAACGTTCCGGCCAGCGCGCCGCCTTCCTGCATGGCGGGTTCCATCACCTGGTCGGCCAGCGGGCCGGCGATGAGTGCCGCCAGCGGATTAACCAGCCAGGCGATCATGCGGCGGGCGGAAAACACTTTCCCCTGAATATCCGGCGGCACTTTGGCCTGCCAGATGGACTGGTTGGAGCTGTTGACGACCGGAACCAGGAAAGAGCCTACGAATGCGCCGATCACCCACACGGGCAGCCCGCGCCCCATTCCCAGCAGCAGCATTCCGCCCATGCTGGAGATGATCCAGCCGAGCAGGACGCCATGCACGCGGCGTTTTGGCCCGCCCCAGGCGGTCAGCGTCAGGCCGCCCACCACGCTGCCAACGCCGAAAACCGACTGCACCAGGCCGAGCGTCTGCTCGCTGCTGCCGGTGCGCGCCAGGATCATCGGTGTGAGCAGGGTGAAACCGGCGGTGGTGAAAAAGTTGCCGCCCATAAATACCAACTGCAAACCGAGCAGGCTGCGCCGGGCGAAGATGTATTGAAAGCCGTAGGCGGCTTCTTTTAAAAGGCTGCCGCGCGCCTGTTCGCCAGATGCCGACCGCTCCGGCTGCGGGACGTAAATGATGAGCAGCGTGCCGATGGCCGCGATGAAGGTGATGATGTCCAGCGCCAGAACGCCGCCGATGCCGATGCCGGGCAGCAGCGTACCGCCGCCGATGACCACCCCTACGATCAGCGCCGCCGCCAGGCTGGGAGCCAGGATGCCGGAGGCGCCTTCCGCCAGGCCGTAGAGCGCGTTGGCGCGGACATACTGCTGCTTGGGGACCATCATGGCGATGGCAGCGGAGTAGGCCGGCCACTGGAAGGTCTGGAACGCGCCGGTGAACACCGCCGCCACGTACAGATGCCAGATTTCCAGGCTGTCGGCGTTGTACAGCAGGAAGATAATGATGGTCGCCGCGCCCGCGCCCAGGTCGCTGAGCATCATCACCAGCTTACGATTCCAGCGGTCTACCAGCGCCCCGGCAACCGGGCTGAGCAAAATGAGCGGCACCAGGCCGAATACATGCACCAGCGCCAGCGCCGTCGCCTGGCCGGTTTTTTCCCACGCCCAGATGCTAAGCGCGAACTGGCTCATGGCCGTGCCGGTGAGCGACACGAACTGTCCGACGGCCACCAGGACAAAAGCGCGCATTCCGGTCAGGCGGTTCGAGGGGGGCGTCATAATCAACATCCTTCTGTTCAAAATTTATCGAACCGGCACGCAGAGGGCGGGTTAACCAACCCGCCCCTTACACCATAATACGCCGGAGACGGCGCATTGTTCGATTTTTGCGACGCGCTTATGAATTTTTGCCCTCGCCAGCCATCTCGACCGCTTTGAGCAGCACCTCCAGCCCGGCGGATATGTCCGCGCCCAGGTGCAGGCGGACGGCGCGGCGGCCTTTGTCGCGCAGGGCTTCCAGGTCGCCGGCAGCCTGGGCGGCGTGCAGCACGCCGAAGCTGTACGGTTGGCCGGGGACAGGCAGATCGTCGCCCGTTTCGGCGGTGATTTGGATGAAAATACCGCTGTCCGCCCCGCCTTTATGAAGCTGGCCGGTGCTGTGCAGGTAGCGCGGGCCGTAACCGACCGTCACGGCGCGGTGGGTGGCGCGGCGCAGGCGGCGGCGGATGTCCTCCAGCCGGGCGTCGGTTTCCGGCGACGGCGGCAGGTAGGCCAGCAGCGCGAAGTAGTCCCCAGCGCGGGCGGTTTTGACCAGCGCCGCCAGCAGGCCGGCCAAGCCGTCGGGATTATAACCGTGCTGCGCGCACAGATCAACCAACCGCCGGCGGATTTGATCGTCGGCGTACAGCGCAGCCGCGCCTTCAACGCGCGCCGGTTCGACCTGGGGCAGGCTGCCGTGTTCCTGGAAATGCGCCAGCAGCCGCCCGGTGGCCTGCTTGCTTTCGGTCACGTTCGGCTCGTCGAACGGGTTGATGTCCAGCAGCTTACCGGCGATGGCGGTGGCATATTCCCAGCGGAAAAACTCGCCCGCCAGCGCGAAGCGGTCGGGCAGATGATAGGTGACGCGCGGATGGCCGGCCTGGCTCACGGCCTGCGCGGCGGCATCCAGGCTTTCGTTGGCCGGGTCGTCGTCCACGCGCAGGTAAATCACCAGCGAGTCGGCGGCGTAATCCTCCGGTGCATCGGCCCCGCCGACGACCGGCAGCAGCCCTTTACCCTCCTTGCCGGTGCTTTCGGCGATCAACTGCTCAATCCAGCTGCCGAACGTGCCGGTGGACGGGCTGCCCAGGATGAACACTTTGTCGCGCCCCTGCTGCCCCAGCGCCGCCAGAACCGCGCCCAGCCACAGGCCAGGATGATGCCGCGCCGGGATGTCCGGCCCGCAGGCGGTTATCATGCGCTGCGCTTCCGCCCACAGGCGGTCGAGGTCGAGGCCCATCAGCGCCGCCGGGACGAGGCCGAAGTAGCTGAGCGCGCTGTAGCGCCCGCCGATGTCCGCCGGGTTCACAAACAGGTCGCGGAAGTTCAGCCGGCGCGCTTCGGCTTCCAGCGACGAGCCGGAGTCGGTGATGGCGATGAACTGGCTGCCGTTGCGCCCGGCGCGTTCATAAAAATAGTTCTGGAAGACGGCGGTTTCCACCGTCGTGCCGGACTTGCTGGCAACGATAAACAGCGTATAACGCAGGTCTACCGCGTTTTCGACGGCGCGGACGGCGGCGGGGTTGGTGCTGTCCAGCATCAAAAAGGCCGGGAAATCGGGCTGCTGGCCGAAGCTGCGGTACAGCACCTCCGGGGCCAGGCTGCTGCCGCCCATGCCCATCAGCACCACATGGCGGAACGAGCCGCCGCGCACGCTGGCTTGCAGCGCCTTCACCCGGTCGAGGTCTATGGTGTGGGTCACATCCAGCCAGCCGAGCCGGTTTTCGATTTTGGCGATTACGTCGGCCTGGTCTTTCCACAGGCTGCCGTCGTGCGCCCACAGACGGGCATTGGCGCGGTCGGCTTCCAGCGACTTGAGGGCAGCCTGCACGGCGTCGGCGTACAGGCCGACCGCTGCCTGCTGCTTCTGGATGACCCCGGCTTTCAGCACGTCGCGTTTGGCGTTCACCTGGGCGATCAACTGCTCGAACGCTTCGGTGAAGGCGGCCACGCCCTCCAGTTGAAGCTGGCGCGTCACGTCATCGAAGCTGATGCCGACTTCGGCCAGCCGGTCTAAAATCTCCGGCGCGGCATCCAGGTCAGCGGTCAGCGTTGGCGCCGCCGTGCCATGATCGCGGAAGGCTTTGAGGGTGGCCGGCGGGACGGTGTTCACCGTGTCCGCGCCGATCAAAGCATCCACGTAGAGGGTATCGGGATAGGCCGGGTTTTTGGTGCCGGTGGAGGCCCACAGCGGGCGCTGCACCCGCGCGCCGGCCTCGCGCAGCCGGGCGAACTCGTCGCCGTAGAAGATATTCAAAAACTGTTTGTAGGCCAGCTTGGCGTTGGCGATGGCGGCCAGGCCAAGCAGCGAACGGCAGGCGGCGGCGCGGGAGGGGTCATGCCCTTCGGCGGCGCGAATCCGGTCTTCCAGCAGGTGGTCTACCAGGGTATCTATGCGGCTGACGAAAAAGCTGGCAACCGACGCGATGTGGCGGATGTCCTGCCCGGCGGCAAGGCGGCGTTCCAGGCCGCGCAGGTAAGCGCGCGCCACCTCGATATAGTTCTGGACGGCGAAAATCAGCGTCACGTTCACGTTGATGCCCGCCGCGATAGCCTCCTCGATGGCCGGGATGCCGGCCTGGGTAGCCGGGATTTTAATCATCAGGTTGGGGCGGTTGACGGCGGCGAACAGCCGTTTGGCCTCGCTGATGGTGGTGGCGGTATCGTTGGCGATCAGCGGCGACACCTCCAGGCTGACGTAACCATCCTGGCCGCCGGTGCGCTCGTAGACCGGGCGGAACAGGTCCAGCGCGGTCTGGATGTCCTCAATCGCCAGCCGTTCGTAGATGTCGGCGGCGTCCAGGTCGAGCAGGTGCATGATGGCGGCGTCATAAGCGTCGGAGTCGCCGATGGCCTTCTGGAAAATGGACGGGTTGGATGTAACGCCCAGGACGCCGTATTCGTCTATATACTGTTTCAGTTCGCCGCCGGTGAGTGCGTCGCGGTGAATGAAGTCAAACCAGATGCTCTGGCCGAACTGCTGCACGTCAACAGGGGGGTTGGTGGTCATGGGTTGCTCCTTAAACTTTGTTAACCGGCCACCAGTTCCTTCGCGGCCTGGACGACGGCTTCTGCCGTGAGGCCGAATTCCTGGTAGAGGCGCTCGTAGGGCGCGCTGGCCCCAAAACGGTTGACGCCGATCATCACGCCCCGGCAGCCGACGTAACGTTCCCAACCCATCGTTATGCCGGCCTCGATGCTGACGCGCGCGGTCACGTCCGGCGGCAGCACGCTGTCGCGGTATTCCTGGCTTTGCGCGTCGAACAGTTCCCACGACGGCAGCGATACCAGCCGGACGCGGAAACCTTCGGCGCTCAACCGGCGGTAAGCGTCGTGAGCGATGTGAACCTCGCTGCCGGTGGCGATCAGGATAACCTGCGGACGGCCGTCGCAGTCGGCCAGCACATAACCGCCCTTCGCCACTCCCTCGCGCACGTGGTCGCCGGTCAGCACCGGCAAATCCTGGCGGCAGAAGGCCATCGCCACCGGGTGCGGCAGGGTCATGGCCGCGCGCCAGGCCGCCGCCGTCTCGTTGGCGTCCGCCGGGCGGAAAACGGTCAGCCCCGGAATGGCGCGCAGGGCGGCCACATGCTCGACCGGCTGGTGGGTCGGGCCGTCCTCGCCCAGACCGATGCTGTCGTGGGTGAAAACGTAAATCGGCTGGATGTTCATCAGCGCGCCCAGGCGGATGGACGGGCGCATATAATCGCTGAAGGTGAGGAAGGTGGCCGTATAGGGTTTGATGATGCCGCCGTGCAGCGCCAGGCCGTTGGTGATGGCGCCCATCGCGTGTTCGCGCACGCCGAAGCGCACGTTGCGGGCGGCGGGTTTGCCTTTGCCGGTATCTTCCGCGCCCTTGATGAGCGTTTTGGTGCTGCTTGCCAGGTCGGCGTCGCCGCCGATCATGGTCGGGATGTGTCTGGCAATGGCGTTCAGCACCTCGCCGGAAGCGTTGCGGGTGGCGATCTTTTTAGCGTCGGTGAAAACCGGGATGTCGGCGTCCCAACCATCGGGAAGCTGGCCGCTGAAGGCCAAATCCCAGGTTTGCGCCAGATCGGGGTAGGCCGCCCGCCAGGCCTGGAAGCGCGTTTCCCATTCTTTTTCCAGTGCTGCGCCGCGTTCGATGGCGGTGCGGAAGTGTTCCAGCGCCTCGCCGGGGACGTAAAAATCTTCCTGCGGCCAGCCGAAGAAATCCTTCACCAGCTTCACCTCGTCCTTGCCCAGCGGCGCGCCGTGTGCTTTGCTGGTTCCCTGTTTGTTGGGGCTGCCGTAGCCGATGATGGTGCGAATGGAGATGATCGAAGGCGCGTCGGTGACGGCTTTCGCGCCCTCAATGGCCGCCAGGATGGCCTCTACATCATTGCCGTCCTCGACCTCCAGCGTATGCCAGCCGTAAGCGCGGAAGCGCGCCAGCACGTCCTCGGTGAAGGTCATGTCCGTTGCGCCATCCAGCGTGATACCATTGTTATCCCACAGGTATATGAGCTTGCCCAGCCCCCAAAGGCCGGCCAGCGAAGCGGCTTCGGCGCACACGCCTTCCATCAGGTCGCCGTCGCTAACCAGGGCGTAAGTGTAATGGTCAACGACCGTATGGCCGGGGCGGTTGAAATAGTCTGCCAGAAAAGCCTCGGCCAGCGCCATGCCGACCGCCGTCCCTGCGCCCTGGCCGAGCGGGCCGGTGGTGGTTTCGACGCCGGGCGTGTCGCCGTATTCCGGGTGGCCGGGGGTGTGGCTGCCCCACTGACGAAAGTTTTTCAACTGTTCCAGCGGCAGATCGTAGCCGGTGAGGTACAGCAGCGCGTACAGCAGCATCGAGCCATGCCCGCCGCTGAGGATGAAACGGTCGCGGTCGGCCCAGCGGGGATGGCGCGGGTTATACCGCAGGTGCTGAGTCCACAGGGCATAGGCCATTGGGGCGGCGCCCATCGGCAGGCCGGGGTGGCCGCTGTCGGCTTTTTGCACTGCGTCAATGGCGAGCATCCGAATAGCGTTAATAGCCAGCGTTTGCAGGTTGGCGTCCAACGTGGTTTCTCCTGTATTGTGTGCAAAGCGGTTCGCTGTTGGCGAAGCCAGAACGAAACGCCGCCTATTATAACATGCTTGCCGTCTGCGTTCTTATGGAATAAACGGAAAAGAATGAGCCTGACAGACAGCGGACAGACAGCGGACAGACAGTGGACAGACAGTGGACAGACAGTGGGCTTAAGCCCACTGTCTATAGCTGTATTAGACAAGATTTCATCTGACACAAGCGACCTAACCGACAACTTCGGATGGTTGGTTG
>JAPKMO010000124.1 GCA_026645945.1 Anaerolineae bacterium
GCAGCGCCTTGAACGCGCGAAAGATGTGACCATCCCCCCCAACATTCAATGGCTGGCTGCCGATTTAGGCACAACTCCCTTGTCGAAGGTGCTGGACGGAAAACAGGTTGACGTGGTGGCGGCGGAAGGGCTGCTGGCATATTTTTCCTATGAGGAAATTAAGACCGTGGCGCGCGGCGTGTTAAGCAGCCTCAAACCCGGCGGGAAGTTCATCGCCGATGTTACGCGCCAGGCCGGTGTGGAAGAAATTCGGCAGATTGCAGGCTTTTTCAGCCGGCAGGCCGGTCAGTTGAAAGGCACCGTCCAGACCGAAGATCAGGCCCGGCAGCTTTTGCTGGACGCGGGGTATCCGTCGGTTTCAGTGTATCTGGCTACCCAGTTTGCCGATGAACTCAACCTGCCCAGGCCGATTGTGGATATATGTTTCTTTCTGGAGGCGCAAAAAGCGGCGGACTAACGGCGGTATTTTTATTGACACCTTTGGCCTGGATGGGTTCTAATTAAAAATGCTGCTGCCTGTTGTAAAGACACAGGGAAAGTGAAATGACCGAAACACCCCATCCATCTGCTTCGCCGACTGCTCAGCCTTCATCCGACACGCTCGGCCTGGGGCGCACCTCCGGGCAGCGCGGTGCCGAGATCATCGCAGGTTTTCGCGCCGAAAAATATCCCACGCCCGAAACGCTGGCCCTCAGCCGGTGGGCCGGGCGCATCGTCGCCCGCATGTTTATGCGGATGCCTCACAGCGACAAAGCCATGAACTATCTGGTTGCGCGCCTGTACGGGCTGACCGAACTGGCGCGCCGGGCGCTGCCCGCGCAGCGCGAAGAAACCGTCATTGTAGAACTGGCCTGCGGCCTTTCGCCGCGCGGTTTGTACCTGGCGCGCGAATTCCCCGATGTTCAGGTAATCGAAATTGACCTGCCGGACGTGGTGCGTGACAAACAAAAACGTCTGGAACAGGCGCGCAACCTCACCCTGCCGCCGAATATCCGCTGGCTGGCCGCCGACCTGGGCGTGACATCCCTGGACGATATTCTGGAAAATCAGCAGGTGGATGTCGTCATTGCCGAAGGGCTGACGCCGTATTTCACCAATGCTGAGGTGATCCGCATGGCGAATCATATCAGGAACTCGCTCAAACCGGGCGGTAGTTTTGTCTGCGATCTGCCCTGGGATGAAGGCCCCGGCGGTGAGGGGCAGCAGGTGGCCGGGTTGTTCAGCCGCCAGGCCGGGCTTTATAAGTGCAAACTCAAAAACGAGGCGGAAGCCCGCCAGCTGCTGGCAGACGCCGGCTACGAGTCCATCGAGCTGTACCGCCCGGCGCAAATGGCCGAAACGCTGAAGCTGGCCCAGCCGGTGATCGAATATTCGTTTTTCGCCTGGGGGCGGAAAGCGCCACAGCAGGCCGCCGCGCCTGCCGACGTCACGCCGCCGGCCTGAAAACTAAAAACGCGCTCAGAACCTATCCATAAACTGATTGATCTGACAGCAGAACAGTGGGCTTAAGCCCACTGTCTGGTGGGTTTACGGATAAACGCTTATTTCAACAGCAGCCCGGTAGTGATGAGCGTGCGGGCTTCCAGCAGCAGCGCCGGGTGCGCCCGCAAAAGCTGCGCCATCAGTTCGGCATGGCTCATGGTTGCCAGCGGCAGCCGCGCCGCCTGCGCCACCAGTTTGTTAAAATCGGCCTCGGCCATGCGCGTCAGAATTTTCCGCACCGCGTACAGCGCGCCGTGCATTTTGCCGAACCGCTCCCGCCACAGCGCCTCGTATTCCCGCAGTGCCTGCGCCGACACATCCCCGCGCCGGATGGCCGGGACGGCCACCTGCATCGCCATTTCCGCGCCCATCATCCCCAGGCTGATGCCGCCCGCCGTCAGCGGGTCGGCCTGGTGCGCCGCGTCGCCCACAACCACCAGCCCGTCAACGGCCATCTGTTTGATCGCGCCTGTAATGGGGATGCCCCCGGCCACCACGCTCAAAATGCCCGCGCCGGGATAAAACCGTTCGACAAAACGCTCCAGCCAGGCCTGCGCGCTGACCGGACGCGCGCGATTGGCCGGGATGACGATGCCCACGTTGGCGCTGTCCTCGCTTTTGGGGAATACCCACACGTACCCCCCCGGCGCGACGGTTTCGCTGCCGATATGGTATTCGCACAGGTCGGGGTCGAAACGCCCGCGCAGGTTAGTGAGCGTGAACTGAAAGCCGACATAATAATCGGCCAGCGGCGGGATGGTCTTTAACCCCGCCCAACGCGCCACCTGGGACTCCACGCCGTCGGCGGCGACCACCAGTTTAGCGCGCACCTCGCAGGCGCGCCCCATACTTTTAAGCCGCGCGCCCGTTACCGCGCCATTTTCCCGCAGCAGGCCGAGCGCCGTCGTGCTGACGCGCAGCTCGGCCCCGGCGCGCGCTGCCTCCTGGGCCAGCGCCGCGTCGAACACTTTCCGGTCAATGATGATGGTCGGCGAACTGGGCGGCACGATCACGCGGTCGCCCACCGCGTTGACGATGGCATACCGGTTGATGTAGCGGTTGATGTAACGCGCGTCCAGCGGCATGAAGCGTTCGGTCGTTTCGATGTCGGTGGCCTCGCCGCAGCGCACCGGCACGCCGATTTCCTGGCGTTTTTCGATCAGCAGCACGTCCAGGCCGGCCTGGGCCGCCCGCAAAGCCGCCGCCGACCCCGCCGGGCCGGCCCCCACAACGATGACATCATACGCCGTTTTCATGGTGCAGCGGCTCCTCCGGCACCAGCGACAGCGCGTGAACCGGACACATCGCCACGCAGCGGTCGCAGCGGGTGCAGGTGTTATGGTCTACGGTCAGATGAATATCCAGCAAAAACAGCGAGTCCGGCGGGCAGACGGCCACGCACGCCCCGCAGGAGAAACACAGGTCATGGTCTATCACCAGCCGTTTATCGTGCTGGCGGTTGTTGGAGCGGTTGAGCAGTTTTAACATTAAATCCCCCTCGTCTACTACCTGAACAAGAGGCTAAAGTCCCTTGTCTCGTGCAACATTCTCAGGGCTTTTTGAACTGCGTGTGTTCCCAGGCCGCGAAACGCTCTTGCAGGCGCAGCCGCTGGTATTTGCCGGTGCTGGTCACGGGGATGTCCGTACCGAACACCACCACTTTCGGGGCTTTTTCAAACGTCAGCCGCCGCCGACAGTGGTCTAAAATCGCCTCGGCGTCCGGCGCCGCGCCTTCCTCCGGCACGACATACGCGCCTACCTCCTCGCCGTAATAATCGTTACGAAAAGCGATGGCTAAACCGACCTTCACGCCGGGGATTTCCAGCAGCACTTCTTCGATGTCGAAGGGGCTGAACTTGACGCCGCCCCGGTTAATCAACTCTTTGATGCGCCCGGTGATGAAAAAAAACTGCCGCCCGCGCGCGTCTACCTGGTAAAAACCCTCGTCGCCGCTGCGGAACCAGCCGAACTTGAAAGTTTCGGCGTTGGCGTCCGGGCGCTGGTCGTAATACTTCATCACGTTATGGCCGCGTATGCAGATTTCCCCGCGTTCCCCCGGCCCAAGCGGCTGCCCGCTGCCATCGGCACTGAAGATCGCCATTTCGTTAGGTTCGATGGGGCAGCCGATGCTCGGATAGCCAAAATCCAGCAGCCAGTGTTTGTGTTCTTCCCACGACAGGTCAATCGGCAGGAAACAGCTGTAACAGGTCGTCTCGCTGAGGCCGTAACCGTGCAGCACACGCACGCCGAACCGCTCCTCGAAGGCCTTAACCAGCGCCATCGCCAGCGTCCCCGCGCCGCAGATGATGTGCCGGAAGGCGCTTAAATCCTGCTGGCGCAGCCCTTCGCCCCAGATTGGCGCGCCGCGCGCCTGCATCTGGTCGGCATATTCCAGGCAGAACTGGAGCAGCGTCGGCACAACGCTGACGATCTGCACCCGCTCCTTGCAGATGCGCTCCCAGAAGTGGCCGGACGAAAACTGCCGGTTCAAAACCACCGAGCCGCCCACCAGCACCGGCGTCACCAGAGTAACGACAATACCGTTGACGTGATGAATGGGCAGCACACACATCATGCGCTGGTTGCCGGTGAAACCCTGCCATTGGGCGATGCCCTGCGCGTCCACCAGCAGGTTGTACTGCGTTAGCACCACGCCTTTGGGCGCGCCGGTCGTGCCGCTGGTGTACACCAGCAGCGCCTCGTCCTCCAGTGTCGGCTCCGGGTCGTCGCTGAAAAAGGTGTTGGGCAGGTTTTGAACGGCCTGATGGAAAAACAGCGTTTCGCCGTCCGGCTGGCCGCCGACCTGGATGATTCGCCGGATGTCCGGCGCGCCCAGCCCTTCCTCCGTGCCGTAAATGATCTGCCGGGCGCGTTCGAGATATTCCTGCCGGACAAAACAGACCCTCGCCCGGCTGTTCCGCAGGATGAAGGCGATGCGCCGGTCGTCCTCGGCCACGTTCTGCGGCGCGACCGCCGCGCCGATGATCCAGCAGGCGAAGTAGATGATGACCAGATCGCTGTGGTTGTAACCGATGGTCGCCACCCGGTCGCCGCGCCGCACGTCCAGGTCGTGGCGCAGCAGGTGGGCCGTCTGGTGAACGCGCGCGTTGAACTCGGCATAGCTCAGTTCCTCGCGGTTTCCCTCGGAATCGTAGTGAATGAGGAAGGTTTTTTCCGGCGAGACGCGCGCGTGCAGCGATAAAACCTGGCGGAGGTTCCGAAAAGGGATTTTGTAGCGGTCGCCCGGCACGCCGTTCACGGCGCGGGCGGCGCGGATGAGGTCGAGCGTGCGCTCATCAAGGGACATAAGTACCGTTTTCCTTCTCAAAACGCCTATATGACGAACCGCGCCGGCCTACTGCGGTGCGGGCGGCGAGGAGCGGGTGACGTTCGGCACTTCCAGCGCCACATAATAACGTTCCTCGCCCTCCAAAAACTGGATGCGCGGCGGCGATGTGCGGAGGATGTTCCACAGCACCGGCACGTTGCGGTCGGTTAACCATTTACGCTCGCCGCTGGCGGCCAGTTCGGCCAGGCTCAGATTATTGGCTGCGCCGTCCCAGGCCACCACCGGGGTGTTCGGGTCATACGGCACGGCCAGCGCCGAAACCCAGGCAGCGGTCGGCTCGTACAGCACCGGCGCGACGCTGATCTGGCGGCAGGCGTCCGCGATCTGGCGGTAATAATCCAGGTCCCAGCCGGCGAAAGCGTCGGTTTTGTGCTGGAGACCGTTGACGAACAGCGTCAGCGTCTCCACGACCGGCGTGGTGGGGCCGGCAGGCTCCAGGGCGCTGCCCGCCTTGTAGCTGTAAATCTGCCGGTTGATGGTGAGGATGGTAACGAAGTTCCGAATCGCCTCATCACCGACTTTATCCCACAAAACCTGCGTCTCGAACGGGCCGATTTCATTCGTCCAGACCACGCGGTTATCGCCGTAAACGGTGCAGGGCGGGATTTCGCTGCGCGCCAGGAAGGCATCCTCCGGCGTCCCCCCCTCGACATCGGCGCGGAAAACGACGGTTCCGGGGCTGCGATCCCAGTCAATCGCGCTGTTGGCGGTGGGCGCGTCGGTTTCGGCGCTGCCGCCGCAGGCCGCCAGCAGCATCAGGCTCAACAGGCACAACAAACGTATCATGCTTTCCTCCGAAGTCGTGCCGCCGGGGACATTGCGCGCCCCGGCGGAAATGATCTGCCCACAACGCGCCGGGTGTTTCACTCGCGCGCCAGATATTCTCGCAGCGTCTTTAAGAGATGCTCCAGTCCCCCTTCATAGTCCGTCCGCATATCCACCCACTGCATACCGGTTAAACCCAGCGGCACGGCGCTGCCTTCCTCGCCGCGCACCAGCACCGTGAAGATGCGCACGCCGTGAATTTTGGCGTAGTTCAGTTCCTCGCCCACCCATTCGGACTGTTTGGCGTCCGGCGACAGCAGGGCGACCAGACAGCCGGCCCGTTCGATGGCCGTTTCCACCACGCCGCGCCAGGATTTGCTGCCCGGTTCCAGGTTTTCGTCCGACCAGACGCTGATGCCGCTGACCTCCAGGCTTTCGCGGATGTAGCGCATCACGTCGCGGTCGCGGCGGCTGTAGCTCAGGAACACGTCGCAGGGTGTTACTTCCGGCGCGGCTTCTTCCTTAAGCAGCTGGCGAATGGTATCTTTGGCCTCGATGCCCATATGCAGGCGCAGACGCGCCCCGTGCAGTTCCGCGCTTTCCGGCGGGTTGGCATCGGTATGGAAGCGCATGACCACGCCCTGCCGCTCCACCAGGCCCAGTTCGATCAGGTCGCCATCCCGCAGCGCCACCGGCTGGTAGGCCGTGAGGGACAGGCCGTCCACCTTCGTGCCGGACGACGAACCTTCGTCCGTTATCATAAAACACCGCATCGAAGCGTAATATTCAACCGAACAATGCAGGCGGCTGACGCTGCTCGGCTCGTCCAGGTTGTAAAGCTGGATGTCCACCTGCCGGGGATTGCGGCCCAGAGTGGTTTTTTTCTTGCGGACGGGGATACGTTTGCCGATGTTCACGCCGCCGGCGCGCGCATCCGGCCCAGATATAATTTCCAGCGCGGCGTTGATTTCCGGGTCGAGCAGGTCATCCGAAGCAGGCCGCTCCTGAACCGGCGGAGCAGACGACGGAGGGACGACCGGCTCATCCCGCGCAACGGCGATGGTTTCGGTTCCTGCCGCCGCGCCCCCGGCGGGCAGGCGGCGCCGCCAGAGCAGCACGCCGCCGACCACCGCCAGAATCACGATCACAACCAGTATCACGGGATCCATATAAAGATGCTTCCCAATCGTTAGCTGCTGATTTTGGCCGCCCAGGGCGCACCCTCAACGGCGCACGAAATCCATTGTACACGATTTATCCGGCATTCGGGTGCGGCGCTCAACCGGCGGTCAAAGATTGCGCCGCGTGGTAGCGCAAAACGAGCGCCGTCCCACCGATTTTTAGCGTCTGGTCAATCAGCCAGTGGAAGGCGATGCCCGGCAGCAGCCGGCGGCCTTCCAAGGTTGTGCCGTTGGCGCTGTACAAATCCACCACCGTGATTCCCAGGTCGGCATCGCGCCGGATCAAAAGATGCACGCGGGATACGCGCGGGTCTGGCACGACCAGCCGGCAGCTTCGCGGGCTGCGCCCCACCACCAGCGCCCCCGGCGGCAGCGCCGTCAGGCAGGGCGGGTGGCCCGCGCTGAGGACTTCGATGCAAAATCCACTCTCCATCACTAAATATCGTACCAGATATAATCTACCTGCTGGCGGCGGCTGTTTATTTTGTTGGACAACTGTTACAATATCAGCCGCTTATGATTTTTGTCATATGATGGAAAGACGTTTAGCACTTGCAGAAATTCATGAGAATCCTTTGTCAAAAAAGCAAGTTTTGTGTAAAATGTAACAATGTGTCATCCAGACTGTCCCAGCGCCCGTTGCGCCCGTTAGAACCGTATATTCCGCCAGCGGTGGCCTATAACCGTCACGATTGGTGATTCTGAATGCAAGGAAAGATAGGTTCATGAATTCCAGCTCTGTCAGTTCGCGTACCGTTATCACCCTCATCGTCGTCGGCGTCCTGTTGATCGTCGGTGGTTTCATCATTTCCCAGGCGACGCCGCTCATTTTCCCGGTCGAAGCTTCCGCCGAATCCAAACAGATTGACCAATTGTTCCGCATCGCGCTGCTGATCGGCGGGGCGATTTTCTTGCTGGTACAGGGGGTGCTGCTTTATTCGGTGTGGCGGTTTCGCGCCCGCCCCGGCGACACCGCCGACGGCCCGCCGATTCATGGCAGCACCACGCTGGAAATCGTCTGGACGGCCATCCCGGCGGTGATCGTCGTGGTGCTGACCATCCTCAGCTACCAGGTGTGGAGCAGCATCCAGGCGGTTAAGGACGACGAACAGCGGGTGCAGGTGACGGGCGCGCGCTTTAACTGGGCGTTCACTTACAGCACGCCCGACCCGCGCGACACCAGCAGCGATCTGACGTTTAAATCCACCGAACTGCATACTTATATCGGGCGGCCCGTGATGCTGGAAATGCAGACCCAGGACGTGATCCATTCCTTCTGGGTGCCGGCGCTGCGGATTAAACAGGACCTGCTGCCGGGGCGCACCACCCAGTACCGATTTACCCCGGTGGCCGTTGAGGGCGAAACTTACCCGGCGCGCTACCCGATCAAATGCGCCGAACTGTGCGGCGCGGCACACGGCGAGATGGTTGCTTGGATAGTCGTCCACGAAACTGAAGCCGATTATATCGCCTGGTTCGACCAGGAAGTGGACAAGGTGCTGAACCCGCCCGCCGACCCGGTGCTGCGCGGCGAAGGCATCCTCGCCAGCCAGGTTTACCCCTGCCACACCTGCCATGTTTTGTCTACCGAGACGCTGCAATGGGCGGGCAACGTCGGGCCGGCGCTCAACGGCGTGGCCGACCGCGCCGCCACCAGCCGCGCCAACGCCACCGGCCTGACGGCGGTGGATTACCTGTACCAGTCCATCCACGAGCCAGGCGCTTACCTCGTGCCGGGCTACAGCAACCTGATGCCGCAGTTAGGCATCCCGGAATGTGAGGCCTGGTCTATCGTAGCGTATCTCTGCACCCTGTCGGACTCCGGCGCGCCGGCCTGTACGGTCGAACTGCCCGCGCAGTGCCAGGTTGCCGCGCCGCCCGCCGAAGCGACGCCGGAAGCACCTGTTGAGGCCGCTGCCGAGGCCACTCCTGAATTGTAATCATCTATCGGGGCGGGCGTATGAACCCGTCCCCGCGTCATCTTTTAGCAGTATCGTGATGGTTGTGCCTTGCAATCACTCGTCTGGAATGGCTTGACGATTAAGCTGTTGGGAAAGGTCGTAAAATTATGGCAAGTATTTCGGTTCCTGTCGGCGGCGCGCCCAGCCAGCCCGCCTCGCGCCCACGCCTCCGCGTGAGCGATTACCTGCGCTGGAGCGTTGACCACAAAATCATCGGTGTTCAGTACATGGTGACGGCAGCCTTCTTTTTTATCGTCGGCGGCACACTGGCGATGCTCATCCGCCTGGAACTGCTGACACCTAATCTGGACGTGGTGCAAACCGGCGCGCAGTACAATACCTTGTTCAGCGTGCATGGCCTGGTGATGATCTTCCTATGGATCATCCCGATGATGGCCGGCTTTGGCAACTATCTGCTGCCGCTGATGCTGGGCGCGAAGGATATGGCCTTCCCCTGGCTGAACGCTTTCGCCTTCTGGCTGATTCCCCCGGCAGGCATTCTGATGATCGGCAGTATGCTGGTAGGTGCGCCGGAAGCCGGGTGGACGATGTACCCGCCCCTCAGCACGCTGTTCAGCGGCGACGGCCAGACATTGGCGGCGCTGGCGGTGCATCTGCTGGGCATTTCCTCCATCCTGGGGGCGATCAACTTCCTGGTGACGGTTAAAAACATGCGCCCGGCGGGCATGAGCTACTGGCAGATGCCGCTGTTCGTGTGGGCCATCGTGGCGACTTCGATCATCGTGGTGATGGCGACGCCCTTCCTGGCCGGGGCGCTGACCCTGCTCATCCTCGACCGCATCGCCGGGACGACCTTCTTCGACGCCACCAAAGGCGGAGATGTGCTGCTGTGGCAGAACGTGTTCTGGTTTTACAGCCACCCCGCCGTGTATATCATGGTGCTGCCGGGCATGGGCATCCTGTCCGATGTGCTGTCCGTGCATTCGCGCAAGCCGATTTTCGGTTACAAGATGATTGCGCTGTCCAGCATGGCAATCGGCATCGTCGGGTTCACGGTCTGGGCGCACCATATGTTCACCAGCCTCCAGCCGGAGCTGCGAATCCCGTTCATGATTACCTCGATGATTATCGCCGTGCCGACCGGCATCAAAATTTTTAGCTGGCTGGGGACGCTGTGGCGCGGCAAGATACGCTTCACCAGCGCCATGCTGTTTTCGCTGGGTTTCCTTTCGATGTTCGTCATCGGCGGCATCACTGGCGTCATGCTGGCGATGATTCCTTTCAACCTGCACGTGCATGACACCTATTTTGTGGTGGCGCACCTGCATTTTGTGCTGTTCGGCGGCAGCGTTTTCGCCATTTATTCCGGCGTGTACCACTGGTTCCCAAAGATCACTGGGCGGCTGCTGGATGAACGCCTGGGCAAGCTGCACTTCGCGCTGACGTACATCGGCTTTTTCTTCACTTTCTTCCCCATGCACTTCGTCGGGATGCTGGGGATGCCGCGCCGCGTGGCCGTTTACATGCCGGAATTCCAGGGTTTGAACGCGACCGCCAGCATCGGCTCGTTCGTGCTGGGTCTTTCGACCTTTCTGCTGATTTATAACGTGATCGCCAGCCTGCGCGGCGGGCGGCTGGCCGGAGCCAACCCCTGGCGCGCCCTGACGCTGGAATGGGCGACCACCTCGCCGCCGCCGGCCACCAACTTCGTCGGCGAACCAATGCTGTTTGAAGACCCATACGGCTATGGTACAGAGGGCGCAACGGCCTATCTGGATGCCGTTGAGCGGCAGTTCGGCGCGCCGCCCCAGGCATTGGCGGCGGACAAATCGGTGTCCCCGGCTGCCCAGGGTGCGAGCGGGGATTAGAACCCCTATCCCCATCCCTTTCCTCCCTGAAGGGACTTCCTTCGGCTGCCGTACACGGAGAAAGGCAGCAGGCGACCTCTCTTAAATTCCCCCTCTCCGTAATATGGAGAGGGGGTTAGGGGGAGGGGTTGAAAACGATCTAAAGTAGATTGAAAGCAGAAAACGATGCAAGGCGATTTGGCAGAACGTCGGCTGACGCCGAAAGAAGAACTTGATCTGAAGAACAAACGCACCGGCCTGGCGATCTTTCAGGTGTCGTGGATAATGGTGTTTTTCTGCCTGATGTTCGTCCACTGGCAGATTCGCATCCAATCCCCGGACTGGCCGCCGCCGGGCGTGGAAAAACTGGGCGTGGTCGTGCCGTCGGCCATGACGCTGGCGCTGATCGCCAGCAGCCTGCTGGCGCGGCGCGCTTACCGGGCGCTGCGGGCCGGGCAGATCGAAACCTTCCTGTGGAACTGGCGCATGACTATCGCCCTGGGCGCGGCCTTTGTGCTGGTGATGGCCTTTGAGTGGCTGACCGTACCCATCAGCGGCCAGTACAGCAACCTGTTCCGCGTGCTGGTTGGTTTTCACGGCGTTCATGCGGTGGTGATCGGCGCGCTGCTGGTGCGGGTTTACCGCAGCGCCATGCGGGGCGCGTATCACAGCGGCAGCTTGTGGCCGGTGGAAGGCGCGGCAGGTTTGTGGTATTTTGTTACCATTGCGTGGATACTCTTTTACGCGGTGCTGTATTGGACATGAACATCATGGCAGGGGAGGGTTTTCGTGCTGTGTCCGTGTTTCCGGTCGTGTTTTGCTGACTTCACCCCCAACCCCTTCTCCATATGGAGAGGGGGAGTCACGCGCAGCGCGGCGGGGGTGAAGTTTGGTGAGCGCCAGAGATTTACTGGATAAGGCACTTACACCCACCTCGGCGAAGTAGTTCTTTTTTACGCAAGGAGATGGATTTATGCGTCCGGGAATTGCGCGGGCTGTGCCGATGGGCATCATCGGGTTTGTCATTGGCGCGCTGCTGGCGGTGGTGATCCGCCTTTTGCAAGGGCTTGACCCCAACCCGGTTGACCCTTACGGGTATGTCGGCCCGGCGATGGTGCTGGGGGCGTTCATCAGCTCCGGCTTTTTCATCTGGGGCATCGGCGCGTTCGATCCCCGCATGAATGTACACGGCGAAGCCCCAGAGGAAACCGAGGCGGAAGCCGAAGCATCGGCCAGCCCGACCGGCATCCTGGCCGGGCAGATGTGGCAGGTCACATTCTGGTTGGTGGTGATGGTGGCAGCGATTGCTTTGTTCGCTTTCCTGCCGTTTGGGCCGGCGGTGCAAAGTGTCCAGGGGGACGGCAACCCGGCGGACATCGGTTATACCACGCTGGAACTGCCCTTCGGCGGGCCGGAGGTGACGGTCAGCTATCTGACGCTGTTCATCGTGTTCGTCATCTGGACGATTCTGTCGCTGGCGGTGGTGGCCGGGGTGCTGGCATTTCTGATGGGTTACTTCTCGCGCGGGGTGAAGGCCCCCGGCGACACGCCGATTCCCTGGCGTAAAATTATTTTCGTGCTGGCGCTGCTGGCTTTTGTGCCGCTGCCGCTGCTGTTCCCCAACCTGGTCGTGCCGATGGCCTTCCTGATGCCGGCGGTTATTATCGTACCGCTGCTGCTGGTCATCGGTTATCCCAACGCCTTCACGATCATCCTGCTGCTGGTGGCGCTGGGGCTGCCGGTGTTCGTCCCAGAGGTTCAGCTTTCGCAGGCGGCTTTTGTGGTGGCAGTCATCGTTCTGGGTATTATTTTGCTGCTGCCGGTGTCGTGGCTGCGGCGGCTCGTCCCCGGCGCGATCTGGCGGCGCTACGCGGCGGTGGAATGGACGATGCTCATCCCGCGTTTTGCCAACGCCGTCGCGCGTATCATCCGGCAGGGTTTACCCCGTTTCCTGGGGCAGCGGTAACGATTTTTATTGGAAAGCAGCGGGGCCGCCCCCCCGCGTGAGGAGCGACGAGTTATGAGCGAAGCGAGCATCCAACAGGCCGAACATCACGCGGCGGACGGGCATCATCACCACCCGGCTGCCCGCGCCGAAAACTTGAAGTTCGCCACCTGGCTGTATCTGGCCTCTGAGGTAGTCATTTTTTCGGTGCTGATCGCCACCTACGTAGTGTTCCGCCTGCACAGCCCGGAGGTGGTCGAACACTTCCACGAAGGGCTGAACGAGTGGCCGGGCATCTGGCTGGTGAGCATCAACACCTTCATCCTGCTGTCCAGCAGTTGGGCGATGGTGATGGGGCTGCGCCAGATTCAACTGGGCAATCGCCAGGGTTTAATCCGCTGGATCAGCCTGACGGCGCTGATGGGGACGCTGTTCGTGCTGTTCCAGTATGTTGAATACAGCGAGCTTTCGCACAAGGGCATCACGCTTTATTACAACGCCGACGGCACGTTCACCGACTTTGGGATGCGTTTTTACGCCCCGACCGCTTTTCAT
>JAPKMO010000125.1 GCA_026645945.1 Anaerolineae bacterium
CAGCAGGTCGCCTCTGCTGTCTTCCATCTTCACTTCCCTGTTGTTAAGCTGCACCACACCGAAACCCTGCTCATCTCAGTGGTATTCTTCATCTTACCAGACCCGCCCTCACCCCGTCAATATGTTTCCTTTTTCTTACAGAAAACTCGCTTGGGATACTTGGGATATTTCCCATCTCCCAATCTGGGGCGGATGCTGCCCGGCTGCCGGTTGGCAACCGAATGGCAAGCTGTTGAGTTTTTAAGGTGTTATCCCCAGCGGGACTGTTATCCTACCACACCACTTTAACCCTGTCAACACCCATTTTCAATTATTTTCTAACTGACTTCGGGCGAAAAAACAGCCCGGTTTATTGCCAGGCTGCCTGGGTTTTCATTTGTTAATGTGGGTTCCTCAGTAGGACGGTAATCCTACCCCCCCGGCTCGCATCCGTCAAGGGCGAATTTGTTCGATTTTTCACACTTCATCCGGCACAAGCCCCTCTTCTACCGGCAGGCTGAGAGCCGCCATTGAACGGTCGCCCAGAACGTCTTTTACATACACTTCCTGGACGATAATCACCAGGATCGCCATCAGCGGCACGGCCAGCATAATCCCCAGAAAGCCGAAAAACACCGCCGCAAAAATCTGCCCGACCAACACCAGCACCGGCGGCAGATTGATGCTCTCCCTAAAAATCAGCGGCGCGATGATCTGGCTTTGCAAAAAAGATGTGCCATAGATAATCAACACAATCCAGAAGATTTTATCCGGCGCCTGAGCAAAACCCACCGCCAGGGACGGCACCAGTGCCGCCAGCGGGCCGAAGTTCGGCACAAACGAAAACAACCCCGCCAGCACCCCCAGCGCAACCGCCGGCGCTAGTCCCAATAGAGCCATGCCCGCTCCGCTTGCCACACCGACAATCAGCATCAGCAAAAGCTGACCTTGCAGCCACAGCCGCAGATTAAAATCAATACGATCAATGATAAAACGCACCCGTCCCCGGTAGCCTATCGGAAATAACCTGATGACGCCTTCCTCGTAGGCCCGCGCGTCGGTGAGCAAATATAAACTCAGGAACAGGACGATGATGATGCTCAGCAGCGTGCTGGCGACGCCGCCGACAACCGGCAGCACCGACCCGCCAAGCTGTCCGAGCGCGCCGCCCAGCTGCCGCGTTAGTTCTGCGATCAATTCCTCCAGGTTATCCAGTTGAAAGGTGTTCTTCGTAAATTCCTGCAAGCCGGCGATCAACGGATACAGTTCTTTTAAGGTCGGGTCCTGCTGGACGGCTTCCCACTGGTCTACCACCTTGGCGACGCCATCCTGCACCAACTGGGCCAGCACGGCAAACTGCTGCATCAGGGACGGCAGCGCCAGCATTACCAGCAGCACCAGAATGCCCAGAATAACCAGAATAGACAAAATCGTCGCCGGCGCTCGACCCACCCCACGCCGCATAAAAAACCGAATCGGCATCGTAAACAGAACCGCTAGGATGATGGACGCCAGCACCAGCAGCAGTGTGGTACGAACTTCCCAGATGGCGATCATCAACACGACCGACACCAGGGCGAGCAGCACCCAACGAGTAATCTGGCCTGCAACGGAGTCGCGCACAAAACGAGACATGGCCTTCCCTCGCTTCAACCCGCGCCGATTCGCTCAGCTTCAAAATGACCGGGGATGATCCAGCTCATCAGAAGGCTCATCGGCTTCAGTATCCCCCATACGATCATCAGCAGCCGGTTTGTCCGTTTTTTCATCTACTTCAGACATCAGCGTATCGGCATCTTCAGCATCCGGCTGACCGGCCTTCTCATGCTCTGCCTCGGCAGCCGGAGCGTCGGCGCGTTTGGTCTGGCGCAGCAGCGCAGCCAATTCCGGCGTATCGGCGAACATTTCGTCCTCATCCTCGTCACCTTCACCGGCCAGCGCCTCCGGCTCAGCCGCTTTGGTCGGCGTAGGCGGTTCTTTCTCCGTCTCTGCCTCCGCCGAGCGTTCCCGGTGGAACCAACCGCCGAGTATACCGGCAGGCTCTTTACGTTCCGGCTCGTCTTTTATCACCGGCGCGGGTTTGTCCACCAAAGTCGGCTCGTCATCCGGTTCGGGCCTGGGGCGTAAACCGGCGAACAGCCCTGCCGGTTCTTTGCGTTCCGGTTCGGCGGGCGGCTGAACCGGCGCGGTTTCGGTCGGCGGCTCAATCTTTGGGGGCGCTGCCGGACGCGGTTTTTCCCCATACAGCCGGATATGAACGCGCGGGCGTCCGGCCATTTGCAGCCCCAACTGTTTGTTGATGACCTGTTTAAGCGCCCGGTTGATCTCTTTCTGTTTATCCGGCAGGCGCACATCCTCGCCAAGCACCTCAACGTCCAGGTCAAGATCCGCCTTGCCGCGCAGCGGCACGACCCGCGCCTCTACCGAAACGACATCCGGCACATCGCTGACGGCCCGCAGAATACGCTCCCGCGCCGATTCCACGCTGACTTCCGTCACTGCGCCCGATGCGCGCATCATCAGCCCGGCAGCCGCCGGACGCCGCGCCGGACGAACCTGGACATACAGCAGCGCCAGCAGCACCGCATCCAGCAGCACCGCAACCACGATTCGTAAAACCGGCAGCACTTCCGCAACATTGCCGGCCCAACCGCCGACCGTCTGCGGAGACAGCAGGAAAATCGTCAGCAGAACGACCAGCAGAATAGTAACGAGCAGCAGATAAACTCGACCGAGGAAATTCAAGGCTTTAACCCCCTGGGATCAGCCGGTGTATTTAACCACCACCAGCGTCAGGTCATCAAACGGCGCTACGCCTTCGCCAAACGCTTCAACGCGGTTCACGATATGGTTCAGAATATCGTCGGCGCTGTGTCCAGCGGCTTCTAGCAGTGCCGCCGCCAGCCGCGCCTCGCCAAAGTTTTCGCCCGCCGGGTTTTCGGCATCCGTCAGGCCGTCGGTATACAGCACCATCACGTCGCCCGGCTCAAGCTGAAGCTCGACATCCCGCAGAGGATTGTCCGGGAACCAGCCAATCGCCCGGCCCCCACGCGGCATAAAACTGACCTGGCGCGCGGCGGCGCGGTACAGCGCGGGTGGGTTATGCCCGGCGTTGATATGCACGCTGCGGCCACCATCGCCGAAAACGCTGTAAAAAACCGTCACGAACATGCCGCTTTCGGCATCGTCTAAAATCAGATCATTGGTATGGCCGAGCGTCTCACGCGGGGGGAAGCCGGCAAAGGCATAACTGCGGATCATGCTGCGCGCCACCGCCATAAACATCGCCGACGCCGCGCCCTTGTCGGAAACGTCCGCCACCACCACACCGAAGGCGTTTTCGTCCAGCATAAAGGTATCGTAAAAGTCGCCCGCCATTTCCCGCGCGGAGCGCCAGGCCGCGCACACCTGATACCCCCGCGCCTGCGGCATCCGGCGCGGCAAAAGCCCCTGCTGGATTTCCCGCGCCAGTTTGAGTTCCTGTTCCAGCCGTCCTTTTTCGACCGCCACACTATACAGCCGGGCATTCTCCAGCGCGATGCCGGCCTGCCCGGCGACGGCATTGAGCAGATCGCGGTCGTTTTCGGTAAAACTGCCGGTGCGCATGGAGGTATCCACATAAACCACGCCTACCAGCCGGTCCTGCACCAGCATCGGCGCGCACAGGATGGCCCGCAGCCCGCGCATGATGATGCTCTGGCCGGGGTTGATGCGTGTGTCGAACATGGCGTTGTTGGTCAAAAGCGGCTGCCGGCTGGCAATGACCTCGTTCACGATGGTGGTGCTGTAGGCTTCTTCCTGGGCGAGCTGTTCGCCGGCCACGCCGCGCGCCACCAGCAGGCGCAGTTCACCTGTCACCTCGTCCACGCCCATCAATACGCCGCGTTCGGCGCGGGTGGCCTGCATCACGGCGTTGATGACGTTGTTCAGCGCGGCATCAAATTCCAGGCTGGAATTCATCGTCCGGGTGATGTGATACAGCGTTTTTAGATGTTCCGGGCTAAGGGTATCGGGCAGTTCAGACATGGCGAACCTTCGGGCTAAAAGACCAGAAGCATTATAACATTCCGGCCAATACAGCGCGAACGCCAGATTGCCCCATCACAAAAACCTCGGCAGGTCTTGGCAATCTACGCTACAATACAACCGGTACTCCTTAACGAATCAAGGAAAGATAATCAATGCGCGAAATCACCGTTGCGATTGTCCAGATGAAACCGCGTCTGGGCGAGGCGGAGGAAAACCTGGTCAAAATGACCGAGATGGTGTCCCGAATCGCCTCTCAACAGAAGGTTGATCTGATCGTCTTCCCGGAATTGATTACCAGCGGCTACGAGCTGGGCGTGCGCTTCACCGAAATCGCGCAGCGTGTCCCCGGCCCGACGGTGAACCTGATGGCGCAGCGCGCCAATGAGTACGGCGTGTTCATCGCCTTTGGCATGGTAACGAAGGAGCGCGTGGAAAGCGTGCTGTATAACTCGGCAGTGCTGGTGGGGCCGGACGGCGAACTGCTGGATGTTTATAACAAAATCCACCTGCGCGGCGAGGAACGTATGGCCTTCCGCGAAGGTTATAAACTGCCGGTGATTCCGACCGAAATCGGCAGCATCGGCCTGATGATCGGTTACGATCTGGCCTTCCCGGAGGTTTCGCGCAGCCTGGTGCTGGATGGCGCAGAGATTCTGTGCGTGATGGCAAACTGGGAAGCCGCCCACATTGACGAATGGAAAACCTACGCCCGCGCCCGCGCTTACGAAAACTCGGCCTTCGTAGCGGCGGCCAACCGCGTCGGCGAGGACGTAACCCTCAACTTCGGCGGCGAAAGTATGGTCGTCGGCCCGCGCGGGCAGATCATGGCCTCGCTTGCCAGCGAAACCGACCCCGAAACCGGCGCGCCGCTGGAAGGCTTCGCCGTCGCCCGCATTGACCTGGACGAAGTGCGGAAGTACCGCGAGGAGTTCCAGTTCATCCAGAACCGCCAGCCCGCCGTCTACAAGGCGCTGGTGCGGAAATACTAAAACGCCGTTGGCTCAAACGCGCTGGCCGGCCTGGGGTCGGTCAGCGCCGGGGCGATTTGCAGCGCAGCAGCACGGCGTTATAATTTTTTACCCAGTAGATATTTTTTGCAGATAATATTGAGAAACGAGGGTAAACCCATGCTGGCCGAATTCCGTAAGTTTATCATGCGGGGCAATGTCCTTGACCTTGCCGTCGGTATCATTATTGGCGCGGCCTTCACGACCGTCGTGAATTCGCTGGTGAACGATGTCATCATGCCGCCCATCGGCTTAATCGTCGGCGGCGTGGACTTCAGCCAGATCAAAATCATCCTCCAGGCCGCCCAGGGCGAAACGCCGGAAGTCGCCATCAACATCGGTTTATTCATCAACGCCGCCATCAACTTTTTAATCGTCGCCTTGGTGGTCTTTTTGATCGTGCGGGCCTTCAACCGTATGATGCTGCCCTTCCAAAAAAAAGAGGAAGTCCCTGGCGAGCCGGTCAATAAAGAATGCCCGTACTGCCTATCGGCGATCCCCTACAAAGCCACCCGCTGCCCCAACTGCACGTCTCAGCTTGAACCGGAGAAAGCGAGTTAAGCCCAATGCGTGACGACCTGCCCGCCGAACCTTCGCCGCGCAATACGATCATTGCCTTCGCGCTGGTTGCGCTGGCGATTGTCGGCGGCGCGGTTCTGCTGCTGGCCGCCCGCCCGGGGCCGGTGCAAATCACCATCAATCCGCCGGCTCCCACCGCCACGCCAACCCCCACCGCCACGCCCGGCCCGATCACCGTTTACGTGACCGGCGCAGTGTTTAATCCCGCGCTGCTGGTGTCGCTGCCGCCGGGCAGCCGTGTGCTGGATGCGATTGAAGCCGCCGGCGGCATGACCGATACCGCCGACCGGGAAGGTGTGAACCTGGCCGGCGTGCTGCGCGACGGCGATCAGGTACACGTGCCGGAACTGGGACGGGCCGTGATTCTGCCGACGCCGGGCGGCGGCGGGCTGGTCAATATAAACGAGGCCGCTTTAGAAGACCTGATGACGCTGCCGGGAATCGGCCCGGCGCTGGCGCAGCGCATCCTAGACTACCGGGAAGCCAACGGCCCGTTCGCCAACCTGGAGGCGCTGGACGCCGTGAGTGGAGTCGGGCCGGCCCTGCTGGAAGGGCTGAAAGATCGGGTCGTTTTTGAATAACCCGCCGCCTCATCAGCCGATGCGCTGGCCGGTTCGGGTGTCGAAATAAAGCAGCCCCTGTGGGTCGAGCGCGCATTGAATCGTCGAGCCGACCTCAATGTCCTCGTCAAGCGGCGCAATCAATGACCAGCGTTCCCCGGCCAGATGCACCGTGATAACCTGGCGGCGCTCCGCAAACAGCGGAATTTTCTGCTCGACAACGCCGTAAGTGCCTTCCTGCGCTAGATGAACGTATTCCGGGCGCACACCAGCAGTCACGCGCGTGCCGTCCGGCAGGTCTTTACGGACGGCATAACCGCCGAAGTTTTCCCCGTGCCACTGCCCGTTTTCTATACGTCCGGGAAACACATTCATGATCGGCGCGCCGATGAAGGTCGCCACAAACAGGTTAACCGGATTGGTGTAAAGCTGCTGGTACGTCCCCATCTGTTCAATTTTTCCGTCGCGCATGATGGCGATGCGGTGCGCCAGGGCAATCGCCTCCACCTGGTCGTGGGTAACGTAAATGGACGTGACCGGGAACGCATTCAGCAGCCGCTTGAGTTCAAGGCGTGCCTCGCCGCGATATTTGGCGTCCAGGTTGGCGAACGGCTCGTCAAACAGCAGCAGGCGCATATCCCGCGCCAGCGCCCGTGCGATACTGACACGCTGCTGCTCGCCGCCAGAAAGCTGGCCGGGCCGGCGATCCAGCAGTGTATCTAGACCGAAGCCGGTGATTTTGGAAATCTGCGCCAGACGCGCCGGCACTTCCCGCTCGCGTTTACGCAGCGTCAGGAAAAACGCCACGCTGCGCCGCGACTCCCAGTGTGGGATGAGCGCCCCTTCCTGAAAAACCATGCCCACGCCCCGGTCGCGCAGGGGGATGTCCTGCAAATCCTGGTCATCGTAAAAAACCTGCCCTTCGTCCGGCTTGAAGATGCCGGCCACCAGCCGCAGCAGCGTAGATTTGCCGCAGCCGGACGGCCCCAGAACGGCCAGCACGTCGCCGGACGGAATTTTTAGCGAGACATCATTCACCGCCGTGATCGCCCGTTCATTCGCGCCGACGATATGCTCGAACCGTTTGGTGACGTGTTCCAGGGTGATGGCCGTCATGCCGCCCTCCTGTTTGCAGCCTGCTCATCATACACCAGTTTAACGCAGATTAGCCGCCGGATGGTTCTCTTGTCTTTTGCGGCATTCGTCACTAGTATTAAATACCATCCACCAGGGGCGGCATGGTGTGGCCGTCCGCCGGGAATACACACAGGATTTTGGCATGATGAAAGTAATTGATTTTCGCAGCGATACCGTAACCTGGCCGACACCGGAAATGCGCGAGGCGATGGCAAACGCAGCGGTGGGCGACGATGTGTACGGCGAAGACCCAACCGTGAACGAACTGGAAGCCGAATCGGCGGCTATACTCGGCAAAGAGGCCGGTCTGTTCGTCGCCAGCGGCACGATGGGCAACATCGTCGCGGCGCTGACCCACTGCGGGCGCGGCGACGAGATGATCCTGGGACGCGAGGCGCATATGTTCCGCTACGAGGCCGGCAGTTCGGCGGCGCTGGGCGGCATTCACCCGCACATCCTGGACGTGCAGCCGGACGGCACGCTGCCGCTGGACGCCATCCGCCGCGCCATCCGGGGCGATAACGAACACTTTCCCCGCACACGTCTGATCTGCCTGGAGAACACCCAGGGGACGATTGGCGGCATCCCCATCACGGCAGATTATACGGCGGCGGTGGGCGCGCTGGCCCGCGAACACGGCCTGAAGCTGCACATTGACGGCGCGCGGATTTTTAACGCGGCGGCGGCGCTGAACACAACAGCGGCGGCGCTGGCGCAGGACGCCGACAGCGTATCGTTCTGCCTGTCCAAAGGGCTGTGCGCGCCGGTCGGGTCGGTGCTGGTGGGGTCGAAGGACTTCATCAAACAGGCGCGGCGGGTGCGAAAAAGCCTGGGCGGCGGGATGCGCCAGGCCGGAATTCTGGCGGCGGCGGGTTTGATCGCCATCCGGGACATGACCCAGCGGTTGGACGAAGACCATGCCAACGCCTGCCTTCTGGCCGAAGGGCTGGCCGCCCTGCCCTACATCCAGCTTGACATGGATAAAGTACAGACCAACATGGTCTTTTTTGACCTGGCCGACGACGCGCCGATTTCGCCGGAGCAGCTTACCGAGCGGCTGGCGCAGGATTATCAGATTTTGATGCGCCCCTACCCCGGCTACACGCGCCGCTTCCGCGCCGTCACGCATTACTGGATCAAGCCGGAACACGTCCAGAAAACACTGGCCGCCTTCCGGGAACTGCTGGCATGAGTCCGATGATTTATCCCGACCGCCCCGACCCGCAGCCGTCCGAGCCGCTTTTCCAGCCGTCCGAGGTGGAGGACGCAACTTACGAGTCGCCCTTCGAGGCGAGCAGTAGCCGTCAGGCGGCGGCCCACCGGGGGTCGGCCAGCGACCCGGTTTTTGGCTATCTGGTGATATTGGCGCTCAGCGTGGGGCTGATGCCGCTGATACCGGACAATGCCGACCTGCGTTACGTCATTTTGTGGGCGGCAGCCGCCGGATTTGGCGTGACGGCCTGGCTGCTGGGTAATACCACGCGCATCGGCCAGGAAACGCCGGAAAACCTGCTGTGGGGGGTCGCTTTTGGCCTCATCATCGGCATCCCCCTGCTGGCAGTGGGCGGGACGACGCTGCACGAAACGGCGCGCCGGCTGTTCCCGGATATGCGCGCCGGCGAGGTGCTGGCGTTTTTGCTGTTCGTTATGCCGCTGGCGGAAACGCTGTTCTTCCGGGGTCTGCTGCAAGAAAACCGCCCGTTCTGGCTGGTCGGGCTGCTCGGCAGCCTGTGGTCGGCGTTGGTGTTTGTGCCGATGCTGGACGCCGGGCGCTACCCGGCGGTCGCGGTGGTCATCGTCACGGCGCTGGTGATGATGAACGTCATCTACAGCTACGTGCGGCGGCGCAACGGGCTGGCGGCAGCCTGGGTCTGCCAGATCGTCGCCAACCTGGTGCTGTTGTTTCTGCCGTTTTTATGACGCCAGCGCCCGTTTTCTGAACGCTTCCATATCCACGCTGCCGCCGGTCAGCCGCGCTTCTTCGGCGGCGAAGGCCAGCAGGTGGCTTTCCAGTGCGGCGCGGGCGTCGGTCAGCGGCGCGCGTGTGCCATCCCGCAGCGTTTGCAAAAAGCCCGCCATCAACCGGTGATCGCCGCCGCCATGCCCATCCAGGCCGCCGAACCACTGCCGCGTTTCGGTTTCGCCGGTCAGGTGATCGTGAATGTAAATTTCGTTCTGCGCGGCGAATTTCGCTTCCAGCGTGGCGCGCGTGCCGTCGTAGCGCATCGTCCGGCTTTGCTCGTGGCTGTGGCCGTGCATGAACAGCGTCACCGACGTGCCGCCTTCGGTTTCCATCATCACCACCTGATGATCTACCACATCGTTATCGCTGTGGTAAACGCAGCGCCCATACGGGCCTTCTTCCAGTGCCTTGCGGAGCGTCGCGGGGCGGGTATCGCCGTGCGCCAGCGTAGTCAGCGGCCAGGATAGATACGGCGATAGATCCGCATCCGGCGGCAGGCCGAAAGCCCCAGCGATAGACCGGAACGGGCGGTGCTGTAAATAAATGCCCGGCGCAGAAAACGGACACTCGGCCTCGACCGGGCAGCCGTCGGTGCAGCGGGCGGGTACGTCTGGGCGGGGCGCGTTTTCCGGGCGGAAGTGCCGCAGCGAGCCGACCGAATGCAGACGGTTGATTTTTTCCCCCAACACCCAGTACAGAATATCAAAGTCGTGGCAGCACTTTGCCAGGATCATCGGGCTGGTTTCGTCCACGCGCCGCCAGTTGCCGCGCACGTAGCTGTGCGCCATATGCCAGTAGGCCACGTTCTCGCGGTGTTCGACGGTGATGATGTCGCCCAGGCGTCCCGAACGCACGATGTCGTGAATCTGGGCGAAAAAGTCGGTATAGCGCAGCACATGGCAGATTTGCAGCACACGCCCGGCGGCCTCTGCCGCGTGCACCAGCGCCGCACAGTCGGCCAGCGTGGTCGCCATCGGCTTTTCCAGCAGCACATCATAACCGGCCCGCAGCGCCGCCAGCGCCGGCGCGGTATGCTCCTGATCCTGCGTGGCAATCACCACCGCGTCGGCCAGCTTCGGCTTCGACAGCAGTTCTTCCCACGAGGCGAACTGCATCTCCGGGGCGATGTCGTGCGCGACCGACAGGCGTTCGCGCCGTTCGGAGATCGGTTCGGCGACGGCGATATAGTCGGCTTCGTTCGGGTGATCGAGAGCGTACCGGGCGTACACATCCGCGCCCCGGTTGCCCGCGCCAATCGCGGCCAGTGTAAGAGCGGTCATCTTGAATCCTATGGGTGTCAGCGAATTTTCTCTAAAATGTTTTGCAGCCCTGGCGGCAGCGGCGCTTCAAAACGCAGCCGTTCGCCGGTGGTGGGATGGTCGAATTGCAGTTCGGCAGCGTGTAAAAAATGCCGCTTGAGTTTGATGCGCTGCTTGCGAAAGCCGTACACGGTATCACCCACAATCGGGCAGCCGATAAAAGCCATATGGACGCGAATCTGATGCGTGCGCCCGGTCAGCAGCCGCAGCCGCACCAGCGCCCGTTCGCCGGAGAACTGGTCGGCGATCACTTCGTACTCGGTGATGGCCGGTTTGCCGCCGCGCTGCACGGCCATGCGTTTGCGCTGGTCGGGGTCGCGCCCGATGGGGGCTTCGATGCGCCCGGTTCGCGTCTGCGGCGTGCGTTCCAGCAGCGCGATATAGGTTTTTTCGACTGTACGAGATTGAAACTGCGCCATCAACCGGCGGCGGGCCATATCGTTTTTGGCGATGACGATCAAGCCGCTGGTGTCCTTGTCCAGCCGGTGAACGATGCCGGCGCGTTTTTCCACGATGTCCATCTGGCCGATTTCCGGCCAGCGCGCCAGCAGGGCGCTGACGAGCGTACCGGTTTCGTTGCCCACGCCGGGGTGGACGGTCATGCCCGCCGGTTTGTTGATAACCGCCAGATCAGCATCTTCGTACAGCACGTCCAGGGCGATAGCTTCCGGCACAACGTGTCCGGCGTCCTCGCGCGGCGGGATGGTCACGCAGATGCGTTCGCCGCCGCGCAGCTTCACCCCGGCTTTGACCTGCGCGCCATTGACCGTTACCTGGCCTTCCTTGATGAGCGCCTGCACCCGCGCGCGCGACAGGCTTTCGCCCACCTGCGCCACGATCAGTTTATCCAGCCGCTCGCCCGGCTTTTCGACCGTAAACTCAATCGTTTGAGCGCCCGGCGGGAGAGGCATCTCGCCAGAAGCGTTCATTTTTTATTCTCGCGCCGTCCACCGCGCCAGATGGCCGCCACGCCCACAATGCCGGCCAGTAGGCCGATTATGATGCCCTCCACGATCTGGGCCGCGTCGCCCGCCGCCGGGGCTACTGCTTGTAGCTCGGCTTCCAATTTTTCCACCTTCGCGCGCAGTTGGGTGCGCTCGGCGGCGGCAGAGACGTTCTCCAGGATGCTGAACTGACCGGTCTGGGCCATCTGCTGGTGACAGTTGGTGCAGGGGACGGTGTTCACCAGCATATCATGAATCGGCAGCTCATGGAGTTCGTCGCGCTGGATGTTAAACATATGGCAGCTCGCGCAGTCCAGAGCAAACAGTTCCGTCTGCATCGAGCGGTGGGTCACATGGACGTAATTTTCCGGCGCGGCCTGATGGCATTCCAGGCACAGCGCGTCCACATTCTCCAGCTGGAGCGTCTGGCCGTGCGGGTCGTGGCAGGTCGCGCAGCCCAGCGCCTCGCGTTCGGCGGGGAAAGCGTGTTTGCTGTGCCGGAACTCGGCAAACGTCGGCACATGGCAGTCCCGGCAGATGCCGGCATCGGTGCGAACCTCGACCGGTTCGGGCGGGTGATTGGCGGGCGTCAGCCCATGACATGCCTCGCACTGGATATTTTCCGCCAGATAGACGCCGGTCGGCGGTTCGTAGCTGGTGGTGTGGCACTGCAAGCAGTCGCCGGCGTGGTTCTGCTCCGCCCACGCCTGCTGGAACGACTCCCGCGAAAAAGCGATGGCGTGGACGCCGGTCGCCCATTTAGCGTGAACGTCAAGATGGCAGTCGCCGCAGGTTTCCCCTTCCGTCAGGGGTTGGGCGGCAGCCGGGGCTTCTGGGGTCACTTCCTGGTTGGGAGGGGCGGCCAGAGCGACAGAGGCAGCCCCGATAATAGCCAGAAACAGCAGCGTAAAACAGATACGGCGAGGTATTTGCATGATATTGGCTTCCCGTTAACATAAAATGTCGCGGCCAAGCGGCGAGTAGACGAATTCCCAGAACGCGGTCTGGACGGTCGTGGCGGCCCGGTGCGACTGGCGCACTAAATAAAGCTGCTGGGTCATATTCATGTCTTTAACCGGCACTTCGACCACCCGCCCGGCTGCGATTCCCTCGGCAGCCGCACGGCGTGAGACAAATGCTACCCCAATACCCTCGGCAACCGCCATATAAATCGCTTCCGAGTTGCCCAAAATCATCACCGTCGGCAGGTCTGCGGGGCTGAGGTGATATTCCGCCAGCGCCGCCGCCACCGTTTGCAGCGTGCCGGAGTCGGTTTCGCGGCGGATGAAACG
>JAPKMO010000126.1 GCA_026645945.1 Anaerolineae bacterium
AGATTGAGAACACTTGTACCGTTTATATGCGATTGCCCTGATTAAGCCTTTCCTTGTTGTATATTCGCTCCAAATTTGTGCTACAATCCAGAGTGTTGGGGTATTCAAACCCACAACCGGCAAACTGTGTGATTCACGGTCGTACAAGGGAGTCCTTATTCGTGGCGAAATCACGGACTGAACAACTGGTGGAGCGCCTGCGCGACTTGCAGGCCAGTTCCGGCGACGTGGAAGCCGCCGCCATCGTCAGCGTAGACGGCCTGAGCATGGCATCGTCCCTGCCCGGCCATATCGAAGAAGACCGGGTGAGCGCCATGTCCGCCGCCATGCTGTCGCTGGGTGAACGCATCTCGACCGAGCTGGGCCGGGGGATGCTGGAACAGGTGATGGTGAAAGGGGAAAACGGCTACGTAATCCTCACCGCCGTCGGGGAAGAAGCCGTCCTCACGGTGCTGGCGCGCAAAGAGGCTAAACTAGGGCTGATCTTCCTGGACGTGACCCGCACGGTAGACGCCCTGATGCAGATCGTCTGAAGTATTACCAAGCGATAAATCTCCGTGCGCGAACCGAGCGGCCTATACTACCCAAACCGCATCGCCCGGTATTTTTTCCAGGCGATGGAAGACGTTATGGGGCAAAACGGCCTGAACGTCGTCCTCAGCCTGGCCGGATTGGAAGCTTATATCGGGCATCCGCCACCGGATAACCTGGCCGGCGAGTTTGATTTTGCGGCGATGGCGGCCATCCAGGAGGCGCTGGAGGAAATGTACGGGGCGCGCGGCGGGCGCGGCATGGCGCTGCGTATCGGCAGGGCCAGCTTTTCCCAGGGGATGCGGACGTTCGGCGCGCTGGCGGGCGTGGATACGCCGGCCTTCCGGGTGCTGCCCCGCGATGCGCGCGGTCGTCTGGGGCTGATGGCGCTGGCGAACGTTTACAGCAGCTTCACCGATCAGCAGTCCTCGGTCGAGGAAGACGGTTCGACCTATCGCTTCGTGGTGGAAAACAGCCCGATGGCCTGGGGACGGATAAGCGATAAACCGGTCTGCCATGCCCTGGTCGGCACGCTGCAAGAATGTATGCGCTGGATTTCCAACGGCTACGAGTATTACGTCTACGAGTCGGCCTGTCATGCCTGTGGGAGCGAAACCTGCGTCTTTACCATCAACAAAACGCCGATAGGGGGTAAACCCACATGAGCGACAAACCCAAAATCCTGATCGTTGAGGACGATCTTGATCTGGCCGAAATGTTAAATGCCTATTTTCGCGCCTTAAGCTACGACGTGCTGACTGCCGCCTGGGGGCGCGAAGCCCTGGAGATCAGCAGCCAGGAAAACCTGAATCTCATCATGCTGGACATCCGGCTGCCGGATATTGACGGTTACGAGGTCTGCCGCCAGCTTCGCACCCAGCGCCGCACCCAGAATTTGCCCATCATCTTCCTGACCGAAAAACGCGACCGGGTGGATAAACTGCAAGGGCTGGAACTGGGCGTGGTGGATTACATCACCAAACCGTTCGATATTCAGGAACTGCGCCTGCGCGTTCGCAACGCCATCGCCCGCGCCGCCCGCCAGAGCCTTTCTAACCCGGTGACGGATTTGCCGGAGGGTGAGCTGGTGGAGGAACGGCTGACCGGCCTGCTTTACAGCGACCAGAACTGGGCCGCGCTGCTGCTTTCGATGACCGGCCTGTCGGACTTTCGGGAGCTGTACGGCTTCGTGGCCGCCGACGATGTACTGCGCGCCGTCACGCTGATGGTACGCAACGCCGTGCGCGAACACGGCAGCGAGGACGATTTTATCGGCCACCTGGGGGCTGAGGACTTTCTGATTCTGACCGCGCCGGACAAGGTGAATACCATCCGCGAGCGGGTTGAAAACCGGGTGCGGCTCTCGCGCGAGTATTTTTACCGCGACCGCGACAAAACCCAGTCCGCCCACGAGTCCAGCCAGCTTCAACTGCGAAGCGGCGTGGTGCTGCACGACCAGGGGCCGTTTAACGACGTGGAAAGTTTAAAACAGGCGCTGTATTCGGCGGCAGTGCCGGCGTAGGGGCAGCCCTGCCCCTCGAACGGAAAAGAGGGGATTATGCAAAATCACCGGCGAAACAGGTCTTTTTGCCCGGCGACTGGAAAATCCTCGGCCTGCTGGGTTTGATGATCTGCGCGGTGGTTGGTTTTGTCGTCGGCAAGGTGACGCAGGACGAGATTAAAAAGTGGTGAAACGCCGCTTTAGTTGTGCCGCGTTTGCCGGCTGGACAGCACCCACAGGACGGCGATAACACCGATTGTCACCGGCAGAACCCAATCCAGGAGCTGCGGGTTGGCGGCCAGGTTGAGGATAAAAATCGCCAGCGCGCCGGCCAGCACGACGGTTACAACGACATTCTGAAGATTCTTCCAAAACATCGCGCACCTCCTTTATTTTTCATTATACGCCCATTTTCTCCGGTTTTACGCCGTCCATCTCGCGCCGAACCGGATTAGAATGGTAATCATTGTTCGACGTGAATTCGGAGGTGTTATGCTGGATCGCGCGATGATTTTCGGCCTGGGGGCGTCGGTAGCGGCGTTGGTGTTTGTGCTGGAACTGGTTCGGCGGCGCAAGCTGCGGGAGGAATATTCGCTGCTGTGGCTGGCGACGGCGGTGGTTTTAATCGTCCTCAGCCTGTCGCGCCCGCTGCTGGACGTGCTGGCCGGGCTGGTGGGCATCTTCTACCCACCCAGCGCTCTGTTCCTGGTGGCAGTGGTGTTCATCCTGTTCATCCTGCTGCATTTTTCCACCGTCCTCACCCGGCTGGCGCAGGAAAACAAGGAAACCGCCCAGCAGATCGCCCTGCTGCGCTGGCAGTTGGAACAGGCCCAGCAGGCTTTAGCGGCGCGCCAGGAACACGCCGATGAACACCAGGACAACTAACACGGTGGCGTAAACCGAAACCACCCAGTAACGTTTACCGAGCGGGTTGGTATCCTCGCCTAAAATCTCGCCGGGATGGTCGGGGTGCATTCTAAGCGTGAGGATGGGGCTGATGAACCAGGCCAGCGTCATGCCGCCAGCCAGACCGCCGATGTGCGCCCAGTTGTCAATCCGCATGGCGCTGCCCGGCAGCGACGACGCCAGGCCGAACAGCAGGTTGACGATGCCGAAGGTGAGCAGGCTTTGACGGCGCGCGCGCCCGGCTTCGCCCATCAGCCGGCGGTGATGGTGCAGGTACACAAACTCTGCCCCCAGGACGGCGAAAACCGCGCCGGACGCCCCGACCGAATAACTTTCAAAACTGCCCAGCAGCGTGCTGAGTACCGACCCGGCCAAGCCCCCCAGCAGATAAACGATTATAAACCGCGCGTGGCCGAACAACCGCTCCAACGACGTGCCGACGGCGTACAGGATGTACATATTAAAAATGAGGTGCAGGCTGTTGGCCGGCGCGAAACCGCCCCGGAAATCGTAAATGCTGGCGTGCAGGAACATCGAACTGAGCAGCCGGTAATACTCGCCGCCGATTAGCACATCGGGGGGATGGTTTGCGCCCCACAGGAACAGGCTCGCGTCCACCTCCGACGACACCGCCCGCAGCGCAAAAATGGCGATGTTCAGCAGCACCAGGATATAAGTCGCGGTCGGCCTGACCGACGGGATGTGCAGCATCACCCGCTGGCGCGGCGGCTGCTCCGGGGGCGGGGTGGGGCGGCGCTCCAGGGGGTGTGGGCGGCGTTCGGGCTGCGGGTTGTCCATAGGCATCAGCCGTTCTCTCGCTATAATTCCCGTCAGAGATGACGGGCAACCAGGGTGAATTATGCCGAGTTATGATTATCGCTGCAAACAGTGTGGGCGCGCCTTCGCGCTCTTTTATAAATCCTATAAGGATTACGACGCAGCCACACCGTCCTGCACTTACTGCGGCAGCAGCGACCTGACACGCCTCATTCGCCGGGTCAGCATCGCGCGGCCATCGCCCAACCTGGCGAATCTGTCGTCCGGCGAGATGCTGTCGGTGTTAGAAGGTGGCGATTCGCGGGAAATCGGCAGTTTGTTCCAGCAGGTGGGCGAAAGCGCGGGCGTAGACCTGGGGCAGACTTACCACGAAGCCGCCGAGCGCCTGCAAAAAGGCGAAAGCATACAAAACGTCGAAAACGACCTGCGAGCGCAAACCTCAACCGCCGGCGATGAATAAATCGCCCCAAATAAATCGGACGCCCCCTGGGGGGACGTCCGCTAATCCTATTCTATAAACCTCTTTTTAGAGTGAAGAGAGGCTTTAATGCTGGCCTCTGAAAGTTAATCTTTGTGGAACTCTAAATTAGCTCTCTTACTTTCTGTACGCTGATTTTATTTTGACTCGAAAACTGCGCGATTCGGAGTGACTTTTGTCATGTTACTACCTGACGAATGTCATTCCCGGTTAATCTTTTTTTCATCTTCCTCGCGGCCATAGGGTCGGGTGGTGGGATACAGGGCGATCAACAGGCCGTAAACGCGCTTTTCGGCGGAATGTTCCTCGTCCCCGGTCACAAATTCCCGCATAAGGCCGCGCAGCCGCCGGTAAAACTCCTCGGCGCGGTCGGGCGCTAAATACAGCGTATTACGCGCCATCATCAACGTCCGGCTGATCGGTCGGTCGCCGTCTTCTTCCGCATACAGGTCAATCGCGCCTTCGGCCACGCTTTCCTGAATATCGGCACGGGTGTCCTCGAACAGACCCGTCAGCATCACGTTTAAACCCTCTTTGCCGGCGGGGCTGGTCGGCGAAAACAGGGCTTTATTGACGTGATAGCTGAAGGCGCTGGCTTGGTACTGTTTTTCCACAATGCCGGAAACCAGGCGCGTATCCACTACCCGGATCAAACCCCGTTCTTCAAGCTGTTTGATGTGGTAGTACAGTTTGGTCGGCGGCAGTTCTAGGTCGGCGGCCACCTGCTTGACGGTGCGCGGCTGGTGAGTGACAAGTTCGATGATCTGGATTCGGAGCGGGTCGGCCAGCACCCTTAACGTTTCTAAATCGTTCACCACGAATTCGGGGATCGGTTTTGGAGGCGGCGCTTTGCGCTCGGAGTCAGACATTTTAATATTTAGGCCGGCAAATAACGTTATGACGATTATAACCCGTTTGTGAGCTGTCGTTCTACCCTGAAAAAACAGCAGAGCGGTAGACCAGTTTCTACCGCTCTGCCGGTGTTGGGGGGAAAAGAGACGTTCTTCGCTTCACGCCCATAACCGGGCAAGGAATTTACTTGCGACCCTTTTTAGCGTCCTGGGTCTTTTTGCTGCGGTCCATCAACCGCACCAGGCGGTTCTGTTTGGCTTCGCGCAGGTGGTCATTCTGAATGGTCTTGGCGAGCAGATAACTGATATACACGATTGGCACTCCTCTGGTTCAAAACGGGAATTTTCCCGATGACTGGCATTTGAATTTTTTCCAATGTTCAACTGCATTATATAGCCAGTTTGTGCAAAGAGTCAATAAGGATTTGTGAAAATTATCCCAATCATAATCAATTCTTAAACTTTTACCTATCCATTTTTGATGCGGCGGCCTGTTCTGCCGCCCCTGCCGGTAGCCGTCCGGCTTAAAATTCGTTATGCTATCCATCACGAACAAGGAGTTGGCATGGCGAAAAAATCGGCGCGCCGCGCGGAGCAGCCTTCACTGACGGCGCAGGAACTGCTCGACCGCGCCCGGCAGTCCATCCAGAAAAACAAACTGCGCCAGGCGCTAAACGACCTGAACAAAGCCATCAAATTGAACCCGCGCTTTATAGACGCGCTCAACCAGCGCGGTATGATTTACCTCGCCCAGGACGATCTGGAGCGGGCGTTTGAAGACTTTGACGATGCCGTTCGCCTCGACCCCGACCACGTTATGTCCCGCAACAATCGCGGGATTGTTCTGATGCGCCTGGAAGATTACAAAGGCGCGCTGGACGATTTTGATAAAGCCGTTCAACTGGATAATACCCAGGGCGAGCTGTTCTTCAACCGGGGATCGGCGCGCGCGTACCTGGGCGACCTGGACGGCGCGCTGGCCGACCTGAGCGAGTCGATTCGCCTGAAGCCGGATTTCGCCCCGGCCTACAACCGGCGCGGTGATATTCACATGCTGCTGGGCAGTGTGGCGCGCGCCATCGGCGACTTTGACGAAGCTATCCGCCTGTCTCCGCAGTTGCCGGCGGGTTATCTCAGCCGGGCGGAAGCCCTGCGCCAGCAAGGCGACCTGAAAGGCGCGCTGGCCGATTATGATGCCGCGCTGAGTTTAGCCCCGGAGCAGCCGGACATCCTGCTCGACCGCGCGAAACTGCTGGAACGCATGGGGAATTATGCCGGGGCGGTGGGCGACTACCAGCGTTTTCTGGCGGCCAGCGGCGCGCGCGGCTCGGAGGCGCTGCTCATCAAACGCCATATTCTGCATCTGCGCGCCAGGGCGTACTGGGGGTAAACGGCAGGGCGATTTCCGGCCTATAGAGGCGCGCCGTTGTGGTAGACGACCGCGCCGCCGCCTTGCAGCCGCTTGATGGCTTCCTGAACGTAGTCGGCGTTGTTGTCAATCAGCACCGACCGCACCCCAAGCGTCAGCGCAGCGAGTCCGGTTGTGCCGCTGCCGCCGAACGGGTCAACCACCAGGCCGCCTTCGGGACACAGCAGTTTGATGAAAAACAGCGGCAAATCCACCGGAAAAACGGCGGGATGTCCTTTGTTTTTGCCCACGACAGCCAGACTTAAAACGTTGGTCGGTAGGACGGTCTTTTTGTCCACCCAACTGGAAATGTTACGTCCGAAGCCGCTGTTGTTCACCGAATTGTGGCGGCTCAAATCGTTTTTGCCCAGGTTCTTCAAACGCGAGTCCACCCAATCACCAATCGGCTGTCGCACCGCGTCGGCATTAAAATAGGGCTTTTTGGACTTCGCCAGATGGAAGCAGTATTCCCATCCGTCGCGCAGGCGGTTGGGCCAGTAACCGGGCATGGGGTTGGTCTTGTGCCAGATATAATCATCAATGGCGAACCAGCCCTTATCGGCCAGCGCCTCAAGCGTGCGCCACACGTACCGATGACGCACGCCATCCACCACTTTATCCTTGATATTGATGACCAGGCTTCCGGTCGGTTTAAGCGCGTTCCAGAACGGCTCGTGAAATGTCATGAACCAGTCGGCAAATTCGTCCGGGTGAACGCTGTCGTAATGTTTGTGCCGGGCGTCGGCATAGGGCGGCGACGTGACGATTAAATCAACCTGCCCCTCGAAGGCTTTTAGCGCCTGTCGGCTGTCAGCGTGAATGATTTCGCAGGTTGTATAGAGGTTTTTCACCGTCGTTGTTTTCATGTCCGAGTTCATACTCACACCACTATTTATTCACAAAGAAACGGACGAGACGGTAGGGATCATTGAAGTATCCGTTTTCATCAACCAATTCTGCTCCGGCACAAGCAGCGCCAAACGAGTTTAACAGCGCATCTGGAATCTCAATCTCAGTTGATAGATTTTCAGCCTCATACGATGAGATCAAAACATCTAACACCATTGTCATGATTTCTTCATAACTGTAGTTCGAGAAAAACGGCCAGAAATAATCGGATAGCCAGACTTCAGTATTGACCGAATGTGGAAGTTTGGATTTCTGCTCACGCTTGATGTACCGTGTCCCTCTATCCATTGCAATGCCAAACACGCAGCAGTAAGGCCCGACAGCGTTTTTATCGGTTTTGGCAACCCGCTCCAGGGCTTCAATCGCTTTCGGCCAATCCTGTCCACCGAGAGTATTGCTGCGATTCTTAACCGAGACATACAGACGCAGCGGGTCAAGCTGAGGATTCCGAAACTCGATAATCGCGTTAAAGTCGCCCTCTGCCGCGCCGATGTCCGACACGCTCCGAAAACGCCCTGATTGGCGCGCACAGTCCACCGCAAGAAATTGATAGCGCCAACCGGAGTTCATGCGCTCTTTTTGCAGCGTTCGATTACGAAACTGTTCAATACCTACGGCGCGATAATGTTTGCCATAAATCTGGTGGGCGGTCGAGGCTGGGTCTCCAACGTATTTCTTGAAATACTTGAACAATTCCCGCCCCTCACGCTCGTAAATCGCCGCGATCTGTTCCGGTGTCGCATCCGTCGGAATAGAGAGAATCTCGCGGCTGGACTTTCGGTTGGCCGTCATAATGGCTTTCCGAATGAGCGATTGCAGTTCTTCAGGCAGAATTTTGCCTTGATGCGGAACAAGCGTTGAATCATCCAGACAGTCGTAATAAGAGCTGTTTTTGTCCTGGATGCGCGGGTAATTCTGAACTCCGGTGCGCGATGATTTTGCCATGAGCTAGACCAGCCAAGATAGAACATTTGATGCAGATTATAGTTTCATTATACTCGATAAACCGCTGCACGGCAGGACTGTGATTACCGCCGCCGGAGTATATACCACGCTGACGGTTTGCTCTGGTCGGTGGCTTCCTGGCCGTGCTGGACGGCGGCGACGGTGAAGGCCGGAGCGAACAGCGCCGCCACATCCTGCGGCGAAAGGCCGCGTTCCTGGCCGTCGCGCGCGTGCCGGCCCCAGGCGTACAGCAGCAGCGTCCCGCCCGGCTGTACCAGCCGCGCCGCATGACCGGCATACATCGCGCGGGCTTCCGCCGAAAAAGAGTGTAAACAGCCCACGTCCAGCCACAGCGAAACCGGCGGATGGTCGCGCAAAAAGCCCGGCGCGGCGGCATCGTCGCGCGCGAACAGGGGATTGTCGGCGGGCAGCCCGGCCCGCCGCGCGCGTTCGCGGGCGCGTTCCAGGGCGGCTTCAACCCAGTCCACGCCTGTCACCAACCAGCCGTGCCGCGCCAGATAAACCGAACTGACGCCCGTGCCGCAGCCTACGTCCAGCGCGCGACCCGGCGGCAGCGGGCTTTCGCCTTCGACCAGGGCGCGCACTTCCGGCGGCACGATGCCGGAGTCCCAGGGCGGCGGCTGGTCGTCCTGGTAGGCGGATAAAAAACGCTCGTAGCCGGTGGAGTCGCTCATCGTCCCTCTGCCAATAACTGGTGAATGGCTCTATTCTGCCACACCTCCGGCACAACAAACGCCCCCAAACCTACCTGTTACGTGAAAAATTAATCAATACCGTTGGTGAGAAAACGGCACATCATCTATACTGAATAACGAATCCAAACGCCGGGAACACGGGCAGCCTATGACCAGCGTTTACATCAGCTACCAATCTACGCCCAGCGCCGACCTGGCGGCCCGCGCTGCGGACAGCCTGCGCGCCCAGGGGCTGGAAGTCCACCAGCGCCCGCCGGAAAGCGGCGAAACCTTCCCTGCTCATCTGCGGGCGGCGGTTGAGCGCGCCGACGTGTTCATCTGTCTGGTCGCCGGCACAACCTTCGAGTCCGAGTGGGTGCGCTACGAGATCGAACATGCCCACCGGCTGGACAAACCGATGATCCCGGTTTTTCAGGAAAGTTACACGCCCATCCCGCCGGAAAAAGCGCCCACACCGCACGTGCGCGCCCTGCTGGAACGGGACGGAGTGTACATTTTCGACCTGCAAAACACCAACATCGCGCAAGCCATCGAAACACTGGCGCGCATGGTGGAAAACACCGCCGCCTGGCGGCAGAAACCGCTTTCCTCGCAGCTTATCTCCGGCGTGACGCCGGTTACGGCCAACCTGGACAGCCTGGCCGGGCAAAAACTCGGCCAGTACGAGCTGCGGCACATGCTCGGCGCGGGCGGCATGGGCGCGGTGTACCGGGCTTACCAGCCCAGCCTGCGCCGCGAAGTAGCCGTCAAAATCCTGCCGCCGGCGCTGGCCGCCGACGCCGGTTATCTGGAACGGTTTACCCGCGAGGCGCAGACCGCCGCCGCCCTGGAACACGCCCATATCGTGCCGGTATACGATTACGGCACATCGGGCGGCCTCAGCTACGTGGTCATGCGCCTGCTGACCGGCGGCTCGCTGGCGGAGCGCATCAACAACCGGCTGAAGTCCGGCAAGGGGCTGCCGTCGTTATCCGAGGCGGCCAGCGTGATACGGGCGCTGGCGAGCGCCCTGGATTATGCCCATTCCAAAGGCGTCATCCACCGCGACATCAAAGCCAATAATGTCATGTTCGACGATCAGGGCAGCCCGTTTCTGGTGGACTTTGGCATCGCCAAATTAACGACCGCCACCAGCGCCCTGACCGGAACCGGCATAGCGATGGGGACGCCCTCTTATATGGCCCCGGAGCAGTGGCGCGGCGAAAGCGTCACCCCGGCCACCGACCAGTACGCGCTGGGCGTGCTGACCTATACCATGCTCACCGGGCGGCTGCCTTTCGAGGCCAATACGCCCTATGCCCTGATGAACAAACACCTCAATGAGGAGCCGACGCCGGTGCGCTTCTGGCGGGAAGACCTGCCGGAAACCATCAAACCGGTGCTTGACCGGGCGATGGCGAAAGCCGCCGGCGAGCGTTTCCCCTCTACCCGCGACTTCGCGCTGGCTTTTGAGCAGGCGATACGCGGCCAGGAGGGGCTGCCGACCGGCTTTTTCACCACGCCGCTGCCGACGCGCCCCGCGCCCGCGCCAATCGGTGATGCGCCGACCGTGACGCCGGCCTCCGGCGCTGCTGCCCCGCCGGGTGACGCGCCGACGACCGCGCCGATGCCGCCCCGCGCGCGCGGCGATACCACTGCGCCGCCTGTACCCGAGCAACTGCGGCGGATTAGCGGACGCAGCCCGCTGGTCTGGGGCGCGGTGGGCTTGATTCTGGTCGTGCTGGCCGCTGCGGCGCTGGCGCTGCTGTCCGGCGGGAACAACGCGCAGGAAGCCGCCCGGCAGACCGAAGCCGCCATCACCGGGACGGCGGCGGCGCTGGCCCTGCTGCCGACCGACACGCCGACGTGGACGCCTTCACCCACCGATACACCCACCAACACGCCGACGGACACGCCGACCGCGACATTTACCGCCACCCCCATGCCGACCGATACGCCCACCCGCACGCCGACGGACACACCGACACCAACATTCACGCCGTCGCCGACCGATACGCCCACCAACACACCAACAGCCACCGACACACCGACCGACACGCCCACGCGCACGCCGTCGCCCACCTATACGCCCACCATTACCTATACGCCGACCCCGGCCACGCCTGCCGCCCGCATGTTGAGGGGCAGCATCGCCGCGCGGCTTGGCCCCGGCGCAATTTACCCGGCGGTTCTGTCGCTGGAGGCGGGCGATCTGCTGGACATCCGGGGCATCAGCGAGGACGGCGCGTGGTATCAGGTGCTGCTGCCGGACGGCACACTGGGCTGGATTGTGGCTTCGGCTTCGCTGGTGAGCATTGCGGGAAACCCGGATGTGATTCCGGTCGCCCCCGCGCCGACCGACACGCCGACGTGGACACCTTCGCCCACCGACACGCCCACCAGCACGCCCACACCGACCGACACGCCGACGTGGACGCCTTCGCCCACCGACACACCTACCAGCACGCCGACACCGACCGACACGCCGACGTGGACGCCTTCGCCCACCGACACGCCCACCAGCACGCCCACACCGACCGATACGCCGACGTGGACGCCTTCGCCCACCGACACGCCTACCAGCACGCCCACCAGCACGCCCACACCGACCGATACGCCGACGAATACGCCCGTGCCGACCTGGACGCCTGTCCCAACCCATACGCCCACGCTGCTCCCGCTCCCTTCGCCGACACGCACGCTGCCACCCCCGCCGCCGCCCTTGCCGCCGCTGGTGAGCTGTCCCGGCGCGCTGCCGTCGCAGCTGTCCCCCGGCGTTGAGGGTTTCGTCCGGGCGGAAGACCCGCGCCCGGTGAACGTCCGCAGCGGCCCCGGCGTGAACGGCAGACGCATTGACCAGATTCAGGTCAACGAACGTTTTCGCGTCCTGGAAGGCCCGGTCTGCGCGGACGGGCTGGCCTGGTTCAAAATCAGCTATGGCGGCGGGGTGCTGGAAGGCTGGATTGCCGAGGGCGATAAAACCTATTTTGTCGCGCCCGTCGAAGCCGGCAGGCCGCAGCCGCAGCCCACGCTGCCCGCCGAACGGGTGCTGTCGCCGGACTGCCGCGTAATCCTCGAAGATGAATTCACCGGGGGGCGCTCGTTTAACGACTGGTTCGTGGGGGCCGGCAGCCGTTCGGTGGCGGAAATGGTCGAGGATGCCTATCAGCTTCGTATCGGCACAGGGGCCGGCGGCAGCGAGTCCACCACCTGGGGCAGCCTGCGCGGCTTTTTCTTCCGCAGCGCCCGTGTTGAAGCGGTGGTGCGCGCCCAACGCTTTACGCCGGATGTTTCGGTGCGGACGGGTATCTGGCTGCGCTACCAGAACGAAAACGGCTTCCTGGCCTTCATGATTAGCAGCACCGGCCAGTATTACATCGCCCGCTGGTCAAACAGCCGCTACAACGATCTGGTGCGCTGGTCGCCCAGCCGCGCCGTTCGCCTGGGGGACGGCGTCGCCAATACCCTGCGCGTGGACATCCGTGAGGACACATTCGATTTTTACATCAACGGCGAGTACGTCAATACGGTGGTAGACCGCACCTGGCCGGAGGGTCGTTTCGTCTTTTTCGGCTCGGCAGCGGCGGACGACACGCCCATCCGCTTCGATCTGGATTATATGCGTATCTGCCAGAACTGATGGCCCGGTGTTTAGGGCAATCGCATATGAAAGCTTAATGGGTTTTCAAAAGGTCATTGTGGTTCGATAAAGGCCGTTTCGCGGGTAGG
>JAPKMO010000127.1 GCA_026645945.1 Anaerolineae bacterium
CTTATGGATAAACCAATTAGACCTATGCCTGACCCTGAGTGGACAGTGGGCTTCAGCCCACTGTCTGGTGTGTTTACGGATAAACTCTAAAGCCTCACTGTCTGTCTATCAGGCTCATTCTTTTCCGGTTATCCATTAGTGACTAGTGACGAAAATGACGGACTCCGGTGAAAACCATCGTCATGCCGGCATCATTGGCAGCCTGAATAGCCTCTTTATCACGGATGGATCCCCCTGGCTGAATGACCGCCGTCACCCCAGCCTCTGCCGCCACCTGAATGCCGTCGGCGAATGGGAAAAACGCATCGGACGCCATCACCGCGCCTTTAGCACGATCGCCGGCTTTGGTGATTGCCAGACGCACCGAATCCACGCGGCTGGGCAGCCCGCCGCCCACGCCAACCACTGCCTTCGCTCCTGCCAGAACAATCGCATTAGATCGAACATGCTGAACGACTTTCCAGGCAAACTGGAGCATCTCCAATTCTTCGGATGTCGGCATTCGCTCGGTGACTGTTTTGAGCGTGGTAGCTTCGGGGTCGCCGGTATCGGCGCTTTGCACCAGCACGCCGCCAAGCACGCTGCGAATTTCCAGTTCGTTTCCTGTGAACGGCTGCGGGACGCTCAGCAGGCGGCAGTTTTTACGAACGGCCAGCAGTTGAGCCTGCGCCGATGAGGAATACCCTGGGGCAGCAATCGCCTCCACGAATAAACTGCCCAGCGCGTTTACAAAAGCATCGTCAACCGGGCGATTAACGGCAATCACCCCACCGAACGCCGACACCTCATCGGCAGCCAGCGCCAGCGGGTACGCCTCTGCCAGGGTCGGCGCGCTGGCAACCCCAATTGGATTAAGATGTTTGACAATCACAACAGTTGGTTCAGAAAAACTACTCACCGCCCGCCAGGCCGCGTCGAGATCAAGAATGTTATTGTACGAAAGCTGCTTGCCGCCTAACAAAGCGCCACCAAGCGGCCCAGAGCGGGCAACGCGGCTGTAATAAGCGGCTGATTGATGAGGATTCTCGCCATAACGCAGCACCTCAACCTGCTGCATCCCTAACGAAAGATGCTGGGGCAGGTCGGTCGGGGTCAAACTAGGAACAACATCTTGGGATAAAAAGGCGTGTATCGCGGTATCGTAGTCGCGGGTATGAGCGAACGCTTTGACGGCAAGTTTGCGGCGCGTGGCTAACTCAACTTTACCGGTTGCTTTCAACTCGGCGGCCACTTTAGCATAATCTTCAGGGTCGCAGACCACAATTGTATGAAAGAAGTTTTTAGCCGCCGCGCGCAGCAGTGTTACGCCGCCGATGTCAATTTGTTCGATGGCATCTTGCAGCGTGATGCCGATCTGCGAAGTGGTTTCCTGAAACGGATAGAGATTGCAGACAACCATATTAATCGGCGCATAACCAAACTGCTCTAAACTCGCCAGGTCTTCCGGTTTATCTCTAGCGAGGATGCCGGCATGAACGGCAGGATGCAGCGTTTTGACGCGACCGCCCAGCATTTCCGGCATCCCCGTAAGAGTTTCGACCGCTACAACGGTAATGCCAGAACTCCGTAAAAGCTGTTCTGTGCCTCCTGTAGCCACGATGTCCCAGCCCATTTCGATCAGGGCCGAGGCGAATTTCACCAGGTTGGTTTTATCGTAAACGCTTAACAGGGCGCGGGGCATATTCATTTATCCTTTGCCGTGATGAGTTCGCTTGATTAACGCCAATCATACATTAATTAAGCGCCAGATTCGAGCCGCATTCCCAACAGCCAGCTTCAGGCTTTGGGACCGGCCAGCACCGCATGAACCTCGCCGACAAAAGCCAGCAAATCGTCCATAAAACGGTCGAGAAAATCCTGCGTGACAGCCTGAGCAACTGTCTCATATCCGGCCTGCGCCAGGGCGATCACTGGCGGGCGAAAATCGCGCAGGGTAATACGCAGCCGGTTGTGATTATCGGTCATGATACCCCATACCAGCACCTTTTTATCGTTATCATCTTTGGCGCTGGAAAAACGCGAGATGGATGAACCCGGCGTCACCTGTCCAACGTTGCTGAAAACCTCCTCGCCTTTGATTGCTTCATTGATAAACGCAAATCGTCCCGGAATATCATCCATCATTTTCTGCATCGAGCCAGGCAGACCGGCGATCAGGCGTATGGCGGTGGTACTCATACTCTGACCGTCCATAGCGATCTGGCGGTAGCGGCGCATAACCCGGCTGAAGGCATCTAGCACGCTGACGTAATCGGCACGCGCTCTGTGAAACAGGTGAACCGCTTCGTCCTTTCTGGTTGTTTTGCTGCCAACCAGATTCAGCAGGCGCAGAAGTTCCTCGTGCATGGGGAAAAAGTCCACAAACGGGTTGCGGAAAGTGCTTGGAAACAGGCGGTCTTTCGGATTGGTATGGGTGGCGTCAATCGGTATTAAAAGCGAGGGGTTGGACTGCCCTAAATTCACAAGCATATCTTCGACCATACGCGCCAGATTTTTACCATCGGTTTTTTTATGCAGATCATCCAGCGCGCGCTGCAAACGAACGCCAGGCTTATAACGCTGGTTGAATATCACGCGGTGCAAAACCAGAAGATCGTTAACCGTGAGGTGAATAGGCGGACGGGTGCGGCGAATTAATAACCGCCGCAGATCGGTTATCGGCGCAATATTTACTGCTGCTTCCGCACTGAGGTGATTGACCGGCGGTGACAGTTTTTGAGCTGCACGCTCCAGCCTGGGCGAACTGCTTAAATCCAGCATGACTGGCTGTTCCAGATGCGGGCGCGAACCGAGCGCATAGGCGCGCTGTTCGATGTAATAAATCGCCTGATTGGTCAGCATCTCGGCAGTCGCCATCGCCCAGGGGCCATCGAAATAGATATGCGAAAAGTCGAATACCATACTGCTGTCCGTGCGAAAGATCGTCAAAGCATGGTCGCCGATACCCCGCCGTCCGCGCCGGATGACATTAAGCGGCTGGGCTGCCGAAGTCTGGTCCCAATTGATGATGATCGGTGCGGTTTGCAGCGCCTTAAGGGGCTGTTGAGCCGGCCCTAACAGTCGGCGTAAATCCTGCTGCACGGCGCGGGGTGCGGCAAGCAGCACCCGGTCAGCCTGTGCGGGCTGATGCTCCTTAGTACGCAGCAGAGATTCAACCTGAGCGTGGATGAGCGGCTGGGCAGTTGGGGTAGTGGGGTCAACGAATTTGAGCAAATAGTAAGTATCTTTGTGGATTATCCCCACATGAAGATCGGCGCTGCGGATAGGCACACGCTGTTCGCTGTATTCGCCCGGTTCAAGATATGAGAGAATCGAAAGCTGCCTGATATAAGCCTGCATATCAGCTGCGCGCTGTGCCTGCCGCGCGGGATCATTCCAGATTTCTTCAAAACGGAGCCGCTGCTCGCTGCCGACCTGGGCAAGCTGTTCTGCACAAAAACTATCGAATCGTTGGCGGCGGTAAGCCGGTATGCTGATCTGCTGCGACAGAGCATCGGGAACTTTAAAGGGGCGTATTTTTTCCCAGGTGCGATGCAGCCGGGGCAGGCCGGTTGTCTGCTCCATCAATGCCAGGCGGACATTTTCTTCCCACACACTCCCCAGCAGATAATGATAATCACGAATCAGCCACATGGCGGCCAATACCCAGGCGGTCAGCTGTTCGGCATCCGATGGGGCAGGGCGCATCAGCTTAATCGCCTGCTGGAAGCCAACAGTCTCGGTGTTGTGCCGGGCGGCATCCTCGCGCAGGCCAAACTCAACGTAAAACTGCCATGCGCCCTCCGGCAGATAATCTTCCGGTGTGGCGCCGGCGAGCTGGAGCAAAAAAGTAAAACCGGCCAGGACGGTCGCCGGGCCGGCGAACATCATGCGATAAAAGGCATTGTTCCGAACGATTGCCAGCCCTTTAAACAAAGAATTAAAATAAGCGCGTCCCTCGGCAGCAGGCAGCTTGCGCTCTTTAACATGGAGCAGGCCGTTAAAGACGAACCCCACAACATTACCTGCCGGCAAAATCTGGGATATGAGATCAATTAATTCTTCGCTCTCAGGAACGGATACATGAGAGGTGTTTTCATGCAGGCTGGCCTCGGCGACCAATTTACGCAAATTGGTCGCGGTTAACTGAGTTGCCTGCTGAACAACTTGCTCGGCGCTGGTCATCTCGTCCATATGTACATGTACCCGCTCTAAAATTTCAAATCGAATTCAAACCTGATTGTAATCAAAATGCCAGCCGATGGGAATGTTGCGTCCGTCCTAGATGAGTGTTTGCTGAGCATATCGTGCAAAATTTCACAAATGAGTTATAATGATAATGATGAGCATAATCAGGGAGAGTGGGATATGCGCCCGAAAGTCGTTATCATCGGCGCCGGTTTTGGTGGTTTATATGCGGCGAAAACGCTGGCGAAACAGGCGGTAGACGTTCTGCTGATTGATCGCCAGAACTTCCATACTTTCACGCCGCTGCTGTACCAGGTGGCGACCTGCGCGCTTGATCCCAGCGATATTGCTTATCCCACGCGCGGTATCTTCCGAAACAGACCCAACGTGCGTTTTCTGTTAGGCGAAGTGAAAGCGATCAACCGCGCAGACAAATGCATCACCGTCAAAACAAACGGTCAGGAACGGCGCGAGCAGTACGATTATTTGATCGTCGCCGCCGGAAGCGTGACTAACTACTTCGGCATCCGCGAATTGGAGCAGAGAGCGTTTGGGTTAAAAGACCTGAACGACGCGGTTATCCTGCGTAACCACATCCTGAAGCTGTTTGAACGCGCATTATGGACGGAAGACCCGGTTTACCGGCAGGCGCTGACCACGCTGATCGTTGTCGGCGGCGGGCCAACCGGGTTGGAGACAGCCGGCGCTTTGTACGAGCTGTATAACCACGTCTTGCGCGAGGAGTTCTCCGACGCGCAGAATTTAACGGCACGTGTTGTCCTGGTTGAAGCGGCAGATCATTTATTAGGGACATACCCGGAACGCCTGCAAAAAGCCGCCTACGAGCAGCTAAAGTCACTGGGCGTGGAACTGATGCTTGGTGAAACGGTAGAAAACGTGACAGAAGAAGGCGTGTTCCTCAAGAGCGGGCGTTTCATCTCAGGCTGCACGCTGGTCTGGTCGGCAGGCGTCAAAGCATCGCCGACCGCCCAAATGCTAGGCGTTGAACTCCAGAGCGGTGGGCGCGTGCCGGTGCTGCCGACGCTGGAACTGCCGGGGCATGACGATGTGTACGTGGTCGGCGATATGGCTTATCTGGAAGACCTTCGCGGTCAGCCTTACCCTATGTTGATTCCGGTGGCAAAACAGCAGGGTATTCTGGCAGCCAGGAATATTCTATGCCGGCTAAAAGGGCGGGAGCTCCAGCCGTTTCGTTATCATGACCGGGGCATCATGGCGACAATTGGCCGCCGTCGGGCGGTGGCCTGGATTTTTTATCGCGTGCAGCTAACCGGGCTCGTCGCCTGGGTCGCCTGGCTTGGTTTGCATCTCATCTGGCTGATGGGCTTCCGCAACCAGATGAGCGTCTTTCTGAACTGGGCCTGGAACTACCTGACCTATGATCGCTCGGTACGTATTATCCTCGAACACCGGCGTTTCGACGCGACGATACCTGAGCCGGAGACTGAGAACAGGCGCGAACCCATAATCGAAGGTTGAAACATCACAGGCCGGACTTTAAAGCATCCTCCGCCGTCCAACCCTGATCTTTTGCCGGCTGGCGTTTGGCTTTCGCGGGCTGCTCGAACACCGCGTACAGCAGCAGCGACACCAACGTGATGCCCAGAAAACCCAGCGCCAGCGGGATGCCCAGTTCCAACGGGCCGACCAGAAACGAACCAAACAGCGCCGAGGGTAATACACCTACATAACTGGCGGCCCCGACAAAATGGAAAATCAGCGCGGCTGCGCCGCCGTATATTTTATCGCGGCGGCTTGAAGTGCGCGCCAGCGGCACGCAAAAAATGGCGATCAGCGCCAGCACAATCAGCAGTGTCAGTGATGTTCTATCCATCCGGCAGCCCTCAATTTAAAACAGCGTATAAATGAACGGCTGCGTGGCTGGGTTGCTGCCTAGAATGATAAGCACGGCGAAGACAATCAGAACGACAATCATCGGAATCAGCCAGTATAACTTGCGCTTCCAGAGGAAGGTCAGCAGTTCGCCGAGAATACCCATACGGGCCAGAAAGTCACGCATATAAAACCTCCTTACGCGGGTTTGCGAACCAGCAGCGAACCCAATACAAGCATGTCTATGTCGCTGTTGCTAAAAGTGTTAAAAGCGTCGCGTGGGGAGCTGACAATCGGCTCGCCGCGTAAATTAAACGAGGTGTTGAGCACAATCGGAACGCCCGTCGCCTGCCCAAAACGCTCTACCACACCGTAATACCGGCGGTTCGTTTCGCGCTCGATGGTTTGCAAGCGCCCGGTCCCCATATGGCAAACGGCCTGAATCTGATCCTGCTTATCCGGTTTGATCGGGCTGACCATCAGCATGTAACGTGGGGCTTCGTGTTTTTCCACGTCGGGATAGTCAAAATATTCCGGCGCGCGCTCGCGCAAGATGACCGGCGCGAAGGGGCGGAAGGGTTCTCGAAACTTGATTTTCGTGTTGACAACCTCTTTCATTTCCTCGCTGCGCGGGTCGGCCAGAATACTGCGATTACCCAGTGCACGCGGTCCCCACTCGAAAGCCCCCTGGAAAAAGCCGATCACCTTCTTTTGCGTGAGGGCATCAGCCAGAATGTCCAGCAGGCGATCATCATTGTCTTCAAACGATTCGTAGGCAACACCCTTTGAGTCCAAAAATGCGCGACTTTCGGCGTCGGTGTATTCCTGTCCCCAATAAGCATGGGGCATCACCCAACGGCGCGGTTTCCCCAGCACCAGATGGTAAGCCCACAGCGCCGCGCCCAGCGCGCCGCCATCATCGCCGGCAGCAGGTTGAATATAAATTTCGTCGAAGGGCGTCTCGGAGAGAATACGGTAGTTGGCTTTGGTATTCAGTGCCACACCGCCGGCCATCACCAGGTTTTTCATCCCCGTGCGCCGGTGCAGGTAGTGGGCGATGGCGATCAGTGTATCCTCCGTCACCCGCTGGATGCTGGCCGCGATGTCGGCATAATGCTGATTGGCATCCATCGCGGCTTTTTCGGCGGCGCGCTCAGGATTGGTCGCCATCGTAAAAAACTCCGACTCAGGCGTGCGCGGCTCGCCGAACAGGTCAACAAAACGCCGGTTGTAGGTATGCTGCGTGGAATGGTGGAAGCTGAAATAATCCATATTAAGGTGGAAGCTGCCATCATCGGGGTTGACGGTTATCAGTTTTTCTACCCTGTCCAGGTAACGCGGCTCCCCGTAGGGTGCCATGCCCATCACTTTATACTCGCCATTGTTGACGCGAAATCCCAGGTAGGCTGTGAATGCCGAATACAGCAGCCCCAACGAATGCGGGAATCGCTGTTCCTGAAACAGCGTAATCTGGTTTGAGCCGCCAGACGTTTCACCGTCCCAAGTGCTGGTCGCTGTGCCGAGGGTCGTAGTTGTCCATTCACCCACACCATCTACCGTCAACACTGCCGCTTCCCGAAATGGGCTGGCAAAAAACGCGCTGGCCGCGTGGCTCATATGATGATCGCAGAATAACACGCGGTCATAACGCACGCCGACTTCTTTCTGGATGAGGTTTTTGATCCAGAGTTTTTCCTTCAGCCAAGTTGTCATCGCATCGCGCCAGACATCGCCGGATTTTGGGAATGTGTTCAGCGTGGACAGCAGAATGCGTTCGAACTTCACCAGCGGCTTTTCGTAGAATACGGCGTAATCGAGGTCGTCCCCCTGAATGCCGGCTTTTTGCAGGCAGAACTCAATTGCCTTATGAGGAAAGCCGTTATCATGCTTTTTGCGAGAGAACCGCTCTTCCATCGCAGCGGCTACCAACTGGCCGTCTTGGAGCAGTGCCACCGCCGAATCGTGATAAAAGCAGGAAATGCCCAGTATGTACATAAACTAACCTTGCTGCCTGGCGGCATCCAGTTCATTCGAAACGGGTTCGCGTGCCACCCAGCTCGCCTGCTCAGGGCGCAGGCGGAGCGGGTCGCTAAGCAGCCGGGACGCCAGCCCGAAAGGAGCGAGAACGGTAAAATAAAACAGCGTGGCAATTCCACGCGCCTGCGCTTCACCCACAACGGCTGAAATCACTTTCAGTCGTTCCCAGGCTACACGAATGATTTCACGCAACGGCACAGTCTCCTCAAAACACTCACTTCGCAGCGTGAGAATTATACTCAAAATTTACGGCCTAACTAGGCTGGGTCATCACAGAAAAACCGTCTGTGGCAACTCTGTTTGAACCCTGTCGAAGCGGTCATGAAATCGTTACAATACGATGCGGTAATCGTAAATCCTCATCACATGGAAAAAATCGGAGCAAAAAACAAGATGGATACTCAAAACAACCTGCGCGCGCAGCGCGACCGTAAAACCAAACCGCATCTTGAACAATTCGCGCCGGTCTGGATTCTTGACGAAAAAATTATGCTGGAAGAAGAAGCAATTGTTTTTGATGTAGCCTTCCAGCATCCACAGTATGGATGGGTCAGCCGGCGCTACCGTTACGACCTGTTTAATGATGTACTATACTACCGGGGGCAGGTTGTTCTGGATGAGGAAAAAGCCATCGAGATTCAGTCAAAAGAACCGTACATCGCCGCAGCGGTGGCTAATATCCCGAACGCTTATGGTGGGTGAGCCGCGGTCGCTCAATGACGCCGGCGAAAACTGAAAGGAGCCGGTCGGCAATCGCCGACCAGCCATAAGACTGCGCCAGGGCAGCGGCGGCCTGACCCATACTCCTACGAAACTGCGGGTTGTTCAGCAAAAATGTGATTCGCTCGGCCAGGGCGGCGGGTTCCCGCACGGGGACGAGGAATCCGGTTTTTCCATCCTGGATGAGAAACGCCAACCCGCCGACCTGTGAGGCGATAACCGGTGCCCCGCAGGCCATCGCTTCCAGGGCAACCAGCCCAAATGACTCGTAATCCGAAGGCATGATGACCGCCAGCGCCGCAGCATAGTAATAGGGGAGTTGATGTTGTTCCTTCGCCCCCACAAACTCGACAATGCGGGCCAGGCCAAACTGCTCGCTCATCTGTCTCAGGCGCGTCAATTCGTAATTGTTTGAATCGGCCACATCACCGCCGATGACCACCAGACGCGCATCGTCGAGCAAATCGGGTCTGGCCTGATAGATGAGATGCAGCGCGCGCAGAATGTTATCCACGCCTTTAAGCGGCTCGATACGCCCGACAAAAAGCAGCAGCTTTTGATGCGCCGGAATGCCCAGCCGCTCACGTGCCTGCGCCGATGGCAGTGGCCGGAAATGCTCTGTATTTACGCCAGGCGGGATAACCACGATTTTGCGACGGTCGGCACGATACAACCATAGAAGCTGAGACTGCTCGGCGGGAGTAGCGGCGATGATATAATTTGCCCAGCCGGTAATTTTGGTTTCATAGTGTATCCGTGTATCCGGGGTTAACGATGAATCCGGACTGCGTGCAATGCGCTTCTTCATATGCCCCAGGGTATGGAACATCTGGACAAACGGCGTCCCCCAGACTTCTCGCAGATGATAAGCGGCATAGCCGCTTAGCCAGTAGTGACTGTAGATCGCGTCGTAGCGGATGTCCTCGGCAGTGGAAAAAGCCAGCACCCCGGCTGTAAATTGCGACAGATAGGGAAATACCTCGTCTGGGATTAAGGGTCGCTCCGGCCCGGAACGAACATAAATAACCCGGATATTTTCGCCCAGGCTGTGGTCAACTACTGGCATTTTGGGGGCAGTTTTCCGGGTATAAATGTCAATGTGAATGCCACGCCGGGCAAACTCTAAAGCAAATTCGCGCACATAAACATTCATGCCGCCGGTTTTCTCTCCGCCCAGGCTCGCCAACGGGCTGGTATGCACACATAATACGGCCAGGCGTCGGATGGTCATGAAGCCCTCAGCATAAAAACGCGCGTATCCTGTGCGCCCATGCGATATTTATAAGCCTCGTTTCCCCGTAGAAAGTCAAACACAACGGCGTTGTTTTCGATAGCGTGCCGGATATTGTAGACCAGCAGCACAATGCCAGGGCTGAGATGTCCATATTCTCCCGGCAGCAAACCGGAGTTGTAGACCAGCACATGGCGGTTGTAGACGAAATTCAGATAGGTCGCCGCCGCTTGGCCGTTTATGGTCAAGAAGTTCAATTGCAGCCAGCCGTTTTGATACGCGACCGGCGCAATTTTTCTGAAAAATTCCAGGTTTTGAGGATTTTGCAGAAAATCTGCCTTTTCCTGGTGGCTGGCGGCCATCAGCGTGAGAAAACGCTCCACTTCCTCGTCGAGTTGATGTGATGGCCCAACAATATACCAGCTCACATCACCGGCATCGGCGCGGCGGAGCTTGCGGCGCAGCTCGTGGCGGTTCTTTTTATCCAGCGAATCGAGATAAACATCCCAGTCACCGGGCAGTTTAATGACCGGACAAACCTCCTGCTGCTTGACGGTGACGGCAAAACCATGCTGGGTAAGGATGTCTGGGAAATGGAGATAGACTGGCGAGTCTTCCGGCAGATTGCACAGGTCAATGACATCGAACATACCCCGGCAGTCGCTGACATAGTGAGCCAGATCGTTTAAAACCGGTTCGATATAACCCGTGTCTATGATGATGTCCAGATAGTCTGTTACCTCCACGCAGCCGATACTACGCACGACACGGCCATGTGTCGGGTTTTGCTCGATGAACCAGGGGGCCAGGCCGACCAGCCGGCCATCATCATCGCGGCAGGCAATCACCCACAACTGGCCGGGTTGATACGTTTCCCACCAGGTGGACTGCCATTCCCAGGTGCTAAAAAGCCGGTCAGATGCGCTGCAGCGCAGCAGTTTATTCCATTCGTGTTGAAGTTCTTCAAACACGGTCTTATGCTCATAAACAGTGATCTGCACGATACGATTCCAATCTCCGGTGGGGCTTGGTGGACAGGATAAAATAATCGTCTAAAAATTATAGTAGCCCCAGGTTAAAATCACACTAGTGCAGTTTCCAGTTACAGGCGGCCTTCAAGCCTGATATGCTGAGATTGCACTAGTGCTTGACCGATTTAGCAAAAAGGCCGCCCCGGTGCGGGCGGCCTGTGAACTTAACAGCGCCAGAAGCGTTATGCTTTGACGTGATTGGCAACCTTGTATTCATAAGCCAGGGAGAGTTTGTTGTCCACGTCGAACAGGTGGACATTCTCCATGTTAAATACCACGTCCATGGCTTGCCCTACGCGGGCGCGGGTGCGCGGATCCATACGGGAAATGAAAGTCGTCCCCTGCGATTCCAGGTAAACAACCATTTCGTTGCCCATCTGCTCGACAACATCCACGTTGGCTTTAACCATGCCAGGGATAATTCCAGGCGGTTGATAGTCGGCATCGTGAATATCTTCGGGACGGATGCCGAAAACGACTTTCTTGCCGGCATGATCGCGGTACATGTCGGAGAACTTCGGGGGAGTGGGCAGCTTGAAGATGCTCGTTTCAACCACCAGACCGCCGTCTTCTTCACGCAGCACCGCATCGAAGAAGTTCATGGACGGGCTGCCGATGAAGCCCGCAACAAACAGGTTGCGCGGGTTGTGGTACAGATTAAAAGGCGTATCCACCTGCTGAAGCTCGCCGGCGTTAAGCACGCAAATGCGCGTCCCCATCGTCATAGCCTCAGTCTGGTCGTGGGTTACGTAAATAAAAGTGGTTCCGAGGCGCTGGTGCAGCTTGCTGATGAACGAACGGGCTTCAACGCGCAGTTTAGCGTCCAGGTTCGACAAGGGTTCGTCCATCAGGAAAACAGCAGGCTCGCGCACGATAGCCCGGCCAACGGCCACGCGCTGACGCTGACCACCCGAAAGCTGACGGGGACGACGGTCAAGCAGCTGCTCGATACCGAGGCTCTTGGCCGCTTCGCGCACGCGCTGGTCAATGATGTGTTTGGGGGTTTTACGCAGGCGCAAACCGAAAGCCATGTTGTCGTAAACGGTCATGTGCGGGTAGAGCGCATAACTCTGGAACACCATTGCCACATCGCGGTCTTTAGGCGCAACGTTGTTGACCACGCGATCTCCAATCAGGATTTCGCCATCGCTGATTTCTTCCAGTCCGGCCAGCATACGCAGGCTGGTTGATTTACCGCAGCCTGAAGGCCCTACAAAAACTAGAAATTCCTTGTCGGCGATTTCGATATGAAGGTCGTTTACAGCGTTGGTGTTGCCGAATCGCTTGTAAACATGGTTGAAAGTTACACTGGCCACTAGTTATCCTCCATGGATGACCAATTTACCGGGCAAAAGAGAACTATTTGAGAGAATTTTCGTTGAATCTGCACAAATATTTTGCTTTACATCGCGCAGATTCTTAGTCTGCGATTTCATTATAAACCCATCTTCCAAATTTGCCAAAAATTCTTTACCCTTTTTACCGCAATTCACGCTCCGGCACAAAAAGGTTCTAGCCAGCGCGGCGGCAGTTGAAGTAACATAACGGATGTTTCTGTTATATCATCAGCAGGTTTAAGAAATCCAACATATGACAC
>JAPKMO010000128.1 GCA_026645945.1 Anaerolineae bacterium
CGCGCTTTGCAGAACACGCGCAGCAACTTTACCGTTTTCCGCCGCATTACCGTCAATGGTCAGGTGCCGTTCGAGCAAATCAACACCGTTCCCTTTCCCTATTCGGCAGATTGGGTGAATATCACCCTGGGCGGCGAGACGCCTTACAGGATTTTTCTGCAGCGAGGCGTGAACGTGCTGGGCATCGAAGCGACGAACGCGCCTTACCGGCCTGCCATCGAAACCATCCAGGAAGCCCTGCTTGACATCAACACCCTGGCGCTGGAAATTAAGAAGCTGACCGGCAACCAGCGCGACCCGTACAGGGAATGGGCCATCTCCAATTACATCCCCGACATTCAGGAGCGTCTGAACGCCATTGCCCAAAAACTGATTGACGACAAAGAGCGGCTGCTGTCTATTGACGGGATCAGCGCATCGCCGGAGATTCTCACTTACCAGATGGCAATTACAAATTTGCTGTTCCTGGCCGCCGACCCCGATCAGATACCGGTTTATATGAGCCGTTTCTCGGAAGGCACCGGCTCGGTGGCGCAGATGCTCGGCTCACTCCTGTCGCTGCTGCAAAACCAGCCGCTGGCTTTGGACAAAATCGTGATTCATGCCCCGGATCGTGTTCCTGAGATGCCATCTCCTTCATTTATAACGGCTCTATCCGAGGATATTAAACGTTTTGTGCAGTCTTTCCAGCCAGACCCATATCAATCTATTGGGGCGAGCGCGGATGAACTGGAAGTATGGATTAACCGCCCCCGGCAGTATGTGAACCTGCTGCAATTAATGGCAGATACATCTTTCACACCGCGGACGGGGATTCGAGTCAAATTCTCGATCATGCCGGATGAGTCAAAACTGGTGCTGGCGAATGCCGCCAACATTCAGCCGGATGTGGCGTTGGGCGTTAGCACGCACATTCCTTACGAGCTTGCCATTCGTAATGCCCTGTACGATTTACGCACCTTCGCGGATTTCGATTCCTTCATCCGCATCTATTCACCCGGCTCGCTGTTGGGGTACATCATCAACGATTCGATGTACGCCATTCCAGAGACGCAGGACTGCTGGCTGACGTTCTACCGCCAGGACATCCTCGATTCACTTGGGCTGCCCGTGCCGCACACCTGGAACGAGGTCATCGAGATTCTGCCGGAGCTGCAGCGTTATGGCATGAATTACAACACGCCGCTTTCGAGCGGCAGCGGGCAAAGAAACTACATTTTTACGGCCCCGTACCTGTTTAACTATGGGGCAAAACTTTACAGCGAGGATGGTTTTGCGACGGGTTTGCAAAGCGAGGAGGCCGTCGCCGGCATCCGGTTCATGGCGGACAGCTTCACCATCTATGGAATGCCGCTGACCACCGTCAGTTTCTACGAGGGTTTCCGCTATGGCACGCTGCCGATTGGGGTTTCCAATATCGTAGATACCTATGTCAAACTGATGACCGCCGCCCCGGAGATCGGCGGGCTGTGGAACATTGACCTGTACCCGGCGACAGTGCTGGCCGATGGCCGGCAAAATCGCTACGCCACCGGTTCAGCACAGACCAGCATCATGTTCAGAAACACCGATAAGCCGCAGGAAGCCTGGGAATTCCTGAAGTGGTGGATGTCCACCGACACGCAAGCCGAATTTGCGGAGCAGTTAGTTTTGAACTATGGCCGCGAATATCTGTGGTTCTCCGCCAACCTGGAAGCTCTCAACCGTATGGATATTCCCGATGAACACAAAGCCGTGATTCTGGAACAGTGGCGGTGGCTGCAAGAGCCGGTGCGGCTGCCCGGCAGTTACATGCAGGAGCGCGAGCTGAGCAATATCTGGAACCGCATCGTGTTCGATGGGGTCAACCCGCGCGTGGCAATTGACCGATCTGTCATTATCGTCAATCGTGAAATTGCCCGCAAAATGGAGGAGTTTGGTTATCTCAAAGATGGTGAACCGGCGCGGGAGTTCAAAATTCCAACGATTGAGACAGTGAGAGCGTGGATGGAAAATGCAAACGGAACTCAATAGACAAAACGTCGTTCGTGGGTTCGATGAACCGGGCATACGTAAGGCTTTCCTGGGTTGGCTTAATAAAGAAGGCGGCGCATACGCCTTCCTCTCACCTTATGCGCTGCTGTTCATCGTCTTCATCGTCGTGCCGGTGCTGGCCGCGTCTTTGCTCTCGTTCACATTTTTCGATGCCATCCAGTCTCCCCGCTTCATCGGCCTGAGCAATTACATCTCTCTGATTACGCAGGACGATACGTTCATGAAGTACGTTCTGCCCAACACCATCCAGTTTGCGGTGATTGTCGGGCCGGGCGGGTATGCGCTCGCTTTTCTGCTGGCCTGGATGCTGGCGCAGCTTCCCAGAATCCCCCGGACGATCTTTGCGCTGATTCTCTATTCACCATCCATGACCGCCGGGGTAGCGATGGCGGTCGTCTGGAAGACGCTTTTTAGCGGCGACCAGACCGGCTATCTGAACAGTTTCCTGATGGAGTTGGGACTCTTGCGAGAGCCGATCCAATGGCTGCAATCGCCGCAGTATCTGATGACCATCATGATTGTGGTGACGCTGTGGAGCAGCATGGGCATTGGCTTCCTGGCGATGCTGGCGGGCATTCTGGAGATCAGCCCGGAACTGTACGAAGCCGCTGCGATAGACGGGATGAGCAGCCGTTGGCAGGAGATTTTTTACATCACCATTCCCTCGATGAAGCCGCAAATGCTCTTTGGGGCGGTGATGTCCATCGTCGGCACCTTCCAGGCCGGGGCAATCGGCGTCACGCTTTCGGGCAGCAATCCCACGCCGCAGTATGCCGGGCAGCTGATCGTCAATCACATCGAGGACTACGGCTTTTTGCGCTACGAGATGGGGTATGCTGCCGCCGTTTCGGTAGTTTTGCTGTTGATGGTGCTGTTCTTTTCCCGTGTCGCCACGCGTTTGTTCGCCAGCGAGGCATAGGCCGGCTATGAAATGGTTTAGCCGCTATACCGGGGTCAAAAACCGGGGCATCAATCCCCAGGGCTTTCACGTCAGCCAGATCAAGTTTTATGTGCTGCTGGTGCCGCTGTCGGCGCTGATGCTGCTGCCCATCATCTATATATTTTCCAGCGCCTTTAAACCACCGGACGAATTGTTTGCTTTCCCGCCGCGTTTCTTCGTGGTCAACCCCACACTTAAAAATTTCACGGATTTGTTCTCCAAATTGTCCAATTCGGGCATTCCGGTCAGCCGCTATTTGTTCAACAGCATTGTGATTACGCTCGTCACGGTGCTGGCGTCTATTTTCGTCTCCAGTACGGCGGCCTATGCGCTTTCTAAAAAACGCTTCAAACTCAAACAAACGCTTTTCGTCATCAATAATGTGGCGCTGATGTTCGTACCCATCGCCGTGACCATCCCGCGCTTCCTGGTTGTCAAAAATCTGAGCCTGCTCGACACCTTTTGGGTGCATATCCTCCCCGTTCTGGCAATGCCGGTTGGCCTTTTCCTGCTCAAACAGTTCATTGATGGTATCCCTGACGAAGTGATCGAGGCGGCGCAAATTGATGGCGCTTCCGATTGGTGGATTTATTGGCGCATTATCCTGCCGATGATTCAACCCGCCCTGGCGACGATTGCCATCCTCACTTTCCAGGCGGCCTGGAACAATGCGGAGATTTCCACGCTCTACATCAATAACGAAAGTTTGAGAACCCTGGCCTTCTATCTGAGTACGCTGACCAGCACCACCGCGACAGGCGCTAATGCGGTAGCCGGGCAGGGCATCGCGGCGGCGGCGGCATTGATTATGTTTCTGCCCAACCTCGTCATTTTCATCTTTCTGCAAGGTCAGGTGATGAGTACCATGTCACGGTCGGGGTTGAAATGAAGAAGGTTTTAACACTTCTGCTTCTCCTGACAGGGCTGCTGGCGGCGGGTGTGCCGGTGATGGCGGTTTCCCCCTACACCACCTGGACGTTAGGCCCCGGCGGCAGTCTTTATCCAACGCAGGACGCCTATACCCCGCTTGACGAAATTGACCTTCCGGCGCTGCGGCCTGAGGATATGTTCCTCGCTGCGGACGGTTTCCTCTATGTTGCCGACACCGGTAACGGGCGCATCATCAAACTGGATGCGGGTTTCGAGGTGACGGCGGAGTTCGGACAGGGAGTCCTGCGGTCGCCTACCGGACTGTTCGTGGACAAAGCGGGCAGGCTCTACATCGCCGACGCCGGTAAAAACACCATCGTTATCCTGGACGCAGACGGCAGTCTGCTTAATGAGTTTGGCCGCCCCTCCGAGCCATTGTTTGGCGCGCACCGCGAATTTCTGCCGCGCAAAATCGCCGTAGATGCGCGCCAGAACCTCTATATCGTCAGCGAAGGTTCGGTTGACGGCCTGGTTATGATGAACACCAACGGTAACTTCATCGGTTACTTTGGCGCCAATTCGGCGGCCATGTCGCTCCAGATGATTTTGCAGCGGTTGTTTCTGACGGACGAACAACTGGAACAGTTTATCCGAAATGAAGCCGCCTCACCCTCCAACCTCGCCATTGACCACCAATCACTCATTTATACGATCACCGCCGGCACCGCCAAAGACAAAAGCATCCGCAAGTTTACCGTTTCTGGCCGCAATCTGTTCACGCAGCCGGTTTTCGGCTCTCAAAGCTTTCGAGATATTCACGTCAGCGATGAGGGTTTGATGGTTGCCGTCACCGAGGGGGGGAACATCTTTGAATATGATCTGAACGGCACGCTGCTGTTCCTTTTTGGCACGCAGGACAGGGGCGATCAGCGGCTTGGCCTGTTGAGCAATCCCACCGCCGTCGAGCGCGTGGGGGATGCCCTGTACGTGCTGGACAAGGACAAAAACGCCCTTGTGACCTACCGCGTCACCGATTTTGCCCGGCGTCTGCACGATGGCGTGCGCCTCTATATGAACGGCTTCTATGCCGAGGCCCGACCGTACTTCGAGGATGTGCTGACCTATAACGGTCTGATCTTGATGGCATACCAGGCGCTGGCCGACGCTGATTACAACGAAGGCCAGTATACCAGCGCGCTCCAGTTCTATCGCTACGCCGAAGACCGTGACGGGTATTCAGACGCCTTCTGGGAACTGCGTAACCTGGTTTTGCAGCGTTATCTGGGCGGCGCGCTCGGCATCTTTCTGGTGGCGTGGGTATCGTTCGGCGTCTTCAACCGGCTGGAGCGGCGGCATCGCTGGCTGGACGTGGTGCGGAGACGGGCGCGGGCGGCGCGGCAAATCCGCCTGGTGGACGACTTTGTTTTTATGTTCCGCTTCATCCGGCAGCCCGCCGATAGTTTTTACTACATCAAACAGAACCAACGCGGCAGCCTCGGTTTTGCCCTGCTGATTTACGGCTGGGTGCTGGTGTCACACATCCTTTCGATCTATGCGACCAGCTTCATATTCAGCCCATACTCCGCCCTGTGGCAAATTTGGGTGGAAACGGACATCACCTATCTGCTTGGGTTGATCGTGTTATGGAACGCCGCCAACTACCTGACGGCGACCATCAGCGATGGCGAGGGCAGCCTGCGCCAGGTCATCATCGGCAGCGCCTACAGCCTGTTCCCTTATGCGCTGTTCGGCCTGCCGATTGCGCTGCTCTCCAACCTGCTCACGCTCAACGAGGTTTTTATCTACACCTTCTCCATGCAGCTTGTGCTGTTCTGGTGCGGCCTGATGCTCGTTATCATGGTCAAGGAGATTCACAATTATTCAGTTTCGGAAACGGTGCGAAACCTCTTGACCACGCTGTTCACAATGGCGATCTTCCTGCTGACCGGGTACATCCTGTATGTGCTGTTTAATCAATTGTATGAGTTCGTCCTGGCGATCATTCAGGAGGTCGGCCTGCGTGGGTAACTTTCAACGTTTCCTGGCGCTCCTGTTCCCGCTGCTGGCGGCCATCCTGTCGCCGGCGGCTGCATCCCAGGCGCAGGCTGCCCTGGCGGAGATTCCGCCCACCTACCAGAAAGTGGCCGAAAACGATGTGTTCCGGCTGTATGTGGATTCGACTACGCTGGCTTTCAAACTGCTGGACAAACGCAGCGCCTATGTGTGGCATTCCGGCATTGATGAACTCATCGAGGGCGACCGGCTCAATACCTCATGGCAGGCTTTTGCCAAAAGCGGCCTGAGTATCGAGTATCTGGACGAGAGGGGAAGCAGCAAGCGCATCTCCATCGCCAATGCCGAACACACACTGGCGGTTATGCCCATCGAGCAGGGCGTCTCGGCGCAGGTGGTTTTTACGGGGGTGGGCATCACGGTCGGGGTGATCCTGCATCTGGAAGCCGACGGCGTGCGCGTCGAAGTGCCGTTTGAATCCATCCACGAGGAAGAGCCTGGCTTTCGGCTCGGACGAATTTATCTGTACCCATTTTTGGGGGCAGTGCGCGGCAGCAGCGTGCCGGGTTATATGCTGCTGCCGGACGGGACAGGCAGTTTGATCCCGTTCGCTGATTCGACGCGGGCGGACAATATGTTTTATGGGCGCTATTACGGGGCCGATCTGGGGATGATCGCCATTATGCCCTACGATCCGCGCGTTAATCCCCCCTATCCAATCTCCTTGCCGGTTTACGGTATGGCACATGGCGAAGGGCAGAACGCTTTTTGGGCGCTGGTCGAAAAAGGCGCTGCTTACAGCGAACTTCAGGTGCATCCGGCGGGTATCATCACCAATTTTAATTTCCTCTACAATGCTTTCATCTATAACGAGACTTACTTCCAGCCTACCAACCGCTCCGGCGCGGGCGTGACAACGGTTCAGCGACAGCCCAACGCCTTTGACGTTGCAGTTCGCTACGGCTTCCTGGCCGGCGATGCGGCGGATTATATCGGCATGGCGCGCAGCTACCGGCAGTATCTGATAAACAGCGGTCGCCTGCATAAAAACGACGATCCCAACCCGAACATCGGTATCCGCCTGGAATTTCTGGCGGGCGACAAAGAAAGGATTTTGCTCTGGCATCGGTTTGTGCCGATGACGACCATCCAGCAGATGGGCGATATTCTGACCGGGCTTCAAATCCCGAACCCGGAGGTCATCTACTACGGCTGGCAGCCGCTCGGCGCATCCACCATGCCGCCGACCTGGCTGGCATTAGAGGGCGGGTTGGGCAGCCTGGACGAACTGCGCGCGCTGGCGGAACGTATTACGGCGGATGGCGGACACTTCTCGCTTTATCTTGAACCACAGGCCGCGCTGTGGGGAGAGGCGGGTTACTCCGCCCGCAGCGATGTTGCCATGTCCATTACCAATGTCGGGCTGGAAGGCTACAACCGCCAATATAATTATTATTTCACGTTCGATACTTTGCAGCGGCGCTATGCCGCCCTGTCGCAGGATATTGCCTCGCGGCTGGCGGCCGGCCTGGCGCTTGACGGCATTGGTTTTACGCTCTACGGCGACTTTCGTGGTGGCCGCCCATTCAACCGCGAAGCAGCCATCCAGGCCTACCAGACCTTGCTGGCGGACTCGCCGCTGCGTCTGGGCATTTACCGCCCAAACGACTATCTTTTCGGCCTGGCGCAGGCGTATTACGATATGCCGCTGGGCGACAACGGGTACATCTATACCTCCAGAGCTGTGCCGTTCCTGCCTGTTGTGCTGGCAGGTTATCTGCCCTATTATGGCCCGGCGCTCAATTTTTCATCCAATCGGCAGGATGATCTGTTAAGGCATGTGGAGTTTGGCATTTATCCGTCGTATTTCCTCACGCACGAGGCCACCTCCAGTATGCTGAATACCCCTTCAGCCTGGATTTATACCTCGTCCTACGCGCAGTGGGGTGAGGAAATCCGGCACACCTACCGGTGGATGAATGCGCTGCTCGCCCCTGTGCGCGGGCAGGAAATCATCGCCCATCACCGGCTGGCAGAGGGTGTTTTTGCCACGACCTACGCCAACGGGCGGCAGATCGTCGTCAACTACACCGACAAGCCCTTCACGTATAATGGGATGACCGTCGAGGCGAAAGACGCCTTGCTTCTGGAGATTACGTCATGATGGGCCGCAGCCGCTCGCGCCGCGAGATCAGCCTCCGCACCCGTGAAGCCCTGCACGGTTACGGTTTTATCCTGATATGGATAGTGGGTTTTTTGCTGTTTACGCTGCTGCCGCTCAGCGAAACTTTTCATTACAGCCTTAATCAGGTTTCGGTGACGGCCACCCATATCCATCTGGACTTTGTGGAATGGGCAAACTATTCCCGCGCCCTGTTCACCGACCCCAACTTCGTCGAACTGCTGGTTGGTTACACCGTCGAGACTCTTGTTTCGGTGCCAATCGTGCTGATCTTTGCGATGAGTATTGCGCTGTTTTTGAACCTCAAATTCAGGCTTAAGGGGCTGTTCCGCGTTATTTTCTTTCTGCCGATTGTCATCACCAGCGGGCCGGTCATCAAAGAATTAACCGCTCAGGGGGTGGCCTCCGCGCCGGGCATCGCCAATATCCCGGCGGTGGTTGATTTTCTGGCACAGCTGCCGCGCGCGCTTCGCAGCCCGGTTGAATACCTGCTGACCTCGTTCATCCTCATCCTGTGGTTTTCGGGCGTGCAAATCCTGATCTACCTGGCGAGTTTGCAGAAAATTGACAAAAGCATATACGAGGCAGCCGCGATTGACGGCGCTTCGGGCTGGGAAATTTTCTGGAAAATCATTTTGCCCTCGCTTTCGATGGCGACGCTGCTGAACGCCATTTATACCATCGTCACACTCTCTCACTTTTCCGAGAACAGGGTTATCCGGTACATCTACAACCAGACCTATGACGTTCGGGGCGGCATCGGTTACGCCAGCGCGATGGCCTTCATTTATTTTGGCGTGATGGTTATTCTGCTGGCAGCCGTCTACTTCTTTCTGATGCAGTGGGCGAAAAGGGAGTCGAAGTGACGCGAATCATCCATCATCCCACCACCGACCGCCTGCGCAGTATCCTGTTTGGCAGTCGCGCTCATCGCGGTGTGGTATTTACCATCGCCTTGTATGCCCTGCTGGTTGCGATTGGTTTCGTTTATCTACAGCCGCTGCTTTTTATGTTTATCACCAGCATCAAAAGCCCCGGCGATCTGCTCAACCCGATGGTACAGTGGGTGCCGACTGAGCTGTACCTCGGCAACTACGCCAGAAGCTTTCGCGTGCTGAACTATCCTCAAACGCTGCTGGCATCTGTTTTAATCAGCGTCGCTCCTTCTCTGCTCCAAACCCTCGTCGCCTCGGTGGTAGGTTATGGGCTGGCGCGCTATCGTTTTTGGGGCAAGCCAATCGTTTTTTTGCTCCTCCTCATCACGTTTATCATCCCGCCCCAAAACACGGTCATCCCGCAAATGCTGACCTATCGAAATCTGGGTCTGCTGGGCAGCCCACTGGCGCTTATACTCCCGGCTCTGCTGGGACAAGGCTACAGGAGCGCCATTTTCATTTTGATCTTCTACCAGAGTTTTGTTTCTCTACCCAAAGTGTTGGAGGAATCCGCGCGCCTGGATGGCGCGACCGATCTGCGTATCTTCATCGCCATCGCCATGCCTTCCGCGCTTCCCGCGTATATCGTGTCGTTCATTTTTTCCACCGTCTGGTACTGGAACGAAACCTTCCTTACCACCATCTTTCTCGAAGGCGGCGTAACCACCCTACCTATGCAGCTTTCAAGATTCGCGCAGGCATACGAAAATCTGTATCCGCCGGGCGTGGTCAGCATTTTTGAGCGGCTGAACGAAGCGGTCAAAATGAGCGGCACGTTTTTAAACATCCTGCCGCTGCTGGTGATGTATTTCGTTCTGCAAAGGTGGTTTGTCGAGTCGGTCGAAATGACGGGTATCACGGGCGAATAAGGGGCGGTTGACAGGCCGCCGGTTTTCGCCGTTCCCTACGACACCCATTCCGGCGGCAGGTGGGCAATGCGGTTGACGTATCGTATGACCATATGGCCGTCTGCCCGAAAGTCCAGCCGGGTGATGCTGGTATTGTACAGGTGATAGTGCAGTTGATCGGACGGCAGCATGTTCAGCAGCGCCTTCAGCAAACAGGCCATGAACGTGCCATGCGTGATGATGGCGATACGTTCCTGGCTGTGGGCGCGCCGCCGCAGCCCGGCAGCCACGCGCGCCGCCCGCGCAAAACAACCGGCGATGTCCTCGCGCTTTGAGGCCGGATTCCACCAGCCCTGATCGGTGACGGCCTCCGGCAGCAGGCAGCCGGGGAAATCCCGCTGCATGTCGGCGCGCGTCCGCCCTGGGAAACCGACCACGCCGCGTTCGTCCGGGTATTCCAGGTACAAACCGCCGTGTTCATGAACCTCCACCCACACTTCGACCGGCAGCTTAAGAGCCTGGGCGATGGGCTGCGCCGTTTGCAGGGCGCGCAGCATGGGGCTGCTGTATAGGCGGGTGATGCCAAAACCGGGCGGGACTTCCCTGCGATTTTCGGCGGGCAGGTCTACCAGTGCCTCCAGATTGGTCGCTTCGACCAGATAGCGGGCGGCGGCTTCGGCCTGCTGCCAGCCCAGCGGAGTTAATGCCGGGTCGGCATCCCGCAGGTGTTCATAGTCGGCATTAACCATGATGACGTTATTAACCGACTGGCCGTGCCGGATAAGATACAGTTCCATGCGGGCGCTCATTCTGATGTGACCGGTGAAATATCTGAAATTGTACCGGATGCACGGGGAATGGGTAGGGGCGGTATACAAAAACTGGAAAATGCTGCTGCGGCAGAACTTTAACGCACCTTCCGTTCTTCGGCGCGCGTGGATTCGCGCCCGGCGACCACGAACCAGCCGCCGCGCGGGCAGAAATCCTGCTCAGACGCGGTGGAAAGCGTCAGCGTCCAGTCGTAACGGCCTGGGCGCGGCAGCAGCACCTTAACCGGAATCTGGAAACCGGTCATCTCGCCGCCGGGCAGGTCTATGCCCCGCTTTTCACCTGTGACGCCGTGAACGACCAGCAGGCGCAGCGCCACGTCGGTGGATGGCGGGCTGGCGAACAGCGTCACGAAGCCGTCCCAGGCCAGCAGGCGGCCATCTTCCAGGTTGGTCTGCACCCACAGCCCATCGCAAATGGCCTTCAAATCGGGCGTGGGCGTGGCGGTGGGCGTAAGGGTAGGGGGCGGCGTGGCCGTCGGGGGCGGTTGGGTTGGTGTGGGCGTGAGCGTCCAGGCCGGCGGCAGCGTCGGGCGCACGACCGGCGTGGCCGTGGGCGTCGGCAGGGCGGCAGGCGCGCCGCAGGCGGCCAGGCATCCGCACAAGACCAATAGAAGAAAGCCCCTCTCCAGCCAGGAGAGGGGAAAAGTGGGCGCATTTTTGAACACGGGCGAGGATTACTGCATCCCTTCCATGGCGACACGGAAGCGGCGCGCCAGCACCTTCAACAGCGCAATCGGGATGTCGGCATCCTCGCGCAGCACGGACATAAAATCGAGCTGCGTCAGCACCAAACAGGTTGTCGGCTCGACGGCGATCACCGACGCGGTACGGGGCGCTTCGTCCAGCAGCGACAGCTCGCCGAAAAAGTCGGTCGGCCCCAACTGGTTGACCACCGTCTTTTCGCCGGTGCTGCTTTCCCGCACGGCCTCGGCGCGGCCTTTTTCGATGATAAAAAGGCCGATTCCCAGCGCCCCCTGGCTGACGATAGACTCGCCGGTGGCGAAGGATCGCTCTGTGAACCGCCGCGCCAGACGGTTTAACTGCCGTTCGTCCAGCCCTTTGAACATTGGCACCGTTTGCAAAAAGCGTATGCGTTTATCTAAATCCTGCATGGTGTCTCCCCCGCGTTGCGGCATCACGTTTTAACACGCCCGTGAATTATAACAGCAAATCGGCGGTGGCACATCCACCCTTTGGCGTAGGCGCGCCGGGTCAGGCCACCCCGTAGCGTAGGGCCGGGTTGTACTCGCGCTCGACTTCATCCAGGTTACATACCGACAAAAACCCATGCTGGTACAGGTATTCAACGTGCGCGCCGGTTTCTTCCAGCGCCAGCAGCACCTCGTAGCCATGACGGTCAGGATACAACTGCCGCGAAATCTGGCTGATGGTGAGCGGCGACTCGCCGTTCCGCACGATGTCCAGCACGCGCTCCAGCTTGCGCCGGTGGCTGGCGCGAATGTCGTCTATTCGCCCGTAAACGTCGTGAATGGGGTCTTCGTGGCCGGCCAGTGTCAGGCGGATGCCATCTATGCGCCGGACTTTCGCCAGCGATTCCAGGTAATGCCCCAGGCCGGTATAATGCGTGATGCTTTCCGGGGCCTGGTGCGGTGTGGTCTGCGCCAGGATGTGGTCGGCGCTTAACAGCACGTCGCCAACCAGAATACACACCTGCCCCGGACAATGCCCCGGCGTATGGATGAACCGCATCCCGTCCAGCGGTACGTCCTCGTCCAGCGTCAAATCCACGCGCACCGAACGCACATGTTTTTTGGCGAAACCGTACATATCCATCAGGCCGTCGCGCAGTTTTTCGCTGACGCCGGCGCGTTCCAGGTACACGCGCAAATCTTTGGCGGCGACAATCACACGCTCCTCGTA
>JAPKMO010000129.1 GCA_026645945.1 Anaerolineae bacterium
ATTGCCCTAAACCAGAGGGTGCATTTCAAATCTGGAGCGAATTTTAAGCAGCCTCCCATAAAGCGTCGAAAGTGCCACTGAGAGCCGCAGCGTTTTGTGCGTGGGGAACCGGTGGTGAAGGGCGCGCCGGATGCGGTGTGGATCAACCCACCCGTTCAGGCAAATCTTCCTTAATCTTTTCACTGGAGTTGTTGCAAACCCTTGACACATGCCGCTGCATAAGCCCTGGTTCGCGTGGTTAGGGTTTTTTAACCCTTTTTCACAAACGTTCCATGTACAAAATGACGGTTGGCTTTATACTTTGGAAAGAACAAAATCCAAACACGAGGCAGTCTTGGCTGGCGAAACCATCTTAGTTATTGACGATGGGCGGGAAAACCGGGACTTTGTAATCGAGTATATCTTGCTGCCCAACGGTTATGCCGCTCTGGCTGCTGCCGACGGTAAAGAAGGCGTCGAGCTGGCGCTGGAGCGCCGCCCCGATTTGATCCTGCTTGATCTGCAAATGCCGCGCATGAACGGCATAGATGTGCTGAAGTTCCTGAAGGCCCGCCAGTTGGATATTCCGGTCATTTTGATGACCTTTCATGGGTCGGAAGAAATCGCGGTCGAGGTTTACCGGCTGGGTGTGCGCGATTATGTAAAAAAACCCTACACGGTCGAAGAGATGCTGGCGGCTATCGAACGCAGCCTGACCGAAGTACGCCTGCGCCGGGAAAAAGAACAGCTTACAGAACGGTTGATTCATGCCAACCAGGAACTTCAGCGGCGTGTGGGCGAGCTGAACGTCCTGCACAGCGTCGGCAAAAACGTCACCGAACTGATGAACATGAACGAACTGCTGCCGCGCATCGTGGATGCCGCCACGCAGATCACCCAGGCTGAAGAGGGATACCTGTACCTGGTGGAAGGCAGCCGCCTGATCTGCCGGGCGCACAAACGCGCCACTGGCGGCCGCGCCCGCCCAGCAGATTTTGAGGTCAACGACCGGGTGGCCGTTTATGTCATCCGGCAGTGCCAGCCGGTTGTCCTTAAGCCGGAACATCTGGAGCGGGAAGGCAGCAAAGCGCATTCGGCGGCCTACGCCCCGGTTACGCTGCGCGGCGAGGTGATCGGCGTGCTGGGTGTCAGCAACGTTTCGCCCGGTTCGGCGGCCTTCACCAAACACGAAAGCGCCCTGCTCAGTATGCTGACCGATCATGTAGCGATCTCCATCGAAAACTCCCGCAACTTTGACGAACTGCGCCAGGCGAAGGAACGCGAAAACCGGCAGATGCGCGTAACTTTCGAGAAGTTTGTGCCGCCCTCGGTGGTTGACCGGGTGTTGGCGAACCCCGACGACCTCAAACTGGGCGGCGGGCGGCAGGAAATCAGCGTGATTTTCGCCGATATTCGCGGTTTCACCAGCTGGAGCGAAAACGCCCCACCGGAGCAGGTGGTCGAAATGTTAAACGACTACCTGAGTCTGGCGGCGGAGATTATCCTGGCCTGGGACGGCACGCTGGATAAATTCTTCGGCGATGGGCTGATGGCGATTTTTAACGCGCCCAAAATGCAGGAAGATCACGTTCACCGTGCCGCCGATGCCGCCCTAGCGCTGATGCGCGCCGGCGAGGAGATGCGGGCGCGGCGCGGCGATAACTTGTCCTACAGTATCGGCGTTCATGTGGGCGAGGCGGTAGTGGGGTATATCGGCACCGAACGGGCTTTAAACTATACGGCCATCGGCGATGTGGTGAATACCGCCAAACGCCTGCAAGAGATGGCGCCGCCAGGTCAAATCTGGGTTGAAGAGTCGGTTGTTCAGCGGTTGGGGGAACTGGTGCAGGCGCAGCCGCTGGGCGCGGTCAAAATTCGCGGTCGGCAAAAACCCGCCCGCGCTCACCAACTGCTCGGCCTCACGCCGCGCAGTTAAACCTGTTATTCCTCTAACATGCCCTCGCGCGGGCGGAAACTCAGGCGAATCGGTGTACCCTCGAACGGAAACTCTGCGCGAATCTGATTTTCCAGAAACCGTTTGTAGGTAAAATGAACCAGCCGCGTATCGTTGACGTGGAAAAGAAATACCGGCGGGTTGACAGATACCTGGGTGGCGTAAAAAATCTTCAACCGTTTGGTGCCTTTGGTTGGCGCGGGGTGTTTTTGCATGGCCGCGCGCACGATGCGGTTCAGGTCGGCAGTGGAGATGCGCTGGAAACGCCCTTCCCAGACGTGGTTGGCCGTTTCTAAAACCTGATGGACGCGCTGCCCGGTGAGGGCGCTGATGAAAATAACCGGCGGGTCGGGCAAGAAGTCGAATTTCTGGCGGATGTTTTCCATGTACTGGTTCATGGTGTAGGTGTCTTTTTCCACTACATCCCACTTATTCACCACGATCACCACGCTTTTGCCGGCCTCGGTTATGTAACCGGCAATATGCAAATCCTGTTCGGTGATGCCGTCCACCGCATCCAGCAGCAGCAGCGCCACGTCGGAGCGTTCCAGCGCGCGCATGGTGCGTAAAACGCTGAACTTCTCGACGCCCGGTTCGATTTTGCCGCGTTTGCGGATTCCGGCGGTGTCCACCAGGCGGACGGCCATGCCGTGCCAGGTGATTTCGGTATCAATTGCGTCGCGTGTGGTACCGGCAATCGGGCTGACGATTACGCGCTCCTCGCCCAACAGCAGGTTTAACAGGCTGCTTTTACCCACGTTAGGCCGCCCGACGATGGCGATTTTGAGTATATCCTCGTGGTCTTGCGCTTCTTCTTCGGCGGGGGTTTGCCGGAGCGCGTCCACGACGGCATCCAGCAAATCGCCCACGCCGATGCCATGATAGGCACTGATGGGGAACACCGGTCCCAGCCCCAGGCCGTAAAATTCAACCGCGTTTTCGGCTACTTTGGGGTTATCGGCCTTGTTGGCCGCCACCAGAATCGGTTTGCCCTCGTTGCGGCGCAGAATTTCGGCGATTTCCTGGTCGGCGGCAGTGATGCCATGAACGGCGTCCACCAGCAGCACGATGACATCGGCTTCACGCACAGCCATAAAAGCCTGCTCTTTAATCTGCTCGACAAAATCTACGCTGCCTTCGGCCAGTGGGGATGTATTGCGCGAGCCTTTGGGCTGGTAAATTTCGATGCCGCCGGTATCTATCACGTCAAAATCGAGGCCGCGCCAATCGGCCTGCGCTTGGAGGCGGTCGCGGGTCGTGCCGGGGATGGCGTCGGTTACGGCCATACGCTCCCCAACCAGGCGGTTAAAGAGCGTGCTTTTGCCCACATTAGGCCGCCCCACCAAGGCGACAACCTGTTTACGCGCCATGTCGTTTAATCCCTCGTCCTTCAATCCTGCGTCATGCCGGGATGGAAAGGAACGGCATGAACCACGATTGTATCAGACCCCGGCGCGTCTGCGAAGATTCAAGGCGCGCCGGGTGCTGGCGTGGGGCCATCGGTGATTTCGACATCAATTTCGGTGGGCAGCACCGAGATGTTGGCGGTCGGTATCTGCCGCTGGCGGATGGACACGGTGGGTGTGATGGGGTGCATCCCGACGCCCAGGCCGTTCACATCGGCGGCGACGCGAATATCGCTCGCCTCCAGCGCCTCCAATTCAGGCTGTGGGCCGGTAATCAAAACCGTGACCTGATTCGGCACCGGGCGAGCGGTCAGGCCGCTGCCCAGGCCGATGACTTCAACCGGAATACCTTCAAACTGGCGGCTGGTTGTAAGCGGGTTGATCTCCACCGATACGGTGACGGCCTGGTCGGTAAGCAGCAGCAGCTCCGCGTCCGGCAGCACGACCGGGATAGACAGCTCGAAACTGGCCGTCCGGTCGGTGAGGTCAATCGGTTCGGTCGGCAGGACGTCCGGCAGGTTTGCCAACTGCGACGGCGATCCGCTAATCAGTACGGCCTGCGGCGAGTACGTCAGGCTGTTGAGGACGTACCCATCCGGCGGCGTCCCCAGGATGGTTGGCCTCACGCTGACCTCGCGCACATCGTCGCGCCGGCGGATGTTGACGCTGATGGTGACGAGCTGCGGGTCAAGCGTGACTCCTTCGACCGTCGCCCCTTCAGCATTGACCGGCGATAAACGCATATTGGCCTCAAATGGGCTGCGCTGCTGGCTCAGATCAAGCGATGCCTGCGCGGCGACCACCTCGTTAACCCTGCTGGCCGGGCCGCTCACCAGCACTTGATTGAGGCTGACATCAAAACGCGGCTCATCGCGGGAAAAGCCGGTGGGGGGTTCGGCGGTCACAACCGCGCGCAGCGCCACCTGGCGTGCGCTGGCTTCTTCCAGCACGACCCGCATCAAGCGCGGCGACATATTCACCACGCGGGCCGGCTGGCGCGCCAGCCGTGCTTGAAGTTCGACGGTGTGTTCGCCCGGTCCTAACCCACTCAGATCGGCCCAGACCTCGATCTCTTCGGCGGTCAGCAAATCCAGCACCGACCGAGGCGCACGCACGACCAGACTGGTCTGGCGGTCGGCCTGCGATGGGCTGGTGAGCAGCAGGCCGGCGTCGGGTGTCATCTGCACGGCCAGCCGCTCCGGGAAACGCTGTTCGATGATGGGGTCGGACTGGAAAGAAGCGATCACCCAAACCAGAAGCGCCAGCACCAGTGATCCCAGCAGCCAGATGAGATTATCGGTAAGGCTTCGGCTAAGCTGCGACCGGGTTCGCATCAGGCCCGCTTTCGCCAGTCGCGCCAGTAATCAACCAGGCGGCGGGCGCGCGCGGCGGCCTGCGCCATCCACGATGCGCCCTGGCCGCGCTCTTCGCCGTATAGGGCGTTCAAAATTGTCCGCAGCCGTTTGACATCCAGGCGCAAAATCAGCCGCCCCGCGCTGGCAATCGAAATGCGCCCGGTTTCTTCCGAAACCACCACGCAAATCCCGTCGCTCACCTCGCTGATGCCGATGGCTGCCCGGTGGCGTGTGCCGAGTTTAGGGTCGGGCAGGTTGCGGCTGGCGGTCAGCGGAAGCACCGAGGCCGCCGACGCTAAACGCCCGTTCTGGCTGACGATGGCCGCGCCGTCATGGAGTTCGGTTTTGGGCCAGAAGATGGTCAGTAAAAGCTGGGAAGTGACTTCGCTGTTGAGGGGGATACCGGTGCGGATATATTCCTGCAAGCTGCTGTTGCGCTGCAAAACGATCAAAGCGCCGTGCCGCCGCTCCGAGAGTTTTTCCGCCGCCTGGCAAACCTCGTCAATCACCCGCGCCCGCACGCTGTCCGGGGCCTGCCGGTTCAAAAGCCCGCCGGCGCGGCCCAACTGTTCCAAAGCCCGGCGCAGTTCCGGCTGGAAAATCACCGGGATGGCGATACCCAACACGACCACTATGTTTTCCAGCAGCCAGCGTACTGCCAGCAGATTAAATAGGCTGGAAATCACCAGCATACTGACCAGCACCAGCACTGTGCCGCGCAGCAGCGCCACTGCCTGCGTGCCTCGGATGAAAAAACTGGCGCCGTAAAAGACCAATGCCACCAGCAGAATATCAACTAGGTCGGTCAGGGTCAGGTTTTCCAGAACCCAGAGCAGCTCTACCATCGGCCCATCAGCCACCCAACTGTGTCAGCAAACGTTTATAATCCTCAAGCCCCGGCGGGTTCAACTGAACGATCTGGCGAATGGTATTGATGGCATCCTGATGCAGGCCGGCTTCGAGTTGAAGTTCCCCCAGGGCGTCCAGTTGTTTGATGGCGTCCTCTTTGCGCCCCATCTGCCGGTAGATAGCGGCCAGGCGCGACCGCAGCCCGGTATCATTTGGATACATCGCCACCTGTTCTTCCAGAAGCTGTGTGATTTTGTTAACCTGTTTGCTTTTGGCATAAATACCCAGCAGCGCGTCAAGCTTTTTGAGGGCTTCGACCTGATTACCCTGGCGGTAGTGAATGTCAATCAACATGCGGTGGGCGCGTTCGTCGGTTGGCATAATCTGGATGATTTCTTCGTAGGTCCGCTGCGCTTTACGCATATCCAGGCGCATCTGGTCAATGTCGGCCACACGATGTTTAATCCGCACAGTACGCTCCGGTGATGCACCGACTTTGTTCGCCAATTTTTCCGCCTCGATGAAAATATCGCGCGCCATGTCGAAGTTGCCCAGTTGGTGATAGGTGTCGGCCAGATCAATATACTGGTCGAGCGCCTCATCCCAGCGGTTTTCACTTTCCAGCAGTTCGATCAGGCTTTCGCGCACCGAAACATCCAGCGGTGCCATCTCCAGCACTTCGCTCAAAATCGAAGCGGCGCGGTCATTCTCCCGCCGCGCCATGTACGTTTTGGCGACCACGTTGTATTTGTTGATGGCCTGGCGGACGCGCCCCTCGCGCATCATGATCTCGGCCATGCGGATATGAACCGGCAGGTAAGTCGGCGATACCTCTATCGCCCGGTGCGCTTCGTCCATCGCCAGTGTCAGCAGGTTCTGGCGCATAAAACGGTCAATCAGCGATACCGACTGGGTGAGTTTATCGCTGCGGGCGGCCACCAGAATATCTACGATGCCCTGTTCGCCCTCATCGCGCAGCGTTTCCTCAAGCTGCCGGCGCGTTTCGGCGATGCGCTGCTTCCAGTCCTTGCCTTCCAGCAGGTTGACGAAGCGGTTGTTGATGGCTTCCATCGCTTCTTCCGAGCGGCCTTCCAGCGCGGTCAGCAGCCGGTCGTAAAGCGTTGCCAGGTCTTCGGGGTCGTCTATATCCATCGTCAGGACGGTATCCACCGCCTGCAAACTCTGAATCAGATAACGCGATGCCTGTTTGTGTTTGCCGAGCGTGTAGTAGACTTTGCCCAGGGCGTGCAGCGCCCCCGCCGACAGCTGTGGATGCCCGACGGCTTCGCCCAATGGCTTCAGAGCATCGTTGGGTTTGTTCGTCAGCAGCAGCAGCGCGCCCAGGTTTAACTTTAAAGCCGGATGATTCAGCCGTGATTCGGCGCGGCGGTAGGCCTCGATAGCCCGGTCATGAAGCCCCTGGCGCTGGAACTCCATGCCTTGTAGGGCATCCCCGCCGGCGGCGTCCAACATGCCGCCCTCCATCACGTAACTTGCCAGCAGCCCCAGGGCGTCGGTCATCGCCTCACCCATCGGCCCCAGCGGGTCGGCCTCGCCGACCGGAAGCCGGGACGGTTTTGGCGCAGAAGATGGCGCGGGGCGCGCCGTCAGTTCGCCGGTATCGCCGGCGACGTTCACTTCCGCGCCCGACTCAATCGCCCGCAGGGCGTTCAGCGCGGCCACATTTTTGCCATCCAGCTTGAGCGCGCGCTGCACCGCTTTGCCGGCCTTTTCGCTTTCCCCCAGGCGTTGAAAAGCCTGCGCCAGCAGCAGGTATTGGCGCAGCGCCCTGGGTTTGTTGCCCAGGCGTTCGTGCGCCTGCGCCAGTTTGGCGTGGATCGCCACCAGCCCTGGCGTCAGCCGGGTGGCGCGTTCCCAGTTGTTGATGGCTTTATCCAGGTCGCGCTGGGCAAGATACACCTCAGCAACATTGATATACTGCTGAGAGGCTTCCTTCAAACGCCCTACCCGCTCCAGGATGTCGGCGCTTTTTTCGAGCGGAATCGGGTCTTCCGGCGCGATCTGGTGGGCGCGGGTGTACACCTTGAGCGCGTCATCCAGCCGCCCGATTTCGAGCAGCGCCAGCCCCAGGTGGATATGCGCCTCGGCGTCGTCTGGAAATTCCTTTACTGCCTGCCCATAAGCGGCGACAGCAAGCGACCATTCTTTATCCCAGGCCGCGTTGTGGCCTGCATTCATGGCTTGTTCGTAGGCTTCACGATTTCCAGGCATGGGCTATCTTCCACTACCTTACTAACAGCTTTTTGTTCGAGCGGGGGGTGAACCCGGCGGCCCGCCCCCCGTATAGTTTACGACATCAGTTTAATGAGAATGGCCTTTTGCGCGTGCAGTCGGTTTTCCGCCTGAGGAAAGATGGCAGAATGCGGGCTGTCGGCCACATCATCGGTGATTTCGTGTCCGCGATGCGCCGGTAAACAATGCATGACGATAGCATCCGAGGCAGCCTGCCGCACCAGTGCGGTATTGACCTGATAGGGCTGCATGACGGCAACGCGGGCGGCGGCTTCAGCTTCCTGCCCCATGCTCACCCAGGTATCGGTATAGATGACGCTGGCATTTTTTACGGCCTCGTTGGGGTCGTTCAGCAGTGTGAGAGTCGCGCCTTTCTCGCTGCGCGCCGCGAGTTCGTGGAACTGCGTGACGGCGGCCTGCGGAAGTTCGTATCCCGGCGGCGAAGCGACGACGAAGTGCATCCCAAAGTGCGCGCAGGCCTGCGCCAGCGAAACGGCCACGTTGTTGCCGTCGCCAATGTAAGCCACGCGCAAACCCTGTACGCTGCCAAACCGCTCGTAGATCGTCAGCACGTCGCCCATAGCCTGGCAGGGATGTTCGGCATCGCTCAGGCCGTTGATGACCGGCACGCCGGCCCAGGCGGCAAGCTGCTCGACGTGGGCATGATCGAAAACCCGCGCCATAATCCCCTGGACATAACCGGATAACACGCGGGCCACGTCGGCGATGCTCTCGCGTTTGCCCAGGCCGATTTCATCCGGGCCGAGCATAATAGCATCACCGCCCAGATGTTTCATAGCGACCTCAAAGGATACCCGCGTGCGAAGCGACGGTTTTTGAAAAACCATCGCCAGCAGTTTATCCTTGAGAAGGGGCGGATTGCCTCCGGCCTTCCATTGCGTTTTGAGTTCGACCGCCGACTCGATCAGCCGCCAGAGTTCGTCGGCAGACCAATCGGCGAGGGTGAGAAAGTGTTTCATGCTGTTTTTTCGCTGTGTGTGATAAATAAAGGCGATCTCTTCAGGCAGTATAGCACAAGTAGTTAAGCGGCGAAATTGCGTTTGTGACCGGCTTGCGTCCACCCGCTTTTCGCGCTGTAAAACAATGTTAATATGGTTCTAATGCTCAAAACATATGATGGCATTTAGTAAACGCAGCTTTTGGTGTAACTAAGGGTAGATCAATGATTCAACCGCCTCGAAATTCGCAAGACCACAAGCCCAACCAGACCGACCCACCGCCCGGCCCGCAGTTCCGCTTGCCGCGTTGGGTCTGGCCGGCGCTGTGGCTGATCTTGCTGGCGTGGATATTCCTCCGCCTGCCGGAGATGATGAGCGGCGTCACCAGCGAGCCGCAGATCGAAGTTCCATATTCCGAGTTTTATAATCAGGTAGTCGCCAACAACGTTGAGCGGGTGGTGATGCAGGGCAATCAGGTGCGTGGTGTATTTAAGATTCCGGTGACCTGGCCGCCCCGGACGCAGGCGGAACAGGAAGGCGTCGCCGCGCGAACGTCAAACCGCTTCGTCGCCACGCTGCTGCCAGTGGATGATCCCCAGCTGCCCGCGATTTTACGCGAACATAACGTAACTATTGTCAGCCAGATTTCGGAAACGTCGCCGATTTTGCTGTTCCTGCTTAACTTCGGCCCGATTCTGCTGCTGCTGGGCTTTTTCATCTGGTCGGCGCGGCGCACACAGGGGCAGATGGGCAACGTGTTCGGTTTTGGGCGCACACAGGCGCGGGAATATACCGTCGAACGACCTAAAGTGACCTTCAGCGACGTGGCCGGCCAGGAAGCGGCCAAGTCCGAACTGGTCGAAATTGTGGACTTCCTCAAAGAGCCGGACAAATATATCGCCCTGGGCGCGCGCATCCCGCGCGGTGTGCTGCTGGTCGGCCCGCCCGGAACGGGTAAAACGCTGATGGCGCGCGCGGTCGCCGGCGAAGCGAACGTGGCGTTTTTCAGCATCGCCGCGTCGGAGTTCGTAGAGATGTTCGTCGGCGTGGGCGCGTCCCGCGTGCGCGACCTGTTCAAACGCGCTAAAGACGCCGCGCCGAGCATCGTTTTTATTGACGAAATTGACGCCGTAGGCCGCCAGCGTGGGGCAGGGTTGGGCGGCGGCCACGATGAACGCGAGCAGACGCTTAACCAACTGCTGGCCGAGATGGACGGTTTCGACCAGACCGAGAGCGTGATCGTGATGGCGGCCACCAACCGCCCCGACGTGCTGGACCCGGCGCTGCTGCGCCCCGGACGTTTCGACCGGCAGGTGACGGTTGGCCTGCCCGATAAAAACGGACGGCTGGACATCCTGAAAATTCACACCAAAGGTAAACCGCTGTCGGAAGATGTCAGCCTGGAGTCGCTGGCGAAAGCCACGATTGGTTTTTCCGGCGCTGATCTGTCCAACTTAGCGAACGAGGCCGCACTGACCGCCGCCCGCCGCAACGCCAAACGTATTGCCATGCGCGATTTTCTGGATGCTTTTGACCGAATCGTGCTGGGGACGGAAAGCCCGCCGCTTTCCAACCAACATGAGCGGCAGGTGGTGGCCTACCACGAGGCGGGACATGCCATCGTCGGCGCGCTGACGCCCGGCGCCGACCCGGTGTTTAAGGTGACGATTGTGCCGCGCGGGCAGGCGCTCGGCGTGACGGCTTCACTGCCGGATGATGACCGCCGCAACTACTCGCGGGAGTACCTGGTCGGCAAGATGATGGTGCTGCTGGGCGGGCGCGCCGCCGAGGAAATCACTTTTAACGAGGTGACGACCGGCGCTTCCAACGATCTGCGCCGCGTGACGGACATCGCCCGGCGTATGGTGTCCGAGTTCGGCATGAGCCGCACCTTCGGCCTGCTGAACTACGGTGATAACGATCACCAGCCGTTCCTGGGGTATTCGCTGTCGCAGGGGCGCAGCTACAGCGAAGAAACCGCCGCGCGGATTGATGAGGAAGTCAAACGGCTGGTGGACGAAGCCTATGCCCAGACATTGAGCCTGCTGGAAAACAACCGCGACAAACTGGAAATGCTGGCGAAAGACCTGCTGGAAAACGAAGTCGTGGAAGGCACGCGAGTACTGGAGATTGTCGGGCGGGCCGTGCCGGAAGATATGCTGGAAGGCGTAACAGCGCCCGATACCACGCACACCGGTTAAATGTTCTGCGGCGCTGATCGAACATCAGGGGTGAACCGTCCGGGTTCGCCCCTTTTTTGTTGGCGCGATTCGTTCGTTGCGGGAAAAACGCTGCTCGTGTACCATCGTCGCCACGATAAACGCTGCCCGGTAAAACCCCATCATGAAACTTCTGTTTGTCTGTGCATCGCTCGATCTGACTCAGCCGTTCAGCGCCACGCCGGCCTGGTGGCAGCTTCTTAAGGCGCTGTACGAAATCGGCGTGGACGTGATCGCCACGCCCTACCAGGGGCCGGCCATCGAGTCGCTGTGGTGGCGCGCCGAACCGAACCCCGCCAAATGGCAGGGCGATACGTTCAAATTCCTGCGCGATACGGCGCGGAAAATCGCCGGCGACAAACCACCGGTACAGTCCCCACCTCCAACCCCTCCCCATCTAATGGGGAGGGGCGAAGGGGAGGGGACAGACGAATCGCTCTCCGACCGGGCGGTGCGGCAGGTCGCGCAGACCTTCATCGCGCCGCTGTGGTTAAAGCACCTCGACCGCATCCTGACCCGTCAGCCGGACATCGCCGCCGTGATCTTCCTGACGATTCCGCTCAATCATGTCGTCGGTGTGGCGGCGGAAATCCAGCGCAAGCACAACAAGCCGGTGTTATATTACGACGGCGACGTACCCGCCAGCCTGCCGAATATGCAGGGATTCGCTTCCGGCTTTCGCATCTACCAGGGCGCGAACCCGGCGGAATACGCCGCGTTCATCAGCAACAGCCAGGGCGGGGCGGACGCGCTGCGGGCGCTGGGCGCGCGCGAGGTATTTACGCTGTATTACGGCGCAGACCCGGATGTGTTCGGCCCGGTGGACGTTCCCGGCCAGGACATTGATGTGATGTTTTATGGACACGGGCGCGAGTACCGCCAGCCCTGGATTGAAGCCATGATAACCGCGCCGTCCCGCGCCATGCCGGAGGCGCGCTTTGCCGTGCGGGGGACGAAGCTGGGCGACCTGGGCCGGGCGGAAACCTTGCCGTACCTGAGCTTTAGCAAACTGCGCGAGTATGCCTGCCGCAGCAAAATCAACCTGTGCATCACGCGGCTGGCGCACGCCAGCGTATACGCCTCGTCGTCGTCGCGCCCGTTCGAGTTAAGCGCGATGGGCTGCTGCATCGTCGCCAACCCCTACGCGGGCATCGAAGAATGGTTCGAGCCGGGCAAGGAACTGGTGGTGGTGAACTCGGCGGAAGAAGCTGCCGACCGCTACCGCTGGCTGCTGGCGCACGAGTCCGAGCGGCTGGCGATGGGGCGTGCCGCCCGCGAGCGCGTCCTGAAGGAACACACCTTCCGCCACCGCGCCCGCCGGCTTGTCGAAATCGTGCGCCAAACGCTGTAGGGGCAAGTTCGAGGCTCGCCCCTCTTGATAGATGCTTATCCTACAAATTTCGATAGGTCTTTATCGCTGCCTGCACGGCCACCTTGCCGAGTAAGGTGATGATGACCAACGCGATTTGCTCTTTGATTTCTAAAATGCTGTCCTTTAAAGCTTGATTGTCAGACAGCAATCCAGCTATAGTG
>JAPKMO010000012.1 GCA_026645945.1 Anaerolineae bacterium
AGACGTGGTGGACGCCGACTTCACCGAGGCGTAAAAACCGCCTGCTGACGCATAATGTGACCAACGAAGGGACACGGCATCACCGTGTCCCTGATTGGTTGATAGATGTTTATGCCAACCGGCATAAGAACGCGCTATACTGTTATAAGACGTGTGGCCGGGGGACTCTGAGCAATCTATGGCAAGAGATTATTATGATGTTCTGGGCGTTCCACAGAACGCCAACAAGGACGATATTAAGCGGGCGTTCCGCAAGCTGGCCCGCGAATATCATCCAGACGTAAGCAAACATGCCGACGCCGAGGCGCGCTTTAAGGAAATCAACGAAGCCTACGAAATCCTTTCGGATGATGACAAACGCGCGCGTTACGACCGTTTCGGTCATGCCGGCGTAACCGGCAACGGCTTCGGCACGAGCGGTGGCTACAGCCCGTTTGAAGAAATCTTCGAGGAATTTTTCGGCGGGTTTGGGGTGGGGCGCGGCGGAACACGCCGTCGCGGGCCGCAGCCCGGGGACGACCGCCGCGTGTCTGTCACCGTCACCTTTGAAGAGTCCATCTTCGGCGTGGAAAAAGAAATCGAGTTTGACCGGCTGGAAACCTGTGATGCCTGCCAGGGAAGCGGAGCCGAACCCGGCACGACGCCGATTCGCTGCCCGGATTGTAAAGGTACGGGCGAAATCCGCCAGGTTCAGCAGACTTTTCTGGGGGCGATGGTGCGTACCAGCACCTGCCCGCGCTGTGGCGGGCGCGGCGAGGTTAACCCCAGCCCGTGCCACACGTGCAGTGGCAACGGTGTGGCGCGCCGCCATGCCGTCCTGAATGTCCAGATTCCCCCCGGCGTGCGCGAAGGGCTGCAAATCCAGATTCGCGGCGAGGGCGACGCCGGCGAACGCGGCGCACCCAGTGGCAACCTGTATGTCGTTATTCAGGTTCAGGAACATACGGCGGGACAACGATATTATCCTGGACATCAATATCAATGTCGCTCAGGCCGCTTTGGGCGATAAAGTCACTATCCCGACGGTGGACGGTGATGTCGAACTGACTATCCCGGCAGGTACGCAGACCGGCAAGGTTTTCCGGCTGCGAGGTAAAGGCGTGCCGCGCCTCCGCAGCGATGGCACGACTTCGGGCAGGGGCGACCAACTGGTCTATATTCAGGTTGAAGTTCCTACCAGCCTGACGCCGGAGCAGCGCGAGCTGTTCGAACGACTGGCGAAAACCTTTGGGCGCAGCGTGCAGCCGCAGCAGAATGGACGCGGATTTTTTGACCGCGTGATGGACTTTTTCGCCGGCGATCAGTCGTAATTTTCTGGCTCAATCATGGATTGGATTGAAGTTTCCCTCAGTGTGGACGGCGAGGCTGCCGAAGCCGTCGCCGAACTGCTCCAGCGTTACGGCCACCAAGGCGTGGCCGTTGAGCAGGAAGGCATCCCGCCTGAACAATGGGATGACGGCGAAGCTGAAGCGCCGCGCCGATTAACCGTGCGCGCGTATTTCCGGGATGACGAACGCGCCGAGGCCGCGCGCCTGGAACTGGAAACCGCGCTCGGTCATCTGAATATGCTTTACCCCATGCCGACGCCGGCCTACAAAATCATCCAAGAATCGGACTGGTCCGAAGCCTGGAAAGCCCATTATCATCCGGTACGCATCGGGCGAAAACTGCTCATTCGTCCGCTGTGGGCCGAAACCACCGCCGCCGGCCTGATCGAAATCGCGCTCGATCCGGGCATGGCGTTTGGAACCGGCACGCATCCCACCACGCAGCTTTGCCTGGAAGCCCTGGAAGATCGGCTGCCGCCCGGCGCGCGGGTGCTTGACCTGGGATGCGGATCGGGCATCCTGGCGATTGCCGCCGCCAAATTAGGCGCGGCTTCGGTGCTGGCGCTGGATATTGACCCCATCGCCGTCGAAAGCGCCGAGGCGAATGTCGCGCAAAACGGCGTGGCGGACAAAATCATCGTTCAGTCCGGCAGCCTCGACAGCCTCATTACCTCGTCGCGCCGGTTCGATCTGATCGTCGTCAATATCCTGGCGAAAGTCATTATCGCCATGTGCGATCAACATCTCGGCCAGGTGGTGCGCCCCGGCGGCCTGGCGCTGTTCAGCGGCATCATCGAGGAGCAGGCCGACGATGTAGAAGCGGCGCTCCGCAGAACCGGCCTCCAGCCCACCGCCCGCCGCCAGCAGAGCGACTGGGTGCTGATCGAGGCCGTCCGCCCGCAGCTTTAACCCCTCATCTGATTTACCGGCTTGACATCCCCTGCAAAATATCCTATAGTGGATTTACCCGACTAAGTGGGTAAACCGAAATAATCAATTAAAAGCCTTAAAAACTTATCATAAATAAAGTGGAGGATCAAGCCGATGGTGGTCGCCCCGTTAATTGAGGAACTGACCTTTACACGCACGATACATGCCCCCGTCGCAGAGATTTACCACGCTTTCACCGATAGCGACGCGCTGGATTACTGGCTGTCCGAAAATGCCCGTGTTCGGCACGCCGTCGGCGGGCATATACTGCTCACCTGGAATGACGGCTCACACGCTCAGGGGACATACCTGGAACTGGAAAAAGATCAAAAAATCACGATGAGCTGGCGCGCATCCGGCGAAAGCGAGGACTCGCGAGTGGTCGTGCGCCTCGAAACCACCGACAACTGCACACAGCTTACGCTGGCGCATGTGGGCCTGCAAAACTCTGAAGCCGCCGACGGATATTCGACCCGCTGGAATGCCGCGCTGGACAATCTGGTTTCGTTCCTGGAAACCGGCGCGGATTTACGCATCACCCGCCGGGTAATCCTCGGCATCTGGCCGGGTGAGTTTAACGAAGAAGTCGCCAAAAAACTGGGTGTCCCGGTCACCAACGGTGTGCGCGTGGGCGGAGTGATCCCCGGCATGGGCGCGGAGGCCGCCGGGCTGCAAGCCGATGATGTGGTTGTAGAGATGAACGGGAAAACCATCGGGCCGGAAATGCCGATCTACCGGACAGTGGAAAATAACCGGCCAGGCGACCCGTTGGCGGTCACGTTTTATCGCGGGGCGGAAAAACATACCGTTACGCTGCACCTGTCCGGTTATCCCGTGCCGGAAAAACCGCCGACCTTCGATGCGCTGGCCGACCTGGTGGCAGAAACTTATGCCGGCCTGGACGCCGAGCTATCCGCGCTGTACGAAGGCGTGAGCGAGACACAAGCCGGCTGCAAACCCGCGCCCGGCGAGTGGAGCGCCAATGAAGTGATCGCGCACCTCATCCTGTCCGAACGCTGGCTGCAAAACTGGGTTGGCGGGCTGATGCAGGGGCCGGAAGTCGAAGGGTGGACGGCCAACGCCCCGGCGCGCATCGCCGGTGTCATGGCTACTTTCCCCACCACTTCCGCCTTGCTGGCGGAAATGCGGCGAAGTTGGGCGGAGACGGTTGCTATCATTCGCGCCGTTCCCGCCGAAATCGCCGAACGCAAAAGCAATCTCTGGTGGGTATCGTTCGAGGTTCAGGGATTCCCCAACCATACGCAGCAGCACTTCACGCAAATTCGTGAGGCGCTGGCGTCTGCCCGCGCCTCGTAACCCCCACACTTTACTCCTTGAGCGGCGGGGCAGGTAAATCATACTTGCCCCGCTGTGATTCAATTCATCCGTTCCAGGATGTGCGTGACGACCGTCGCGCCGGTGCCGCCGATATTCTGCGTCATGCCGATGCGGGCATTTTTGACCTGGTTCGCTTCGGCTTCGCCGCGAAGCTGCGTCACCAGGTCTACCAGTTCGTAAACGCCGGTCGCGCCCACCGGATGCCCGCGCCCCTTCAAGCCGCCCATTGTGCTGATCGGAATCCGCCCGCCGATGGCGATCTCGCCGTCGCGCGCCGGCCACGTTCCCCGGCCACGCTCGGCAAAACCTGCCGCTTCCAAGCTGAGCGCCGCCATGATCGAAAAAGCGTCGTGGACTTCAAACACATCCACGTCAGCCGGCGTCAGGCCGGATTTTTCGTAGGCTTTGCGCGCGCTCAACTGCGCCGCTTCCAGCGCCAGCAGGTCGCGGCGGCTGGCGAGGTCAAGCGAGTCGGTGGCGGTGACGCTGGCCCGCACGCGCACCAGGGGCCTGTCAGTCAGGCTGCGCGCCATCTCCAGCGGGCAGACGATGATGGCCGCCGCGCCGTCGCAGATCGGCGAGCTGTCGTAAAGGTTGATCGGCTCGGAGATCATTGAGGCGCGTTGATAATCCTCCAGCGTGATAGGCCGCTGGAACATGGCGTTCGGGTTGTTCATGGCGTTTCGGTGGGCGTTGATGCTGAACGGCGCGAACGCCTCATGCGGGACGCGATATTCGTGCATATAGCGGCGCATAATCAGCGCGTTGAGCGCCACGAACGATGCGCCGTGAACGCACTCGTAGTCGGCGTCCGCCGCCGTCGCCAGCGCCGACGTGACCAGTTCCGGGGTGTCGTCGGTCATTTTTTCCACGCCGCAGACTGCCGCCACGTCCACCGCGCCGCTGCCGACCGCCCGCACCGCCGCCTGGAAAGCCACCCCGCCGGAGGCGCAGGCCGCCTCAACGGTCGCCGCTTCGATGCCTCGCCAGCCGGCAAAATCGGCGACCAGTGCGCCCAGGTGCGCCTGATCGCTCAGGCGCGGGGCCAGCATATTGCCCACGAACAACGCTTCGGGGCGTTCGATTCCCGCTTCCCGCGCGGCTTGGTCAAGCGCCTGAAATGCCAGTTCGCGCAGGCTGTAGTCCCACAGTTCGCCAATCGGCGTCTGGCCGATGCCGATGATACACACATCTCGCATGATGCTTCCTCGTTCGCTTTTTCACAATATATGGGCATTACTCTAACATGGAAAAACTGTCAAAACCTATTCGGTTTTTGCCTCTGCCCAAAGATTCATTCGCTGCTTAAAATAACATCACTGATCGCTGCCATCACGCTTAACGAACGAGGTTTTATGACCGCCATGCAGATGACCAGCCGCGAGCGCGTCAAGCGTATGTTCGAGCGCCGTGACCATGATCGCATCCCCCGTTACGATTCGTACTGGGATGAAACCATCACGCGGTGGCAGGCCGAAGGGCTGGCAGGGGGCTTCGATGAGGCGCTTGAACTGCTCGGCGCGGATTTTAAGAGCATCGGCGTGATCTGGCCGTCACCTTTCCCCGGCCGGCGTATCGTCATTCAGGCGGATGCCGAAACGGAGGTCATTCAGGATCACTGGGGCGCGACCGGGCGCTTCTGGAAGTATAAATCCGGCACACCGGAACACATCGCTTTTGACTGCGACAGCCGCGAGAAATGGGAGGCCGTTTACAAACCAGCCTTCCTGCAATCCGACCTTCAGGCCGATTTAACCGCCCTCAAGGCGCAGTATGCCGCCGGGCGGCGGGCCGACCGCTGGTGTTTGTGGCACGCCGCCGAGTCGTTTGAAGTGACCCGTAAAATCGTCGGCGACGAAGTGGTGCTGATGGCGATGGTCACTGACCCGGAGTGGGTTCAGGATATGTCGCGGACGTATACCGACTGTTTGCTGCGCGAGTTCGACGCGGCCTACGAATCCGGGCTGCACGTGGACGGCGTGTTTATGTGGGGCGACATGGCCTATAATCACAACACGTTCTGCTCGCCCCGCATGTACCGCGAACTGATCTGGCCGGATCATAAACGGCTGGCCGATTGGGCGCACGCGCGCGGCCTGAAGTTCATCTTTCACACCGACGGCAACGTGAACGGTGTTCTGGAACTGTACATTGAGGCTGGTTTCGACCTGCTGCAGCCCCTGGAAGCGAAAGCCCGGATGGACATCCGGCAGTTATGCCCGCAGTACGGCCATCGGATAGCCTTTCAGGGTAATATTAACGTGATGGTTATGATGAGCAACGATCTTGATAGAATTGAACCGGAGATTCGGGACAAATTCGCCGCCGGCATGGCGACACGCGGTTATTCGTACCACTCCGATCACTCGATTCCGCCGCAGGTCAGCCTGGAGACATACCGTCGCATCATTGACCTGATCGAACGTTATGGGAATTATGGTTGATGAAAGCCGACATAAAGGCAGTGATGGATGGCCGATTTAAAATCGCTGCTTGAACTATCTGCCGCTCTGCACCAGCATTTGTGTCCTCGGCAGGTATTGGGCGTGCGAATGGGGCTGTATGCGGGCCGGCTGCTTGACCTGGCCCTACCGCAGCAGGGCAAACGCCTGTGGGCTTTTGTCGAAACCGACGGCTGTTTTGTCGACGGCGTTTCGGTGGCGACCGGCTGCCGGCTTGGCCGCCGCACGCTGCGCCTGATGGATTATGGCAAGGTAGCTGCGACCTTCGTGGATACGGAAACGGAGCGCGCCGTTCGCATCTGGCCGAATCCCGACGCCCGCGCCCGCGCCGTCCGTTACTTCCCGGATGCGCCCAGCGCATGGCAGGCGCAGTTGGAAGCCTACCAGATTATGCCGGACGCCGACCTGCTCAACGCTGCGAAAGTGGCTTTAAACTTCTCGCTGCGCGCGCTGATAAGCCGTCCGGGGGTGCGGGTGAACTGTGCTATTTGTGGCGAGGAAATCCTGAACGAGCGCGAAATTTGGGTTGATGGCCGCGTGTGCTGCCGGAGCTGTGCCGGAGAAAGCTACTGGCGGCCCCACGACCCGGCCTGGCAGCGGGAAAACAGCGCCGATTCGTAAACAAAGCCGGAAAAACGGCTGTACCGCATAAAATAAAAACCCCCTCAGCCCGGTTTGCGCGAGGGGGTTTCAGGATTTCAACAAGCTGCGGATGATCCGCCTCTTAGCCCGCCCATTCCGGGATGGGGCGGCAGCACAGAACGAGCTGTTTGGCGGCGCGCACTTCGTCCACGCGGGAAACCGGCGTGGTATGCGGCGCGCTTTTCAGCAGGTCGGGGTTTTCGCGCGCTTCGGCGGCGATCTTCTTCATAGCGTCCACGAAGGCATCGAGCGTCTGTTTGTCCTCGGTTTCGGTCGGTTCGATCATCAGGGCTTCCGGGACGATGAGCGGGAAGTAGTTGGTGGGCGGGTGGATGCCGTAGTCCATCAGCCGTTTAGAGATGTCCAGGGCGTGAATATCCGGCGCATCGCCGAAATGCCCCTCCAGGACGAACTCGTGGCCGCAGTAGCGATTGTACGGGATGTGGTAGGTATCTTGCAGTTTGACGCGCAGATAGTTGGCATTCAGGACGGCATACCGAGTGATGTCTTTGATGCCCTCGTCGCCGTTGATGCGGATATAGGTGTAGGCGCGGACGTGCATCCCAAAATTGCCGTGAAATGCCTTCAGCCGCCCGATGGATTTTTCCGGCATGTGCAGGCCGTAGAGCGGTGGTTCGTCGTCCGTGCCGTCTTCAACCATGACAACAACCGGGCCGGGCAGATAAGGCACCAGTTTTTCGCCCACACCGACTGGCCCGCTGCCGGGGCCGCCGCCGCCGTGCGGGGTGCTGAACGTCTTGTGCAGGTTGTAGTGCATCACATCGAAGCCGAGTTCGCCGGGTTTAACGACGCCCATCAGCGCGTTCATGTTCGCGCCGTCCATATACATCAGGCCGCCGCAGTCATGCACGGTTTTAACGACTTCCAGGATGTGGCTCTCGAACAGCCCCAGCGTATTGGGGACGGTAATCATCATGCCGGCCACCGTATCATCACAGACGGCTTTAAGCGCCTGCAAATCCACGTCGCCGTTTTCGTCGGACGGCAGTTCGACCGCCGTAAAGCCGGCCATCGTCACCGTCGCTGGGTTCGTGCCGTGCGCGCTGTTGGGGATCAGAATTTTCGTGCGCTGCGTATCGCCCCGGTCGAGGTGATACTTCCGAATCATGAGGATGCCGGCGAATTCGCCTTGCGCGCCCGCCGCCGGCGCTAGGCTAACGGCTTTAAAACCGGCGATTTCGGCCAGCCACGTCTGAAGTTGGAACATGAGGGCCAGCGCGCCCTGCGCGCCCTCGTCGTCTTGCAGCGGATGAAGATGGGCGAAGCCGGGCAGCCGCGCCATATCCTCATTGATTTTGGGGTTGTACTTCATGGTACACGACCCCAGCGGGTAAAAGCCCTTATCAATGCTGTGATTAAACTGGCTTAAATGCACGAAATGGCGGATCACCTGCATTTCGCTGACTTCAGGCAGGTCGAGTTCTTTCCGCAGCAGTTCGGTGGGCAGGGGTGTTTCCGGCACGTCCACGCCGGGCAGCGAGACGCCGCAGCGCCCCGGCACGCTGATGTCGTAAATCAGAGGTTCAGTCATGATCGGATTTCCTCCGGGGCTTCTTTCAAGGCTGCTGCCAGCGCGTCAATTTCCTCTTTGCGATTCATCTCCGTAACGGCGACCAGCATATGGTTTCTGAGATGCGGGTAATCCTGCCCCAGATCGTAACCGCCGATGATGCCTTTTTCGATGAGGGCATCGTTGATCGCCTGGACAGGCTGCGGGCATTTGACCACAAACTCATTGAAAAACGGCTTGCTCATATCCACCTGGAAGCCGTCGAGCGCGTCAAGCTGCCTGGCAGCATAATGCGCTTTGTGGTAACACAGTTCGGCCACCGTTCGCAGGCCGCACTTGCCCATTAGGGATAGGTACACGCAGGCGGCCAGTGCCATCAAACCCTGGTTGGTGCAGATGTTGCTGGTGGCTTTTTCCCGGCGGATGTCCTGCTCGCGCGGGCGGAGGGTCATCACGTAGGCGCGTTTGCCGTCCTGGTCAACGGTTTCGCCGACGACGCGCCCGGCGATGCGGCGGACGTAGTGTTCCCTGGTGGCGAAAAACCCCAGGTATGGCCCGCCGAAGCTCATCGGAATGCCGAGCGGCTGTCCTTCGCCAACCACGATGTCCGCGCCGAGTTCGCCGGGGGTTTTAAAGAGCGCCAGCGCCATCGGGTTAGCGACCATCACCAGCAGCGCGCCGGCGTCGTGGACTTTCTGCGCCAGTCCGGCAAAGTCGTCAATCTGGCCGAAGAAGTTGGGGTAGGCCACCGCCAGCATGGCTGTGTTTTCGTCCACCATATCCAGCAGATCGGGGATGTCGGCACGCCCGGCATCACCGACGATCTTGAGATTGCCGCCCTGGTGGTAGGTGCGGACGACAGCCCGGTACTGCGGGTGAATGGCCGGGCTGAGAATGATCTTGTTTCGTTTGCGGCGGGTGGCCTCCAGCGCCACCGTCACGGCTTCGGCCAGGCTGGTCGCGCCGTCGTAGTGGCTGGCATTGGCGGCATCCATGCCGGTCAGGGTGGAAATCATGCTCTGGTATTCAAAAATCGCCTGGAGCGTACCCTGGCTGACCTCCGGCTGGTAGGGGGTATAGGCGGTGTAAAATTCCCCACGCAGCAGGACGTGGTTGACCGCCGCCGGGATGAAGTGGTGATAAGCGCCCGCCCCCCGGAAGATGGCGAAGTCGCCGGCGTGTTCGTTGGCTTCGGCCAGGGCTTGCAGTTCGGCGGCGGTTTCTATTTCGCTCATGGGCGCGGGCAGGTTCAGGCTCGGAAAACGGTGCGAGGCGGGGACGGCCTCGAACAGGTCTTCGATGGTGGTGACGCCGATGGCTGCCAGCATTTGCTGGCGTTCGGCGTCTGTGTGGGGTACATAGCTCATAAGGTAGACCTCATCGCTCGCATGGAGCGTTTCACCCCCCGGCCCCTTCTCATGGAAGCGAGAAGGGGAGCGGGGGAGCGCAGAACGATTACTCGCGGCTGTTGCAGTATTCGGCATAGGCTGCCGCGTCCAGCAGCTCGGCAGCCTCGCCGGGGTCGGCGATCTCGAATTTGACCACCCACCCCTTGCCGTAGGGGTCGCTGTTTATCAGTTCAGGCTCGTCCTCCAGCGCCTGGTTGACCTCGGTGATTTTGCCGCTGACCGGCGCGTAAATATCCGAGGCGGCCTTGACCGACTCTACCGCGCAAAAGCTGGTTCCTTTTTTCAGCGTGTCGCCTTTATCCGGCAGGTCTACATACACGATGTCATTAAGCTGGTCTTGCGCGTAATCGGTAAGGCCCATCGTGCCAACATTACCTTCGATCCGAAGCCATTCATCGTTGCGGGTATATTTCAAATCTTCCGGCGTTTTCCAACTGCCCATGTTGCTCTCCTTATAGGTTATCTGTTGATAAAAATGAAAAAGAGCGCACCAGCGAATGCTGTGCGCTCTGTCAGCAATTCTCGCCTTCAGAGTGAGCAGCCTGCAAATCCTTGAACCTGAGAGTTTCACCACCCGGCCAGCGATACCGGACGGCTTGCCCCTTCGGCGTCTCGACGGCGAGAACTCTCTTTGCAGACCGTTCGATTTGTCTTCATTTTAACCGGTTTGCCGGTGGATGGCAACGATACAGCCTTAAGCTTCGGCGGTCTGCTCCGGCTGGACAGGCAGCCAATCGTACAGCGTCTTACGCACGCTGTCGCTTAAGGACAGGTTGAAGGCCATGTGGCCGGTTGCATCGGCGACGAGCGTCGGGCGCATGAGCAGCACGCCGTTCGGCTGGAGGCCGAGTGCCAGGAAAGCCTGCCCGGTGCCGACCTGCCGCGTGGTTTGCAGCCCTTCGACCGGCTGTAAGCGGGCCAGAACCCGCGTGAATTCCTCGAAACGCGGGCGCAGCGCGATCTCCAGCGGGCCATAGCTGGCTGAAATGACGATATAACTGCCCTCGCGGCGCATAGCCACAACCGGGGTTGCTTCATCCTCCTGCCCGGCTTCCAGGTAAATCACGCCGATTTCGGTGTTCACCCTGGCCTGATTGAGTTGTTTGAAGTTTCTCATGGGTGCCCCCTCGCTCCAAAGTTCACAAAACGGCTGATGGGCGAGTATAACACAAGAGTGCCAAGTGAAAAGTAAAAAGTTGGGAAATGAAAGGCAAAAAAGCGAAATCGGAAAACACGATCAGATAACCAGGTGCCGATTTCGCTGCGATTTTATGGCTTGTGGACTTCACCGCCGGGTCTGGATGCCCGTCAGCACTTCGTAGCTGATGGTGTTCAAGCGGCGGGCCAGGTCATCGGCGGTGATTGTCTCCTCGCCCTGCGCGCCGATCAGCACCGCTTCATCACCGACTGAAACGTCCGGGATGTGCGAAACGTTCACCACGATTTTTTCCATGCTCACACGACCGATGACCGGCGCGCGGCGGCCATGAATCAGCACCTCGGCATTGCTGCTCAGGCCGCGCCGGTAGCCATCGGCATAACCCACCGGCAGCAGTGCGATGCGCTCCTCCCCGTGTGTAAGGTAGGTGTTGCCGTAGCCGACCGGGTGGCCGGAGGGCAGGGTTTTGACCTGGCCGACGACCGTTTTCCAGGACAGCACCGGGCGCACCCCGGCGGGCAGGGGCAGTTTTTCCGAGGGCGATAAGCCATACATCGCCAAGCCGATACGTACCATGTTAAAGTGATTGTCCGGCGAGGCCAGCGTCCCGGCGGAGTTGGCGGCATGGATGTAGGCGAAATTAAAATCGGAGGCGCGCAGCGGCCTGAGCAGGTCTTTAAAAATGCGTACCTGGCCGGCGGTATAGTCGGGGTCGCTGTCTGCCGAGGAAAAATGGGTGTAAATGCCCTCGATTTCCAGGTTTTCCAGATTAATCAGATGGCGGAAAAACGGAAGCGTCTCGCTTGCCAGCACACCCAGCCGCCCCATGCCCGTATCTACCTTGACGTGGACATGGAGCCTGCCGCCGATTTCCCGCGCGGCGCGGTTGTAGGCGCGCGCCAGATCGAGGTCGTAAAGCGTGAGCGTAACGCGCTGGCGCACCGCCTGGCGGACGAGGTGAATGGGCGTGTAGCTCATCACCAGAATCGGCGCGTCTATGCCTGCGTTACGCAGTTCCAGCGCTTCGGCCATCGAAGCCACCGCCAGGTATTCAGCGCCGTTAAACAGCGCCGTCCGGCTGACGGAAACCGCGCCGTGTCCGTAAGCATTGGCTTTGACGACCGCCATGATTGCCACCGTATCGCCGACAAAGGTTTTAAGGGCGCGCACGTTGCTGCCCAGCACATCTAGGTCTACTTCGATCCAGCTTGGGCGGGCAGGCTGCGCCAGCGCCAGCATTTCCTGGGTGGTTTGCTGGCGCGGCAGGCCGGCGCGATCCTGGGCATCCCGCAGCAGGGCGCGCACGATCTGTTCCATTCGAGCGGAAGCGCCGCCGGTGACGATGATAATATCGTTCTGAGACGGCGTGAACTGCTCCTTGAGCGCCATAATGGCGTCCTGAATGCCGTAAGTTGTACACACGCGCCGCCGTTCCATGCCCTTGTCGAGCGCGGCGCGTCCGGCATGTGCGGCGTCGCTGCCTTCGGTGATGATGAGGTCGGCGACTTCGGCGGCGCGCTGGCCGACCAGCCGGTGCCCGTACTGGCTGTACGAGCCGAGGTTGTCCATGTCCCCCAGAACCAGGACAACGCGGCGGCGTTCGTTCGGCGGGCGCTCCTCGTTGACGGTCTGAATCCAGTTGAGCGCCGCCAGCGCGGACTGGGGGGTAGCGGTAAAGGTATCATCTATCAGCAGGCAGTCGTTTATGCCGGTGTAGGGGCGCATCCGCCCCGGTAGGCTGTCCATCTCAGTGAGGGCTTTAAGCGCGTCGTCGACCGGCGCATCGTAATACAGGCCGACGGACAGCCCAGCCAGCACGGCGTAAAGCTGGTGTTTGCCCAGCAGCGGAGTCCAGCGGCCAACGTAACGTTCGTTTTTAGAGCGCAGGTCGAAGCCGGTTTTGGTCAACCCGGTGACGATGTTATAGGCCATCATATCAGCGCCAAAATGCTCGATGCCAATGGTGGTTACGCGGGCGGGCGTGACGGCGGCCATCTGGCGCACCAGCTCGTCGTCGCCGTTGAGGACTGCCAGGCCGCTGGCGGGCAGGTGTTCAACCACAATGCGCGTCTCGCGGATGATTTCGTCCAGGCTGGCGAACATATCGGTATGCGCGTAGCCGATGTTAGTGATGATGCCGACATCTGGCTGGATGGTCTGGATCATCTCCAGCATCTCGCCAGGGTAATTGGGGGACAGTTCCAGCACCACGAAATCGTGTTCCGACGATAAACGCGCCAGCGAAAGCGGCAGGCTCAACCTGCCGGTGTGCAGGCCGTTGCTGCTGCAAACCTGATAGCGGGTCGCCAGCACTTGCCTGACGGCCTGTACCGTCACCGATTTACCGGACGTGCCGGCGACAGCGATAACCTGGATGCCGGTTTTGTTCAGCACATAACGTGCCCAGGCCATCAGCGCAGCCTCGGTATCCTTGACGATGATGACGGATAGCCCCTGGGTATCGAACTCTGGCGGGTTGGTGCATAAAATACCGATCACGCCGCCGTCTACCGCCTCGCGCATATACTGGTGGGTATCGCCCCGGTCGGTTTTGAGAGCAACGTAAAGCTGGCCTTCGGATGCCATCTGCGAATCGAGACAGAAGTCGGTGAAAACATGCGCCGCAGGCTCGCCAAAAAGCTGGCCGTTGGAGGCTTCGAGCAGGTCATACAGGCTAATCATGGCTTCCCTCTAAGACGGCGGAGGCGGCTGCCGCCGAAAGTTTTTATTATTTGTTATAATGACGATGGTTTGTGAAGGGCGCGCCTAATGACATTTTATTTCGAGATCGTCAAAACACAAGGAAATGCCCGCGCCGGCGTGCTGCATACGCCGCATGGCGACATTCCGACGCCGGTTTTCGCGCCGGTTGGTACGCAGGCGACCGTTAAAGCCGTCCCCCCGCGCGACCTGAGCGAAATCGGCGTGCCGCTGATTCTGGCGAATACCTATCACCTGCACCTGCGACCGGGCGACGAACTGGTGCGCGACCTGGGCGGGTTGCATTCGTTTATGGGCTGGCACGGGCCGATCCTGACCGATTCCGGGGGCTTCCAGGTGTTCAGCCTGGCGGAAATCAACCGGATTGACGACCAGGGCGTGACCTTCCGCAGCCACCTGGACGGCAGCAAACGCCGCCTGACGCCGGAACGCTCCGTTGAAATCCAGCAAAATCTGGGCGCGGACATTATCATGTGTTTTGATGAATGCGCCGTGCCGACCGACCGCGCTGCTGTCGAAAGGGCGGTTCGGCGCACGTCGGCCTGGGCGGCGCGCTGCCGCGAAGCTCACCCGGATGATGCCCGGCAGGCGTTGTTCGGCATTGTGCAGGGCGGCATCTTCGAGGATCAGCGGGCGGAATCGGCGGCTTTCCTGCGTTCGCTAGATTTTCCGGGTTATGCCATCGGCGGCCTGGCGGTGGGCGAAACCAAAAACGAGATGTACCGGACGCTGGACGTGACCACGCCGATGCTGCCGCAGGACAAACCCCGCTACCTGATGGGCGTGGGCGACCCGGATGATCTGGTGCAGGCGGTGGTGCGCGGCGTGGACATCTTCGACTGTGTGGCCCCCACCCGTTTGGCGCGGCACGGCTCGGCGCTGACACAAAGCGGGCGGCTGAACATGCGTAATCTGCCATTTGCGACCGACAGCGCGCCGGTTGACCCCGGCTGCGCGTGTTACTGCTGCCGTCATTTCTCGCGGGCTTATGTGCGGCATCTGGTGAAGGCCGGCGAAATCCTGGGCGCGTACCTGTTGAGCGTGCATAACATTCACTTTTTGGTGGAACATATGCGCGCGCTGCGCTGCGCCATCCTGGAAGATCGCCTGCCGGAATATGCCGAAACATTCCTCCGACTGTATCTACGCACAGCTTGACCCAAAGGATACCACGCTCTTGACCCCTCGTTTATCTGTTTTCCTTCCAGAATCCGGTTTGACGGCACGCCACCATCGAGTGTGAACCCGATATGCGGCAGACCAAACGCGCTCTGGCGATTCTGGCATTAACCCTGGCGAGCTGCAGCTCGCAGTTTGTGCCGGCCTCGACGCCGACCTCCGGCGTAGCGACCCTGCGCGTTTATGCCACCGGTGCGGCTCTGCCGCTGCTGAACGACCTGATCTTCTACTACAGCCGGGCGAATCCGACCATTACCTTTGATGTAGAATCCGGCAATTACCAGGTGATGCTGGAGCGGCTGATGCAGGGGGGCGCGCCGTTTTTGCTGACCAATCATCTTGCTTCGGAAAGCTTGTGGGCTGCCCCTCTGGGACAGGACGGCATCGCGGTTATTGTGCATCCGTCCAACCCGATATCCGGCCTGACGACCGAACAACTGCGCCGCATTTATCAGGGGCATGTGGGCAACTGGCGGGACGTGGACGGCCCGGATATGGAAGTTGTCGTCGTCAGCCGGGAGGATGGCTCCGGCACGCGGGCGGAGTTTGAGCGGCTGGTGATGGGCGCGCGGCGGACAGCCCGTTCGGCGCAGATTGCCCCTTCTAGCGCGGCGATGGTCGCCAGCGTATCGCGCCAGCCCGGAAGCATCGGTTATGTTTCCATGAGTTATGTAGATGAAACGGTGCGGGCAGCATTGGTAGACGGCGTAGAGCTGACGCCGGACACCGTTTATCACAATATCTACCCGCTGCGCTCCACGCTGTACATTGCCGGGTTGAATGAGCCGCAGGATTATTACCTGAATTTTATCGCCTGGATACAAAGCCAAGAAGGGCAGATGGTGGTGGGGCAGCGTTATGCGCCGCTGCTGCGGCCATAAGTGGCCTCAGGCGGCGAAACTGAACAGCATGGCATACAGTAGTCCGACGACTAGGGCCCACATGGCAGCCAGCGCCAAATCGCGGTAAAAACGCAGGCGCGCGCGCCGTTTTTCCAGCAGCATTTCCGGCCCGCGAATGCGGTAAAGCGCCCCGGCGGCCTCGCTGTTGCCGGGATTGACACGCAGCACGTTATCCAGACAGATCGAACTCTGGTCGAGCGAATCCACAGCCACGCTCATCCACAGCCAGGCAGCCTCAAAGTCATTGTCTTCCTGAATAAGCTGGCGCAGCAGGTAACGCGCCTCTGCCCGGCGCTCCTGTTTGACCAGATCAATCGCGTCTATCAGGCGGTCAATGCGTTCGGCCTGCGAATCGGCCATTCGGCAAACTCACTCTTGGTCTACTTGTACCCCGGCGAATAAATCGGTTTCGTCTATCTTATCATAATCGGGCGGGGGATAAATGCGCGTAAAACCCTGCGCGCCGCTGATTAATTGGCGCACAAACAGGGGCAGCCGGGGCAGGCCGCCGCCAAGCTGGCTGGCGTGGCAGGCATTGGCTTCGTCCCAGGCTTGCAGGTAAGCGCGAACATCTACTCGCGCGTGGGACGGCTCGACATTTTCCAGCACCGCCACAAAATCCAGGTCGGCGTTTTTCCCGACGCGGCGTGGGTCGCGCCCGCGCAGGCGCATAAGCGTTACATAGAACCGCAGCAGCGCTGTGGGGAAGGCGGTGTAATACAGCTTGTACGGACGATAGGGCGGTTGGCCGGTTTCATAAGCGGCGTCCCCGGCCAGAAAGAACGCCTCGGTGGCGGCGCGCTGGATGGCAATATGGTCGGGATGGCCGTAACCGCCGTAGCGGTTGAAGGTGATGACCACCTGCGGTCGGGCCTCCCGAATAACCTCGACCACGCGCCGGGTGACTTCGGCCTGCGGCGCCTGCCACAGACAGGCCGGGTCGCGGCTGGTTTCGGAGTTCATCATACCGCTGTCTTTGTAGCCGAATTTATAGACCTTTTGAAAGCCCAGCTTGCTGGCCGCGCAGTCCAGCTCCGCCAGCCGCAGTTCGGCCACCGACTTGTAGCCGTTCAGCATCTCCGCCGAAACTGTCCCCACGTCTCCATTGGTGGCACAAATGAGATAAACTGCGGCTCCCTCGGCGACGTAGCGGGCAATCGTGCCGCCAGAGCCAAAACTTTCGTCGTCAGGATGCGCCAGCGCAAACAATAACCGCCGACCGGACACAATCACTCTCTCCTGAAACCTACCCAGATACGAAGACGCTTATCTTAGCGTAAAATGAGCGATTTTTCCCGCTTCCTTGCAAAATATTCGCGCGTGGGTTATACTTCAAGAAAAATTGTATCAATCTATTTTGAAGCAAATGAGGTGGCGAGATGGTTCAACAAAAGGTACTTTTTGTCTGCACCGGCAATTCGGCACGTTCGCAGATGGCGGAGGCTTTGCTGCGGAAGTATGCCGGCGACCGTTTTGAAGTTCACAGCGCCGGCTTAGAGCCGAGAGGTATTCATCCGCTAACGGTTCGCGTGCTGGAAGAAATCGGTCTGGATATCAGCAGCCAGCACTCGAAATCGCTCAAAACCTATATGGGGCGGGATTTTTTCCGCTACGTCATCACCGTTTGCGGCCATGCCGACGCCAACTGTCCGCAGCCGCTGTGGGCGCAGGGCGGCATCAAGCTTCACTGGCCGTTTGATGACCCCGCCGCCGTCGAAGGGGCGGAGGAAAGCCAACTGGCGAAATTCCGCGAGGTGCGCGATCAGATTGACCGGAAAATCCAGGACTGGCTGGCGACCGTTTAACAGCCGGTTTTTCACCGGGAACTTATGATTATGAACACTTCTCTACTTCAACCGCCGGGGTTCATCAAACTGCTGGCGAACGACCTGCGCTGGACGCTGCTCAAGCTGTTGGTGGCAGGCGACCATCGCGTTCAGGAATTGGCCGAACTGATGGCTCAGCCGATGAACCTGGTTTCGTACCATTTAAAAAAGCTGCGCGATGAGGGCATGGTGCAGGTGCGCCGCAGCGAGGCCGATGCCCGCGATATCTACTACAGCCTGAATCTCGACCATCTGCGCGAACAGTATCAGGCGGCGGGGCGCGCGCTGCACCCGGCTTTTTTTACGGAAACCAGCGCGCCACCCATCACACCGGGCGGCCCTATTCGCGTGCTGTTCGTCTGCACGCACAACAGCGCCCGGTCGCAGATGGCCGAAGGGCTGATGTGCCGCCTGGCCGGAGGGCGGGTCGAAGCGCACAGCGCCGGCAGCCATCCGAGCGGCATTCACCCGGACACCATCACGACGATGGCGCGTATGGGGATTGACATCGGCGGCCAGCGCGCCAAACACTTGAGCGCGTTCGAGGCGCAGCCCTTCGATTATGTCATCACGGTTTGCGACCGGGCGCGCGAGGTCTGCCCGACGTTTCCCGGAGAGGGGCAGCAGATTCACTGGGGTTTCCCCGACCCTACCGCGATTGACGACCCGGAAGAACGGCTGGCGGCGTTTGAGGACATCGCCCGGCGGCTGCGGTCGCGCATTGGCTATTTTTTGACGATGGTAACAACATCATAAGGAGCGAATCGTGAATCGTGTGGTTATTTTCGGCGACATTCATGCCAACCTGCCAGCATTGGAAGCGGTGATCGCTGATATGGACGCGCGCCGCCTGGCTGACCGTTACTGTTTGGGCGATCTGGTGGGGTATGGCACGTTTCCAAATGAGGTCGTCACCCGGATACGCGAGATGAATGTGCCGACGCTGATGGGCAATTATGACCAGGGCGTGGGCAATGACAGCGACGACTGCGGCTGCGCCTACACAAACCCGGTGTCAGAGGCGTTAGGGAAACGCTCAATTGCCTGGACGAACGCGCATACGTCCGCCGATCATAAAGCCTATCTGCGTCAGCTTCCTGCTCATATCCCGCTGCAATTGGGTGATTTGCGGGTGCTGCTGGTGCATGGCAGCCCGCGCCGCGTCAACGAATACCTGTTTGAAGATCGCCCGGACAGCAGTTTCGAGCGCCTGCTGGACGCCGTCGAGGCCGACGTGCTGGTGTGCGGCCATACGCATCTGCCGTACCACAAGGTTCTGCCCAGCGGGCGGCAGATCGTCAATGCCGGCAGCGTCGGCAAACCGAAAGATGGTGACCCGCGCGCCTGTTACGTCGTGCTGTCGGCGGAAAGCGCGCAGCTTGCGGTCGAGTTTATCCGTGTGCCGTATGACGTGGAAAAAACCGCCCGCGCCATTGAAGCCAGCGAGATGCCGCACGAATACGCCCAGATGCTCCGGGATGGCAAGGGTTAGAACGGGGGAAGCGGTTGGAAAACGGGCTTTTGCGGCGCACAGCCGCCGAACTGGTAGGCACATATGCGCTGGTGACGGCAGGCTGCGGCGCGGTGATGGTGAATGAACTTTCCGGCGCGCTCGGTCATGTTGGCGTGGCGCTCACCTTCGGGCTGGTCATCATGGTGATGATCGCGGCCACCGGCCATCTCTCCGGCGCGCACTTTAACCCGGCGGTGACGCTGGCTTTCGCCCTGACGCGGCACTTCCCCCGGCGCGAAGTTGTGGCTTACGTGACTGGGCAGGCGTCCGGGGCGGTGCTGGGCGCGCTGACGCTGCGCGTTCTGGTGGGGGATGCAGCTCAACTAGGCGTTACGCTGCCGGCGGGTTCAGCGTGGCAGGCGTTCGGCCTGGAAGTGCTGCTGACGGCGGCTTTGATGTTCGTCATCATCTCGGTGGCGACCGACACCCGTGCTGTCGGCACCCCTGCCGCCGTTGCCATCGGGTTCACGGTGGCGGCCAACGCGCTGTGGGGCGGGCCGATCAGCGGCGCTTCGATGAACCCGGCGCGTTCGTTCGGCCCGGCGCTGGTAGCCGGGGTCTGGGCCGACCAGTGGATTTACTGGATTGCCCCGGTTATCGGCGCGGCACTAGGCGCGCTGCTCTACCAGTTCGTGCGCCAGACAGATGCTGCCTAGCGCAGCCGGTATAACATCTCGCCGGCCTTCGGCACGTACAGCAGCCCTTCGGCTTCGCGCCCCTGCCAGTCAGCCGGGTTGATGTCGTCCGGGTTCAGGTAATTCAGCCCCAGGCGGCGGCAGTCGTTCGGCGGGATGCGAGTCGCCAGCGTGACCTGGATGCGGGCGCGTTCGATGCCATTTTCATACAGGCCGCTGCCGCGCAGATGCGTGCCATGCGCCAGCACGCCAAGCGGGATGTGTTTGAAGCGATCCCACTGCTTCAGATAATAGTCGCGCACGTGGTAGCCGGCTTCGTAGATGTATGCGCCGTGTACCCGGCTCACCGTGTCCAGATGTGGGGCGTAAACGATGACCTCGCCGCCGTCGGCGATGGCCGGTTCGAGTTTGTACATGGCTTTGGCCGCCGTCCACAGCTCGTCGTACATGGCCGGGGCGTGAGACAGCACCCGCCGGTAAGGCGTTTGTACCCAGCGGATATGGCGCTCGGCGGAAAGATCGGCGGCAGCTTCCCAGGCGTCCAGGTGATCGCCGACAAAGATACCGGCCAGATCGTTGCCAACCACCACCAGGCTGACCAGCGTCACCGGCGTGGGCAGGCAGGCGGCGGCAGCGTGAATCATGTCGCGCACCGGCGTGTGTTTGATGCCGATGGTGTTCGGGATGGTGATAAGCGCGCCCAGCCAGTGAGTCGTGTTAATCATCTCCGCGCCGGAAATGCCGGGAAACAGGTACTTCGCCCCGCCGCTGAAGCCGACGACTTCGTGCGGGAAGGTCGGGCCGATGATGAGGATATGGTCGTATTCCAGCGCGCGCCGGTTGATGCGGATGGGCGTATCGCCGCCGAGCGATGGATGCCAGTTTTCACCGGCGATCTGCTCAATCTGCGCTTGTTCCAGCACGCCGATCTCAACCAGCGCGCCGGGGTCGTCCCAGGCATGGTTGAGCAGGCCGATATGCCGGTAGGTTGTTTCATGCTCCGCGCGGGTGATGCCGACCAGCGCGCACAGCGCGTCCGGGTCGAGCGGCGGGTGTGTGCCGAGCGCAACCATAAAATCGAGCTGCTGTGCGTCGTGCAGCAGGGCGACCACCAGCCGGAACAGCAGGGGCAGGGGGGCAGTGCGGGTGTGGTCGGGGATGAGGGCGAGGATGCGGGAGCGGCCAAAGCGCCCGGCCAGCCCTGCCGCCAGGGTTTGCCGAACGCTATCGGCGTCCAGTTGCGCCCCTTCCGGCGCAGTTGCCTGGGCAAAAACGGGCATTCTATACCCCTCCATAGGCGCTAAAGCCGCCGTCCACCGGCACGACGATGCCGGTCACAAACCGGCTGGCATCGCTGAGCAGCCACAGCACCGTACCCAACAGGTCTTCCGGTTCGCCGAAGCGTTTCATCGGCGTGTGGTCTAAAATCTGCTGGCCGCGCGGGGTCAGGCTGCCGGTTTGTTCGTCCATCAGCAGGTAGCGATTTTGCCTTCCGATGAAAAAGCCAGGCGCGACGGCATTTACGCGGATGGCTGGGTTGTATTCCAGCGCCATATGGACGGCCAGCCATTGGGTGAAGTTGGCAACGGCGGCTTTCGCGCCGGAATAAGCCGGCACGCGGGTGAGTGGGCGCAGCGCCGCCATAGACGACAGGTTTAAAATCACGCCGCTGCCGCGTTCGGCCATACCGCGCCCAAACACTTGGCAGGGAATGATCGTGCCGAGCATGTTCAGGTCGAGAATCTCACGCAGGGTTTGTTCCGGCAGATCAAAAAAAGGGCGTTCGGCGGACGTGGTGGCGGTGGGCTGGTTGCCGCCGGCTGCGTTGATGAGCGTATCCACTGGGCCGAATTCCTGCCGGATGAGCGCCTCGGCCTGAAGCAGCGTATCGCGTTCCAGGACGTTGGCGTAAAAAGCGGCGGCGCTGCCGGGGCCGCTGCCCAGGCGTTTTTGCAGCGGTTCGGCCAGTTCCGGGCTGCGGTCGAGGATCGCCACGTTCGCGCCCATCCCGACCAGCGCACAGGCGATTTCGCCGCCCAGGACGCCGGAACCGCCGGATACGGCGATTGTCCGCCCTTTGAAGTTGTACATTGCGGTCAGTTCTTCCAGATTCATCGTTTTCCCCCTGCGGATGGTGGCCGGATTATAGCCTAAAAAAGCAGGCAAGCGGGATGTATTTTCTTATGGATGCGGTACAATTTACAGCCATTCCGATCATAATCAATGGAGAAAGCATTAAGGAGCTTTTGTGATATGCTGCCAATTTTAGCACTTCATATACCGGATGGATTCCTGTCGGTCCCGGTTGCGGCTGCCGGGTGGCTGATGATGCTGGTGCTGGTGGGGGTGGCGCTGCGTCAGACGCGCGACCAGCTTGGCGAGCGGCAGATTCCACTGATGGGCATTCTGGCAGCGTTCGTGTTCGCGGCGCAGATGATTAATTTCCCGGTGGCGGGCGGCACGTCCGGCCACCTGATCGGCGGCGCGCTGGTGGCCGTGCTGCTTGGCCCCTGGGCTGCCGTGTTGGTGATGACCAGTGTGGTCGGGGTACAGGCGCTGCTGTTCCAGGATGGTGGGCTGCTGGCGTTGGGCTTTAATGTGGTCAACATGGGGATCATCAGCGCATTTGTAGGGTATGCGGCCTACGCTTTCGCCCGCCGGATGATGGGCGAAACGTTCGCTGCGACGGCGGTCGGCGCGGCGGCGGGCGCGTGGCTGGGCGTGGAAGCGGCGGCCATCGCTACCGCGCTGCAGCTGGCGATTTCCGGCACGTCGCCGCTGGACGTAGCCCTGCCGGCGATGGCGGGCGTTCACGCGCTGATCGGCATCGGCGAGGCGCTGATTACGGTGGGCGCGCTGGCCTTCATCCGCCAGACACGGCCTGATTTGCTGGGGCAGCCGGGGCGCGCGGCCACGCGCGGCGCGGGTTGGGTCGCCGCCGGGCTGTTGATTGCGCTGGCCGTTACACTGGTTTCGCCGCTGGCCGACCCGAACCCGGACGGCTTGGAACGGGTGGCCGAAGATCATGGATTCATTGAAGCGGCACAGCCGCCGGCCTATGAAATCCTGCCGGATTATACCATCCCGTTCATCGAGGATGCCGCGCTGACGACCATCGTTTCCGGCATTATTGGGGTGTTGATTGTGGGCGGCATTGGCTTTGGGCTGGCGCGGCTGGCCGTGTCGCGCCGGAAAGAAACCACCGGCGCCGGTTGATGAATTTTTCGCTTCAGGAACGGTATCGAGCCGGTGACAGCCTCCTGCACCGGCTCGACCCGCGTATCAAGGTAGTTGTGACGCTGGTTTTGATCGTCGGCATCGTGATGACACCATCGGCGGCGTGGCCGGCTTATGCGCTGCTGTGGGTGCTGCTGGGCGGCCTGGCGCTGCTGGGCCGGCTGGGTTTCTGGCGGTTGGCGCGGACAGCGGGGCTGGCGCTGCCCTTCAGCCTGGCAGCCGCTACGCTGATGTTCACCACGCCCGGAAATGAAGTGCTGCGCGTGTTCGGCCTGGTGGTCAGCGACGCCGGCCTGGCGCGGTTTGCGGCCGTCCTGTTAAAAAGCTGGCTGGCTGTACAGGCCGCGCTGCTGCTGGCGATGACCACGCCCTTTACCGATCTTTTGTGGGCGCTGGCGAGCCTGCGTTTGCCCCAAACGCTGGTTGCCATTATCGGGTTGATGTACCGCTATCTGTTCACACTGCGCGACGAGGCCGAACGCCTGATGCGGGCGCGGGCGGCGCGCAGCGGCAGCGCGGCGAATCACCGGTCGGGGGGCAGCCTGGGGTGGCGGGCGCGAGTAGCGGGTGGGATGGTCGGCAGCCTGTTTTTACGCAGTTACGAACGCAGCGAGCGGGTTTACGCGGCCATGCTGGCGCGCGGTTATACGGGGCGGATGCGGGCGCTTGACCCGCCGCCGCTGAGATGGCAGGCGGTGGTATTGGGCGGCGTGCCGCTGGCCGCGCTGGCGATTATTCAACTGCTGGCCGCAAGATGGTGGGCCTGAACGAGCGGGTTATGAGTCACCATACTATCGAAGTCGAGAATCTGTCGTTCCGGTATCCTGATGGCCGTCTGGCGCTGGATGACGTTTCGCTGACGGTCGCGCCGGACGAAAAAGTGGCACTGGTCGGCCCGAACGGCAGCGGAAAATCCACGCTGCTGCTGCACCTTAACGGTGTGCTTCGCAGCCCGACCGGTACGATCCGGCTGGGCGGCCTGCCGCTGAACGACCGCAACCTGGGGCAGATTCGCGCCTGGGTGGGGCTGGTTTTTCAGAACCCGGACGACCAGCTTTTTTCGCCGCGCGTGTACCAGGATGTGGCTTTTGGCCCGCTGCATATGGGTCTGCCGGAGGCCGAGGTTCGGGCGCGGGTGGAGCGGGCGCTGGCGGTGGTGGGCATGGGCGATTATGCCGAGCGGGTGAGCTTTCATTTAAGCGTCGGCGAGAAAAAACGTATCGCCATCGCCACCGTGCTGAGCATGGAGCCAAAAATCCTGGTTCTGGACGAGCCTTCCGCCGGTTTAGACCCCCGCGCGCGCCGCCACCTGATCGCGCTGCTGCGCGATCTAAAGCAGCAGACCATGCTCATCAGCACCCACGATATGCGGCTGGCCGCCGAATTGTGCGCGCGGGCGGTCGTGCTGGACGGCGGGCGCGTGGTGGCGGAAGGCCCGACCGAACATATCTTGAACGATGCCGATCTGCTGGAACGTCACGGCCTGGAGAAACCCTTCTAACGGGTGAATAAACCCATTAGACTGTCCCTGAGTGGACAGCGGGCTGAAGCCTGCTGCCAGTGGGCTAAAGCCGACAGGGGGCTTAAGCCCCCTGTCTATCAGGCTGATTCTTTTTCGTTTATCCGTCAGACTACCGGCAGGCTGATGGTGATCTGCGTGCCTTTGCCGATCACCGAATCAAGCTGCATCGTTCCCCGGTGCAGTTCGATGATACGGCGCGCCAGCGGCAGACCCAGGCCAAGCCCCTGCTGTTCGTGGTTTTCGCGGTTGATCTGCTGGAAGTCGCTCATCGCGTTTGCGATCTGGTCGGCGGGGATGCCTATGCCCTGATCGGTGATTGTAACCCACACCCGACCGTCGGCCCCCCACTGCGAAATAACGATGTTCCGATCATCTGGCGAGTAGTTCAGCGCGTTGGTGATGAGTTCCGCCAGGGCATGTTTGAGCGCATCCATCTGGCAGACGACCGTAGCAAGGCGGTCATGGTCGTGAAGTTCGATCTGACCGTCCCGGTTGCGGTAGGCGAAACCGCGCGCCAGGTTGATGGCAACGGCCATGATTTCCCACAACTGCACGCGGAATCCGGTTTCATTGATGGTCTGCCAGTTTAACACCCCGGTTTCCAACTGGGCCCAAAAGATGATTTGTTCAGTAATGTGCCGCAGGCGCTGGCTGTTGCCGCGCAGCGCGTCCAGCATCTCGTTCAACTCCTGCGCGGAAAGCTGCCCGACCTGCCGGGCGATTAAGTCCTGGGTGGTGATGAGCGAGGCCAGCGGCGTTCGTAATTCGTGAGTGATGAGCCGGATGAGACTGCGGCGGGCTTGTTCCAAATCCTGCGCACCTGCGTCCTTCATGAGCGCATGTCTGGTCAGCCGGGCGCGGGTCGCCGCCAGCAGTTCGGCTTCGGTGAACGGTTTGGTCAGGTAATCGTCGGCGCCCAGTTCCATGCCGTGCCGCATAAAAGTGCGGTCGGCGCGGGCCGTCAGAAAAATAAACGGCGTGGTCGCCAGGGCGGCGTCTTCCCGGATTTTAAGCAAAACGTCGTAGCCGCTTAGATGCGGCATGGCGATGTCGCAGATGACCAGATCGGGCCGGTGCTGGCGAACCATTTCTACGCCAACCAGCCCATCCTGCGCTTCCAGTACGTCATAACCTTCCAGATTTAGGAATTCGACGATATTTTCCCGGATAGGCTGTTCATCCTCAATAACCAGAATGGTACTCATGTGTCTGACTCCATTAGCTGCGTGTGCGGGATGGTTAAGGTAAAGGTTGTACCCTCCCCGACACGGCTTTCAAAAGTAATGGCCCCGTGATGGGCTTCCACGCTCTGCTTGACGATTGCCAGCCCGATGCCGGTTCCGGGTATCGTGCCGACGTTGGTCGCGCGATGAAATACTTCAAAAAGATGCTGCTGGTCTCTTTCGGGAATGCCGATGCCGTAATCGCGTATCTGGACGGTGATATTATCGCCCTCAACGTGGACGTTCATTTCAATTGGGCTGCCGTCCGGGGAGTATTTGATGGCGTTCGACAGTAAATTGGTGATGGCCTGCCGCATCAGTTTGGGATCGGCAGTGACGGCGGGCAGCGGGTCGACGTTCAGGATGATCGTGCGGTTTCCGGCTATGGCCTGCATATCGGCGGCGATTTCCCGGCACAGAAGCTCAAAATCCAGCCAGGTGAGGTTGGGCTGCAAACCGACCGACTGCGCCTTGCTCAACGTCAGCACCTCGTCCAGCAGCTGCGTTAAACGTTTGATCTGCACATGAATTTTGGCGAGGTGATCGTTCTGTTTTTGAATGTTTGGCGTGCCTAAATACCGCTTGAGCAGGTCGCTGGACGATTGAATGGCCGTGAGCGGCGTTCGGAACTCGTGGGAAACCATCGAAACAAAGCGCGTTTTGAGTTCGCTCAATTCCTTTTCGCGTTCGAGCGCGCGGCGCAGCTCGGCTTCAACCCGCTTGCGCTGGGTGATGTCTCGCAGGCTGCAAACCAGACTGATGGTATAGTTCTCCTCGTTCCGAACCGGCGCGAGGGCTAGGTCGGCTTCAAAAAGGCTGCCGTCCCTGCGCCGGAACTGGATTTCGAGGCGCTCCGCCTGTCCTGTAAGCACCACCGTCTCAAGCGCCTGGGTCAGTTTAGAGATGTCGTCTGGGTGCGTTAACTCGCCGATGGAATGTCCAAAAACCTCGTCGGTGGTGTAACCCAGCAGGTCGAAAAAAGCCTGGTTGGTTTGTTGAATCGCGCCCTGTTCGTGCGCCAGGATGATGGCGTCGCTGCTGTTGTTGAAGATTGTTTCAATCCGTTCTTTGGCGCGATGCAGTTCGGCAGTGCGCTGAGAAACGCGCTGCTCTAACTCGCCGGCATAGTGGTTGATTTCTTCATACAGCAGCATGTTTTCTACGGCACTGGCGGCACGTTCGGCGAAAGCGGCGATCACGCGGCGTTGGGCCAGGCTGTAGGCGTCCGGCTGGGGGCTTTGTAAATCCAGCACGCCCAGGATTTCTTTTCCGCTGTTCAAAGGAACGGCCAACTCTGAGCGCGTGGCCGGGATGGAGGCGACATAATGCGGCGAAGCCGTTACGTCCGGTGCGTAAATGATTTGCCCGGTGCGAATGGCCTGGGGAACCAACCCCGGCCCGTCGAGGTAGAGTTCCGGCAGAGGGTCGGCACGGTAAGTGCCGGCGCGCGCCAGCCGCAGGATGGTCCTATGATGTTTATCCACCAGCATCAGGCTGCAATCGGCCTGCCCGAACTCTTTAATCACCGCCTGGACGATCTGGTGTCCCAGGTTGAGCAGGTTGTCTGACTTAAAGAGGTAGGATGTGGCGTTATAAAGCGCCGTCAGTTCCTGCTCGGTTTGTTTGTGTTCGGTGATGTCGCGGATGACGCCGATCAAACGAAGCGGCTGCCCGGATTCGTCGTAGATGACATCGGCCTGCTGGCGGACAAAACGCAAACCTCCACTGGCGTGCAGGATGCGGTGTTCGACAGCGTAAGGCAGCCCCAAAACCAGGGCGTTCTGGCTGGCGGTGCGCACGGTTTCGCGGTCGTCGGGATGCACGAGCGAGAGGAAAGTATCCCAACTGCCGTCAAAATCGGTTTCGTTCAGGCCGAAGATATTATAAATCTGCTTCGACCAGTTTATGCTGCCGTCCCGGTCGGCCACCCAACTGCCGATACGGGAGATTGCCTGTGCCTGTTCCAAGAATTTCTGGCTCTCGATCAAGGCACTTTGCACCCGGCGGTGTTCGGCCTGGGTTCGCAGCGCGGTCAGACCGTAGCCGAGGTTGTCGGCCAGTTCCTGGAGCAGTTCGATCTCGGTTTCGCCGAAAGCATCTGCTTCGGGCGTATTGACATACAAAATACCGAGGAGTTGTTGATTCCGCTGAATCGGCAGAATGGCCGACGAATGCCGCCGGTTGAGCGGTGGGGTTTCATCGGTGTTCGGGGAAATTTGCCGGTTGATATGAGCCTGCCCGGTATGGCGGGCGGTTTCGATGAGCGGCCTGTCGGCGGCTTGGATGTCGGCCAGATGAACGCCGGCCTGCGCGACCGGATTCAGCCCATCCGGTTCGTTTAAACCGACCCAGGCGAAATGATAGTCTCCGACGGTGACGATGATTTGGCAGACCTGCTGGAGGAGATCGTACTCGTCGGTTGCCCGCATAAGCGCCTGATTGCAGTCGCTCAACATGCGGTAGGCCTGATTAAGTTTAAGTAGAACATCTTCAGTGTTTTTGTGCTGGGTGATGTCGCGGAAGTTAAGGGCGATAGTATCGGTTCCGGCGGCCAGGCTGGCGGCGATGGCTTCCATCCAGTGCCAGGAGCCGTCCTGATGGCGGAAACGATACCGGATGACGGCGCTGCCATGCGCCATCTGCGTCAGGTTTTGTAACTCGTGACGAAAAACGCCGACATCCTCCGGGGACAGGAGGTCGAAAAAGCTGCACCCGATCAGTTTTTCGCCATCATAGCCCGTGATGGCGGCGGTTGAATCGCCGGTGTAGAGTATAATGCCGTCAGTATTGATGAAGGTGGTGCATTCATAAACATTTGCAGAGGGGATACGAACGCACTGATCGCCGATTTGTGACAAGCCCTCGGCATCCTCAAAGCACCTCTGTTTTTTTGACAGATGAGGCGGTAATCGGTCGAATTCCATGTGAATCGTCGCATCCATGATCGTTAATAATGGCTCGGTCATTTATACTATCTTAATACTAGTTGAGTGAAATAAACTTGAGATTCGCGCTCTGGCCGAAGTTCAAACCGTATACTTACCTCAAATTCACTTTTTAGCCGGATTATACGGCTGTGGCGTATCGGTTAAGCGGCGCCGCGCGGCTGCCAGGCGGTTTCTTCGAGGGCGAGTTCGATGAACAGCACCACCGACCAGCCGAACATGGGGGACGCCGGCGGTAGTGGCCGACCCCAGCTTCCCACTTGACGCAGCGTTCGGCCAGGTGGATGGCGAAATGGTGCTGGTAGCAGAAAAACAGCAGATGCGAGCCGCGACCGGTGAAAGGGATGCCGATCAGGTTGATGCGATTGTGCAGTCGTTCCGCGCCGCTTATGTCCGCCCTCCAGGGACAAGCCAGGCCGCCTGATAGGGTTTTAAGGCGATCTGCTGGCGATGAGTCACGTTGGTGATGAGGTCTTGCCAGTGACCGGCGGCCAGATCAACCTGCACCATCGTGTTAGAAACATTGTGCAGCGCCAGCAGCGGGCCGCGTTCCAGCGCAAAAACCGCCGGATGCAGATTCAGCACTCTCTGCGGACTTCCAGGGTGGAAGCCCGAATGCGAACGCCGCGCCGCCAACAGGTCGCGGTAGCGCCGGAACACCCGCCCCTGGCGAGTCTGAGGGTCGTTTAATGCGATTTTTAGGGCTTCGATATTGAATTTTTCGCGGTTGATCGTGCGGGCGCGTCCGGTTTCCTCGACGCCTGCCTGCCAGTTGGGCGCGCCGAACAGGCTGGAAAAATAAATCCCCGGCATACCTGCCAGCGCCAGCATGATCGCCTGCGAAGCCATAAAACGATCTACCGAGCGCGCCAGCGGCTCGTCCGGCACGGCCAGCGCATCGAAGTAGGTGATGTTCATTTCGTAGGCGCTTTGTGTATTGTCGCTGTTGGTTTTATAGGAGATGCGCCCGCCGCGCTGCTGGACAGTATCCATAAGCATGTGAACCGCGCCGTCCGGGATCAGCCCTGTCGCCGGGCGCAGGCCGATGCCATCGTGGGAGGCCGTGAAGTTAAAAAAGGTGGTCACATCGGACGGCGTTTGTAAGCCGGCAGCCCATTCTGAAAGCGTGCGCGCATCGCCCGTGTAAAACGTATGCAGCAGCAGCGGGGGCAGCGCGAACTGGTAAACCATCTGCGCTTCGTTATAACCGTCGCCGAAATAAGATAGATTTTCGGCGTGAGGCACATTAGTTTCGGTAATCAGCACCACCCAGGGGGCGGCGGCGTCCAGCACATCGCGCATTAGTTGGACGACGGCGTGTGTCTGAGGCAGATGGATACAGGGCGTTCCGATTTCTTTCCACAGGTAGGCGATAGCGTCCAGCCGGATGAAATCCGCCCCCTGCCGGACGTACAGCAGCAGTATCCGCAGCATGTCCAGCAGCAGCGCCGGGTTGGCGAAATTCAGATCTGCCTGATCGTCGCTGAAGGTTGTCCAGACGTAGCGCGTGCCGGCTGCCGTCTGGAACGGCGTCAGCAGTGGATGAGTGCGCGGGCGCACAACCTGAGATAAGTCGTCATCCGGCGAGGCGGTGACGAAATAATCCCGATACGGCGCTTCGTCGCGCAGAAAAGCCTGGAACCAGGCGCTCGAAACCGAGGCATGGTTGAGTACCAGATCAAACATCAGCCGGAAATCTGAACCAAGCTGTTTCACCATCTCCCAATCACCCAGGGAGGGGTTTACCGCCTCATAATCCACCACCGAAAATCCATCGTCCGAGGTGTAGGGGAAAAACGGCAGGATGTGGATGCCGCTGACGAGTTCGCCCAGATATTCCTGCGCGAAGGCGCGCAGCGCGGCCAGCGGTGGCCGGTCGTCGGCCAGGACGTGATCGCCATAAGCGATGACCAGCGCATCCCGTTCATCGAGCATTTTGGCGCGCGGCGGGATGGGGTGCGCAGCGATGATCTGCTTGAGAGGTTCTAACGCTTCGGTATCTCCATATAAAAAACGCAGTTTGTCCGCGATACGGGCTTCAATTCGTGAATCCATGACAATCCTTAAATATCTGAACGATTTTTTCCTAAACGCCAAAAACGCCCAGGTCAACGCAGGCCAGCGCCGCGTTGGGCCAGGCGAACCAGTGGCGGGAAACGACCGCTCCGGTTTCGGCATCGGCGGCTTCGGGCAGCGCGCCGTCCCAGGCAGCGGCAGCACGCAGACGATCACGGGCGCGTATCTGGCGGCCAGAATCGCCCAGCGCGTGCGCAATAATCAAATCCTGTACGTCACCAAGCGGCCAGGGCGCGCGTGTATGCACCGACCCCAAACGCCCCTCGTAAAAACCGCCAACGTTAGCCGCTGAAAAAGCGAACGCCACCGTTACCCGCCATACCGGGTCGTCAGCCGGGACGAACCCCCAGGCCGGGGCCAGCGCCAGCGGCAGGTCGTTGGCGTCGTGGTAAAAGTGGAACTGTCCCGCGCCGTCGGTCGCGTAAGCGTACAGGCGCTGGCCGTCCCGCTCCGCCACGAAAAAACGATTGATCGCCTGCCGCAGTTCCGCCGCGAGGTCTTCCCAACCGCCGACCAGTTTATTCAATAATTCCAGCGTGCGCCAGAACAAAATATGGCTAGAAAGGTGATAGGGCAGGGCGATGGGGTCATCGGCGGGGGTTTCGTCGGTGGGGAAAAGCGGCAGGCCGCCCGCCGTGCGCGCGCGCAGGTTTTCGATCAGCGGCGGAATGAACGGCTGCAAACGCGCCAGCGTGTCCCGGTCGCCAGTTTCCAGCGTATATTCGGCCAGTTCCAGCAGCGGGAAAAGCTGCTGGTCAAGCTGGAAAGCCGCGTCTTTGACCTGGCCGTTTGCCAGATAACAACGTCCCCACACGCCGCCGGGCCGTTCGGCGGCTTCAAACATCCACAGCAGATGGCGGCGTACCACGTCCCGCATTCCCCAGGCGAGCAGCGCCCGCGCTACGTAATAAGCGTCTCGATTCCATGACAGCGGCAGCAGCATGTGGTCGGTGAGCAGGCAGGTAGTTTCGCCTACCGGCACGGCCATCGCCAGCCCGTAGGCCAGCCCGCGCCGCACCAGCGGGTCGTCAGGGATGCCGCGCCAGTGGTCGCGCCAGGCTGAGAGTATTTCCTGAAGGCGGTGTTCGGCGTGGTTGTGCAGGCGGCGTGCGCGGGAGGCCGCTTCATCCGCCGTCTGTCCGAAGCCGTAAGCCAGCACGGCGCGCCCGGTATCCGTGACGGGCAGCGAAATTTCGACCGGAAGGCGGCTTTCGACAGCGGTTTGCCCACCGGTTTCGAGGCCGCAGAGCGCAACCGCCGCGCCGAGCGCCGGGTTTTCAAAAATCACCGCATCATCCACAAACGATAGATACAGTTCCAGGGGCGGCATGGGCAGCGGGCCGCCTTCGGTAAGCTGGGTATAGGCGCTCCGTTGTAAAGACAGCCGCCCCGACCAGCGCGGGATAACCCCGCGCCAGTTCCAGATTTGCGCCGCACCCTGGTCGTCGGCGAAGGTTGTCGCGTCCGCTGCGCCGCCGGCGAAAACCAGGCGAGTCTGCGGGATGGCGGATTCCAGCAGCATCGTTTCGCGCCGGAGCGGCGGCTGGTCGAACTGAAGGCCAAACCCGCACAGTTCGGCCAGCCCAGCCCGGTAAGCGCGCACCGCTGCCGGGTTGTAGCGTTCGGTTTCCGGGAACGGGTCCGCCGCCGTCAGGGTGATGTACCCATGCCGAGGATGGTAGGCATTCAGCGCGATGGGCCGCCCTGCTTCGTCTAAACTGCCCGTCAAACCATCCGCGCCGAAATCTGCCGGTTTGGTCACGCCAGAATCGTCTCCATGTCCGGGGTGATCGCCTCTCCGGTTTCCGGGTCTATCCAGCGGATTTTGGAGATCGGAAAGCGCAGCCAGACCTGGCCGCCAACTTCGGCGGGGAAGTCAGGATGCGTCGAGATTTTAATCATATTGTCTTCAACATAGGTGGTCAGCAGGTTTTGCGAACCCAGCGGCTCGACCACCTCGACCTTGACCGGCAGCGTATCGTCCGCCGGACGGTCGAGCGTTTCCATGTTTTCGGCGCGGATGCCGATATAGACATGGCGGCCTTCGTAACTGCCTAAAGCCGCCTGCATTTCCTCCGGCGGCGCGATCAGCAGCGTGCCGATTTTGACCTTTACTGTGCCATTCTCGCGCCGCACCTGGCCGCGCAGGAAGTTCATGGGCGGGTTGCCGATGAAACTGCCGACGAACTGGTTGGTGGGCAGATCGTAAACCCGCGTGGGCGAATCGACCTGGAGGATTTTGCCATTTCGCATCACGGCGATGCGGTCGCCCATGCTCAGGGCTTCGATCTGGTCGTGGGTGACGTAGACGGTGGTCGCGCCCAGGCGGGCCAGCAGCGCCTTCAGTTCCGCCCGCATTTCCAGGCGCAGCAGCGCGTCCAGGTTGCTCAACGGCTCATCCATCAACAGCACTTTGGCGTCATAAGCGATGGCGCGGGCGACGGCCACACGCTGGCGCTGCCCACCGCTCATCGCGCCAGGAAAACGCTCCAGCATGGTTTCAATGTGCAGCAGTTTGGCAGCGTGTTCTACGCGCTCCCGAATGGTTTCTTTGGGCAGCTTACGCATCTTCAAACCGAAGGCGATGTTGTCGAACACCGTCATATGCGGGAAGATGGCGTAATTCTGAAACACCATCGAAATCTGGCGTTCTTTGGGGGGTAGGTAAGTCACGTCCTTGCCGCCGATGAGGACGCGCCCGGAGTCCACCATGCCTAACCCGGCCACGGCCCGCAGCAGCGTGGTTTTGCCGCAGCCGCTTGGCCCCAGCAGTACGACAAATTCCTGATCGTGGATGGTTAAACTGACATCATCAATGGCGACAAACTTGCCAAAACGCTTGACGGCGTTTTCGATAACAATTTCTGCCATAGCTCAATCCAGTCTCCCTACTTGGTGATCTGCCCCCACATATTGAACAGATAGCGGCGGATGAAAAAGATGAAAATGAGTGATGGCACCAGCATAAAAAAGCCGCCCGCGAACTTGAACGGGTCGCCGGATTTATCCAGGGTGTAGAGGATTTGCGCCGGCAGCGTGCGGTTGGAAATGGTGAGCAGAATGGCGGCGAACACCTCGTTCCAGGACAGGACGAAGGTGAGGATAGCCGCCGCCGCGATGCCGGGGACGGCCAGCGGCAGCACTACCCGCCAGAAAGCCTGCATCCTGGTGCAGCCGAAAATCTGGGCGGCCTCCTCAAATTCGCGCGGGACGCTGGTAAAAACGCTGGCGACCACCAGAATCGTGGTGGGCAGCGTCAGGGCGGCGTGCATCATCGCCAGGCTGTGAACTTTGTCGAACATGCCCAGGCGGATGAAAACGACCGCCAGCGGCACGGCCAGCACAACAATCGGGAAGGCGCGCACCGACAGGATGCCGAGCCGGATGGCGTCGCGCCCCGGAAAGAGATAACGGGCGATGGCGTAACCGGCGGGGATAGCCAGCACCGTCGAAATCACCAGCGCCAGCAGGGCGACGACCAGACTGTTGAGCGTGGAGTTTAGGATACCCTGCGTGTTCAGGAAAAAGTCGAGTGTCTGGGTCGAAAACGGAATGGGGAAAAAGTGTTTGGGGAACGCCCGAACGTCCGTCGGTGTGCTGAAGGCCATCGTCGTAATCAACCAAATGGGCAGCAAAATCCAGATGGCGAGGAGAACTGCCAGCGCATAAATGCTGCCCCGCCGCAGGTTGTGGCCCAGCCTGGCGCGGCGGCGCTGGGCATCCAGCGCAGCGGTTTGCGCCGGGGTCATCAGTGGTTTGGATTGTTCATAGGTTCTGCCGGTCATAACGCCTTCTCCGCTTCCTCCTGAGACCGCACAGCGCGCAAATAAAACATCGAAATCCCCAATGACAGCAGCATGATGAAACCGGCATACGAGGCCGCCACGTTCGGATTGTTAAAACGCGCCGGGTCGTACCAGCGATAGGTTTCGTTCGCCAGCACGGTTATCACGTTGCCGCCGGTGAGCGCCACGACGACGGCGAAAACCTGGAAGGCGAGGATGGTGCGTAAAATCAGCGCCACCTGCAAGCTGGGTTTGAGCATGGGCAGGATGATATAACGCAGCCGCTGCCACAGGTTCGCGCCGAACACCTCGCCGGCTTCGATCACATCCCGCGAGATAGCCTGCAAGCCGGAAACGACGATCACCATCACAATCGAGGTGGCGCGCCAGACTTCCGCCAGCACAATGGCCGCGATCATCCAGCCCTGGTTGCCAGCCTGGATGAAGATAAACGGCTGGTCGAGCAGGCCGGTAGAAACCAGAAAGGAGTTTAAAAAGCCGCGCTGGGTGAAGATGGAATACCACAAAATGCCGGAAGCGAGATCGGAAATACCCAGCGGCAGCGTAAAAATGTACAGGAAAATGGTGCTGCCGCGTATCTGGCTTTGCAGCACCAGCGCCATGATAATTGCCAGGACAAATTGCAGCGGCAGGATGAGCGCGATCAGCAGAATAGTCGTACCCAGGGCGCTGCCGAAGCGGAAATCCGTGACCATACGCCGCAGAAAATCCAGCGTCCATTCCTGTGTGGTTTCCCCGCTCACCACCCGCGCGGTGGTTGATTCGGTGCGCGACTCGATAAAAACGTTGCTCTGGCTGACCCACCCCTGAATGGTGCTGCCGGCGGCGTCTTCGGCTTCCACCTGGAACCAGTAGATGGGGCGCGTGCGCCCGTTGGGCAGAACTTCTTCCGTCCGCAGCCGGTCAAGTACCCGGACTTCGGTCTGCATCTCCAGCGTGCCAACCGGCGCGGCTTCCGGGGCCGGCTCAGCGCGCAGGTGCAAAAACTGGCCTTCGCGGCGCAGCGCCAACTGTAGGGACTGAACCATCGGGTAGGCAAAAAACAGCACCAGATAAATCATTGAGGGGAGGAGTAATAAATAAGGGGTTACGGGAAATTTTTTCAAAACCGCACTCCTCATTAAAGGGGGGAGACAGGCCGCTGCGGCCTATCTCCCGGTCTTTCATTCACTTACTTCAGAAGTTATTCGACCTGGCAAGCGCCTTCGCTGGGCGCATCCGGGGGCCAGCAGGCCGCGCCGGTTTCGTCCAGCAGGGTTTGCAGGGTCGCCGCTTCTTCATTGAGGACGGTCTGAATGTCCTCACCCTTGTTTACCACACGGTCGAAAGCGTTGCGGAAGATTTCGTTAATCTCGCCGCCGCGCGCGCCCAGGCCGACCGGCAGCAGCGCCGGGATGGCATCGGGCGAATTCGCCAGCGCCTCCACCGCGCCCAACTGGATGGCGACGCCTTCCGGCAGGTTGCTGGTGTCCACGCCGCTGACGACCGGATAGAAGCCCAGATCGCGCAGGACAGCACCCTGGGTTTCGGGGCTGAGCATGAAGCGGATTAACGCCTCAGCACCTTCAGGATCGGGCGAGGTGAACGGAATACCCAGGCCGACCACCACCGGCATAAAACCGCGCCCTGCCGGGCCAGCCGGGGTGGGGAAGGCGATGAAGTCCTGAGGACGTTCGTCAAAGGCCGGTTTGAGGCGCGCCACATGATCGAACGCCACCATCACTTCGCCGGACAGCAGCGGGCCGTTCATGAAGTCATAGTTGATGGATTCCGGGTTGACGTAAGGCCACAGGTCATCGCGCAGGAAGCGCATCATCTCGACAGCGGCCTCGCTCTTAAATTTGGTGACCATGCCGCCGGTGAAGGATGGGAAGGCGTATCCTTGCAGGAAACGATTGAACAGACCCTTAACCGGGAAGCCCAACTGCGGCTCGCCGGTGGCTTCCTGCATGGCTTTGCCCCACTCAGCAAGCTGCGCCCAGGTCAGCGCGTTGATGTCCGCGCCTTCCGGCAGGTATTGCAGCGCGTCCTTGTGGGCGGCCATCGTATAGGTGGCCTGCATCCAGGGGATGTAATACTGGTAGTCTTCGGTCCCCATCCTGCCCAGCTGGACAAAAGCATCGTTAACGTCCGTGCCTTCTTCGATGCTTGCCAGCAGCTCAGTCAGATCAAACATCAGGTCTTCATTAACCAGTGTGGGGAACGTGCCGTGCAGCGCGCCGATCACATCCACCGTGCCGGCGCCCGTCTGCGCTTCGGCCTTCAGCAGATCAATCATCGCCGCTTCTTCCGAACCGACAAACTCGACGGCGCCGCCTTCAAAAGCGGCCAGGATGGCGCGGGCTTTTTCGGCTTCCTCGACCACGTTGAACTGAGTCGAAAGGAAGGTAATGGTGTCGCCCTGGGCGAAAACCGTTCCGGCGATGAGCAGCACCGCCACGAACGCCAGCAGGAGAAAATGGCCTCTCTTCATAAAACATACATCCTTTCTGAAACAAACTCGAACCTTAAACGGGACATCCATTAAAAACCGCTGGACTCGCGCACGATCAGTTTGCTGGGCAGCAGCAGGTGCGTGTCCTCCGGCGGATTCCCTGCGATGATCTTTATCAGCATCTGAACCAGACGCTGACCGATCTCATGAAGCGGTTGGTGGATGGTGGTTAGCGGTGGTTGGGCATATTCGGCGGCGGGGATGTCGTCATAACCCGCGATGGCAAATGTTCGCCCTACCTGATGTCCGCGTTCCTGAACGGCCTTCATCGCGCCGAGCGCCATCAGGTCGTTGCAGGCGACGATGGCGGTTAATTCGGCCTGATGCTCCAGCAGCTGGCGCGCGCCCTGGTAGCCGCCCGCCCGGAGCAGATCGCCGTTGACGACATATTCCGGTCGGTAGGGAATCCCGGCCTGGGCGAGCGCCTGTTGGTAGCCGGTCAGGCGGTATTGGGTGAAGGCGATGTCCGGCGGGGGCAGAATGAGGCCGATGTGACGATGACCGCGTTCGATGATATGCTGCGTGACGACCTGAATGGCGGCCTGACCGTCCACGTCAATATACGGAAAATCCGAGTCTTCCCCAGGCGCGCCGCGCCCAAAAACCACAAATGGGTGGTCTCGACTCTTTAAGTAGCTGATGCGCGGGTCGTTGTAGCGGGTTCGCGCCAGGATCATGCCATCAACCCGGTTGCCGCCCGCAATACGGCGGTAGGCTTCCATCTCCTCCTCGCCCGGTTTCTGGGCGCTCACCAGCAGATCGTAGTTTTCCAGAGCAGCGGCATCGCCGATGCCCAGTATAAGCTGGGTGAAAAAATCGTTGGAAAAACCGTTATCACGCGCCGGGATAATGAGGCCGATTGTCTGCGTGCGCTGGCTGCGGAGCTGTCTGGCAAGGAGATTGGGCTGATAACCGAGCGCGTTCGCGATCTCGATGATATGCTGGCGTGTTTGGGCATTCACGTCACTGTAGCCGGCCAGCGCCCTGGAGACGGTGGTGATGGAATAACCACTTTGTTGTGCAATATCTTTTAAAGTCACTTTCACCGAAACACTTTTAATAATAATTTCCGGCGTAATCCAAAACGTTTTGGATTGTTTTTATCATAGTCCAAAACGTTTCGGATGTCAAGAAATATAACCAAAGATGTTACCGGGTGATTCGAGCGGCTGCCTGCGCGCACTAAACGGCAGGCAAGCGTAGAGGATGCGCCGCCGTATCGGGCTATAATAAAAACGAACATAAGCACTGCTTTCCGGGGGAACCTTATGAAGATCGTTTCAGGCATAATCGTGGTTTTTATGGGCCTACTGACGGTGCGGGCGCAAGCCTTACCCGAATACACGCTTCAGGTGGTGGTAGACAGCGCCTTCCTGCGCGCCGCGCCCGCCCAGGATGCGCTCGCCGTATCGTCGGTGTTTGAAAATGACAGCCTGGTGGCGGTTGGGCGCAATGTGGACGGTGAATGGCTTCAGGTCAAACGACCCGGCAGCCGCGATGCTGCCGGCTGGATTGCCCGGAAACTGGTGTTGTTCACCTTCGAGGTAGGGCGGCTGCCGATTACCGATCTGGCAACCGGAGTCACCGGCCCGATGCCGGTCGTGGATACCGGCACAGCCGTCCTCACGGCGGGCGAAGTTATCCAGCACAGCGCCCCGGAACGCAGCGCCCCGCAGGTGGGCATCATCCCTATGCTGCGTACCGTACCTGTTGTGGAGCGCACGCCGAATAACCAGTGGTTAAAGGTTAATTATCGCGGGACGGTGGGCTGGGTGGCGGTTTTCCTGGTCGTATCCAGCGCCGATCTCAACGCCGTTCCCATCAGCCCGGAGTATGCCGCCGACCCGCAGTATGCCGCCTATGAGATCATCCCGCCTGAAGTACAGCTTGCCCAGGCCGACCGGCTGCTGGCGTATATTCAATGGGTCGGCGAAACCGCCGCCGGGGTCGCCAATTACTGGCGGATGTTATCCAGGGGCGAGACGATGCCCTGCAATCCGCCGGGCGATGCCGCTTATTTTGTGATGACGGCGCGTGACCTGGTGGAACTGCCGGAGCTGCGCCGGCAGGAACGCAACTTGCAGCAGGCGGTAGACGACCTAAACGCCGCCATTGACGCGATGCGGCGCTGCGGGGTGTACCGGCAGTTTGAAATCCGCGAGGCCTATTCAAAGGCGCTCAACGCGCAGGCGCTTTTGAGGGTTGTGGCGCAGCGCATGGAGAATGTGCGGAAACAGATCGGGAGGTGATGTAAATTTTCTGTATTCTGTAGAGGGCAGGTTTGAAACCCGCCCTCACATCACGGCACAAGCGGCGGCGGCGTGGAGGTGGGCTGCGGTGTCCAGTAGCCGCCATAGCGGTAGCGCGGCGGGCGCGCGGTGGGCGGGATGCCGGGGATTACAAATGTGCCGCCGGTTTGCAGCAGGCAGATCTGCTGCCAGTTGTAACGTTCCGGCCCGTTCGACCAGTAAGGGGCGACGCGCCAAGTGTACGTGCCGACCTCGCGGCCCAATTTCGCCCGTTCGATTTCGGCAGTGGTGGTGGTGCTGTCGAAGGCGGTGCGCTGCCCGGACGGCGAAATCACGATCACACTGTAGACGTTCGCGCCCGGCAGTTCAGGATAGGTGACGGTCAGAATGCGGTCGCCCGCCGCAAAATCCCCGCTGCGGGTGAAAGCGCCCTTCCAGTTTGCGCACAGGTTTTCAGATAGGTCGAAAACCTCTGGCACACGCCCGTTACGGTTGCGCGGCAGCCGCCGCCCGGTGGGCGGGATGCTGTTGAAGGGGACGCTGGTGCGGATGAGGCGGGCATAAACCCAGCCGGTGCGCCCTTCATACTCAATTTCTAACCACTGGCTGCCTGTCCAGGCATAATAAAAATCTCCGCTGCGGCCCAGCACCCGCACCGAAGCGTTCAGGGCAAGCTGGCCGATTAAATCGTAAGCAAAATCCGGGCCAACATAAACACGCGCGCCGTTGAAGGCGACGATACCGGTGATAGTTTCGCCGGGGCGGGCCGCGTCCGGGTCGCCGGGCGGTTGGGCCAGCGCCGCCGATGCCGCCAGCAGCAGGATACCGATCAGGATGAGCCATAAGCTACGCACGCTGGTTTCCCCCTGGAAGCTGAATTCCGAATAAAGACTGATAACTGGGCGTTAATTCTGGCATGTCGTCCGTTCCTCGATTAGGGCGCGTTCTCGCCAGGTCGGAAAGGGCAGCAAACTATCCGGACAGGTGGCGAGCGCCGCCGGGTAAACGGTGCAGAACCGCCCGTTCTGGCGCTGTGTCACGATGATGGCGGCTTCAGTGTTCGCACCGGCGGCAAATGATAAACCTTCGCCTATCAGTCCGGCGGGCGCGGGCGCAGCGGCGGCGAGGATGGCGGCGCGAAAACCATCCGCCGAAAAATCTACCGCCGGCGCGGCATAGCGCAGCAGCAGGTATACCCCGGAAGCGCCCTGATTGGCGCGTTCGCCCGGCTCACGCTCGAAACGCTGCCGGTAGACCTGAAGGTACTGTTCGTAAAGCGCGCCCAGCGCGCCGTGCCGGTAGATTTCGCTGGCTGGGCCGGCGGCGCTGATGGCGATCAAACCGTCGGTGTTGCCCAGGCGGTCACAGGTATTACGGCGGTACGTCTCGCCGCCGATGTGTATCCAGGCCCGGAGGTTGGCGTCGGCCTCGCGCATATCGTACCACAGGCCGTCGGCGTCATCTTCAAACCCGACCACGATAACCGTATTAATGCCCCGCTCGCGCATCTGGACGGCCAGATCATACGTGTCGGTCAGCGTATTGTTGTAGCGGCGGGTGAAAAGCGGGTCTGCATTTAAGGCAACGATCAGCTCGGCGGCGGCGGCGCTGGCGCGGGGGCGGTTTTCGTAAATCACCGCCGGACGCAGCGGCTCACCTTCCGGCAGTTCCGCCGCGAAGTTATTCACGACAGCCGCCGACAGCCGCCCGAAAGCGGCGCTGGACGGGCGCGGCGAGAAAGCGTATTCGTGCGCGGCATCCAGCGGCTCGGTCACTTCCCAATAAACGAACGCGCCATCCCGCGAGGCTTCCAGCAGCACGTCGCTGATGACCGGCGAACCACTGCCGATAACCAGCGGCACATCGTCGCGCAGGGTTTCGACGGCGGCGAGCGCCTGGTTATAGTTGGCGGCGGCGCGGTAGATCAGCTCCACCGGGCGGCCATTAACCCCGCCGCAGGTTTTGAGGGCTTCGACCATCGCGGCCACGCCCCGGTAAGAATCGGCGGCTTCGACGCTGAACAGCGATTCGGGCGGGAAAACCGCGCCGATACGCAGCGGCGAGCCGGCAGCCGGCGAACACTCGGCGGGCGAGTCCTGCGCGGCGGTAAACCCGAAAAATGCCAGAAACAGCATCAGCAGCCCGAAAATTTTCATGACATTTATTCCTGAGCGGTGCGCGTGTTGAATCTACTATATAATACAATTGCCAGCCGGAAGCCAACCGTAGGCAACTCGTCAGGGAAACGATTGGCGCGGAAAAGCCAGGCACGTTTACTCTGAATGTAACACGACTCGCAGCTTCATTTAGGAAAACCTCATGCAGCGAACACATGCCTTTGTGCTGGTATTGATGCTCCTGTTTACGTCCGGCGTCGTGCTGTCGCAGAGCGTCCCGGCGGGAACGCCGGAGGCGACCGCCGAACCGACGCCGGAAGTCGCCTTCAAGATCGAAAGCGAGATCGGACGCGCACTGCCGCGCAAAATCGTTTACGACCCGCAGCGCGAACGCATGGCCGTTGCCGACGCTTACAACCGTCTGCTGCTGGTGAACGCGCTGGATTACGCCACTATCGCCGTTTTGTACGAACGCGGCGAATACAACGACATCGCCTTCAGCCATGATGGGCGCTGGCTGGCGGTGGCTTATGGCGACCGGATGGATGTCTGGGATACCGATACGGGCCGGCTGTCGGTTTCGCTCGGTAATCTGAACGCCAAGCGGCTGATCGGCCCGATTCAGTTTTCCGCCCAGGACGAAATCCTGATTTTTTACGGCATCTACCCCGCGCCGCGCGCGCTGCGCCAGTCCGAAACCGACACAATCACCTATCCCTGGGTGTGGCATCTGCCGGCTGCCCGGCAGGAAGCGCCGTCGAGCTTCCCGAACGGCGTCAACGCGGTGCAGATGTTTGATTACCCGTTCGGCTTCGTGCTGTCGCCGGATGATAAGGTGGTGGCGGCGCTGCCCGCCCGCCTGCGCGTGCTGGATGTGTATACGCTGGCGGTTGAACACGAGATTACCACCGACCGCTACGAGCAGGACCCGCTGCGAGTCTGGTTCAGCCTGCGGGATAATACGATTTACACCCGCCCCCTGAGTGGCAATACGCTGCTCCAGGTGGATACACGCCGGGGCGTGCTGGTAGAAATCCCGATGAATGCTGAACTCACGCTGGATGACCTGGGGCTGATCGGCGGGCTGGAAGTCGGCTCGATTGCGCGGGTGGTCGGCGGGCAGGCATCGCGGGTGACTGTTCCGCTGCTCCAGGTGTTCCTGGGATATTATTACCGAGATGAACAAATTTACGGCAATCGCGCGCTGACGGTCACGCTGGTTGATCTGGTTGTGCCGCCGACCGGCACGCAGGATAACGTGCGCGCTCTGCTGTTCGTGTACGATGAGTTGAAACGCACCGGCGTGTTTCGCTTCAGCGAGTCCGGCGCGGCGCAGCAGATGGTTTTAAGTCCCGATGGCAATCAAATCCTGGTGCGGCGCTATGATGGCGATGAATATATCATCACCTATGATCTGGACACCGGCCAGGAGTTCCGCCGCTTTTTACCGGCGCTGCGGGCTATCGGCAGCTACAGCCGGACTTCTAAAAACCGCGTGCTGGCTTATGATCTGTCCGGCCAGGTCATCATCAGCGACTTCCAGCGGTTGAAGGCCAATACAAACGAAATATTGGCCGAAGACCTGCGCTACTCGCGCAGTTTTGACCGCTTTTTCTGGAGCGACGACAGCCAGAAAATCATTACGCTGGCCGGCAGCGAGTGGCGCGAATGGAGCGTGGCGACCGGCGAGGTGCTGCGCCGCGAGGTGGTTTACATGAGCGGTTCGATCATCGCCACTTCGCCGGACGGCTACCGCTATCTGGCACGCTTCGATACCCAGGGTGGCGGCGGCGGCGTGGAAGTTGTGGACATGAGCAGCGGCGAACGATATACCGTTTCCTTCGCGGCCATCCCCGGCAGCTACGTGGCGGAAGTTTACCCCAACGCTTCCTGGACACGCTTCCTGGTCGTTTACAGCGAAAACCGTTATGGGCCGTATACGCCCGGCAACCAGATCGCGCTGTACCATTATCGGGACGGCCTGCGGGCTTTCTTGGCCGGCGACGACCTGCCGCCGGTCGGCCAGCGGTTGTACGGCTGGGTAGACGAAGATACTGCCTATGTGTACGGCCAGGGAGCGGCCAGCAGCCAGCCGGGGCGGGTTTACGGCGTGGAGTACGCGCCCAGCGGCCTGCCGGCCTGCCTGGAAGCGGCTTTCCCGCAGCAGGTTGATTCGTTCCTGAAGCTGTGGGAATGGCTGCTGCTGAACCTGCGCGCCGACCAGATGGACGACCTGGCACGGCAGCTTTGCGACAGCCTGCCGCAGACGGCGGCGGAGGCCGAACAGCGGCTGCTGCCCACGCCCGCGCCGACGGTTTTCGCCGTGACCGGCGTGCCGACGGGGGAGGTGCCGCAGTGCCTTAAAGACCGTTATCCCGCCGAGGCCGAGGCTTACAGCGATCTGTGGCGGGCGATCACAGCGGGGTCGTCGGAGGCGGAGCGGCAGCGGTTGGCGGTGCTGCTGTGCGAAGGCATCGGCGAAATCCGCCCACCGCAGGAGTTTGACCCATCGCTTGGCATCACCCTGTTCATCAACGGCGATACCGGCGAACGCGCCAGCGGCGATTTCCGGTCACCAGTGGTGGAACGCCGCCCGCTGGAGCCGGTTTATGCACTGTTTGAAAAAACCGAAAAACGTTCGCTGGGGACGGCCATCCTCAGCCGGGATAAACAACTGCTGGCGGCGTCCAGCCTGCCGGGGGAGCTGGTGATTTACCGGCTGATCGTGAGCTACGATACCATCATGGGTTGGGTGACGGCCACCGCCGCCGCGCAGCTTGCCGAGGCCAACCTGATCGTCGCCATGCCGTCGCCGTCGCCGACCTACAACCCCATCGGCACGCCGCGCCCGACGCTGACGCCCACGCCCCGGCAGACGCTTGTGCCGCGCCCGACGGAGTACGTTTTCCCCGACGGCGTGAGGGACATAAGCCTGTGTCCCTCAGAGACGCTGTACAGCATCAGCAGCCCTCCAGCGGAATATGACGCCACAGGACGGATGTATGCCGAGGTGTTTGGCGATTACCTGTGGGTGGTTGAGCCGGAGGACGGCACGCGCCGCGAAGACCCTGACCTGCTCCAGTGTGGACGCGGGGTGCGCTGCCAGTTTTCGCCGGATAAGGCCTGGATTCTGGCCGAAAGTTACGATTATATCTATGTGGTGCGGCCTGATAACAGCGACCCGCGCGTGCTGTGGGACCTGCGAACGCCATACCCACCCACGCCCGTACCGTCTAACCTGTGGTGGTCGGGCGACCGCACGCTGGAGTGGCAGGCGCGCATCCCGGTTACGGCAGCGCCGACCAGCGCTGTGTACTACGAACAGGCGTATATCCGCGACGTGATGAATGTTTATCCCGACCCGCCGCCCTGGATTCCGCGCATCACCATCAATCGGATACCGGCGCAGTTCATCAGCCGGCAGCCGGGCGGCCCCTGGGCGCTGGCTTCGACCAGCTACAGCACCGGCACGGGATTGGGATATAAATATTACCTGTACAACACCGAAACCGGCGCATACCTTCTGTTCGCGCAGAACGAATACAACGAAATCAATTTGTACTGGCATCCATCGGGCGACCGGTTGTTTTACCGCTTCCCGACGAGGAACGGTTACACATCGGCCTATCAGGTGACGTTCCCGGAAAACTCGAATCGCTACCTAAACCTTGTCCCCGACGGAGTATGGTCGAACGATGGGCGCTACCTGGCGAACAGCACCCGTTCCCGGATACAGCAGATATCCGTGTGGGACAGCCAGACGGGGCTGTACCGGACCTACTGCCTGCCGGAAACTGGCGCGCGGTTGTATGACGGGCCGTTCGTCTGGTCGCCGGACAGCCGCTATCTGGCGCTGCTGACCCCGCTGCCGAAAGACGAAGCGCGGGAAGGCGTCGGCCAGCATACGCTGATTCTGAATATCGAAACCGGACAGGTGGTAGACCTGACGACCGGCGTAACCAATATTTTGATCTGGGCGCAGGAGCCGGGAACTTATGGTGATGGCCGGGTGATGACGCCCACGCCGACCGCCGGCCCAACTACGACGCCCTGAGAGCGTTTTTTTCCGGCGGGCGCAGCGACGCGCCCCCTGCGTGCGTGAACGGCGAAGATGACAAACGGCGAGAAGAATCTATGCTGAAACGAATATTGCTGCTTATGCTGGTCTGCGGCGGCCTGATCGCCGGGAAATCGGCGGCGCAAGAACAACCCGTCCAGCCGGAAACCCCACCGGTTTACGTAACTACCCAGGATTACACCGCGCTGCGGGCCGGGCCGGGGCGGCACTGGCAGCGGTTGGCGGCGCTGCCCTACGGCGCGACCTACCGCGCCACCGCGCGCACCATTGACGCCGAGTGGATCCAGATCGCCTACGAGGGCGAACTTGACCCGGACGCGCCTAAACGGTACACCAGGGACGGCGTGACTTACGGCTGGGTGGTTTACTGGCTGCTGGTATGGTCGGGAGATATTCTGCAACTGCCGATTGACGGCCAGCAGTTCACGCCGACCGCCCGCGCTGCCGGGCCAACGATGGTGCTGTACCCCGATGAGTATATGTATGAAGGTGGCGTAGATCCCTCGACGCGGGTGGACAACCCGATGGATACGCCGGTGACGGTAGAAGTTACCGGGCGGCTGGGGTCGCCGGAGAGTGGATATTTTCTGCTCCAGTTTAAGCTCAACAACCGTTATTACTGGACGGGAACGTGGGCGGTCGGTGTGCCAGGTGGTTACGCGCAGCTCCCGGATGCGGCCTACCTGTACCCATATGGCCGCTTGCTGCTGGAACTACGCAGCGAACTGAACCGCGCCGGGGGTGTTCTGAGCGACATCGGTGGGCGCTGGCGGGCGCTGGACGAAGGCCGGACGACCACCTGCAACGCTATCCCGGCGGATTTTGAACTGCGCGAAACCAGCTTTAGCGCGACCGATCTGAACATCGAGCCGATTTACCGCCCGATGGCAGAGGCGTTACGCAGCGCCCAGGTCAGCATCAACGCGGCGCTGGCGCGTTTTCGGGATGTGTGCGCCCGGCCCGGCGACCGCCAGGTGCGCCCGGAGGACATCCACGAAGCCATGCTGGATGTCCGCGAAGCCGAGCGCAGTCTGACGATTGTCCGCACGCTGCTGGTCCCCTTGCAGCGCACCGACCCGGTGTTCAACCGGGGAGAGTAGGGGTTACACAACCGCTGCGCGGATGCCGAGCATTTCGGCAAAAAGCGCCCAGCGCGCGGCATGGTGGCCTGGGTTCATGCACAGGTGATGCGTGCCGCCGGCCTTTAGCCAGCCGTCCAGGCAAGCGCGCACGCCGCCGGTGGGGCGGAACTCGCCGTAAGGCATTTCCAGAATGGGCATCACCGGCGAGTCCGGGATGATCTCGCCCTCCGCGATCACCAGATGGAACTGGTCGCGCCCGACCGGCGCCAACGAAACCAGCGTGGCCGGGCCGGGCTGCAAGCGGAATAACACCGTCGGCGGGTTGTCCATTTTACCGATGCCCAACGGACGGTCAATCAGCCGGGGTTTTTCATCTGCGCGTCCCAGTTTCCAGTTGCCTTCGCCCATGTGGCTGAGCAGTGTGGTATCGCGGTCGAAGTCCATAGCATACATTTCGGTGAAGTTGCCATTGCCGATGAGCGCGTGGCCGGCGGCCACCGCCGCCGCGCTGCATACGTCGCCCTCGCCGCCGTAGCCGTAACCTTCGGCCATCAGGTTAGAGGCCGCCGCCAGCGGCAGAAACTTGAAGCGGCCATCTTCTGCAATCGCGCCGAAGTGGGTTGAGTAGGCCGCGTAACCGCCTTCGGCTAGGATTTTCCGCAGCGCGACATGATAACGCGCCGACTCTTCGCGCTGTTCGGTACTCAGGCGAGGGTCAATCTCGAACCGGCTGTTTTCTTCCTGGATGGCCGCCTGGACTTCGGCAGGCGCGGCGGCCTGCATGGCGCGGTAGAGGTCGCCGGGCGCGAGGTACTGGATTTCCGGCCCCAGGTTACGAAGAAAGGAGTGTTCGTCTACCCGGATGTCGCCCATGCCTTCCATCGCGTAGCCAAAAACGGCGATTTTCATTGTCCTCCAGGCGCTGATCGCTCGCGCTGCACAGGCCCAGTCGGCAAAACGCCGCTTAAATTCCGGCGCGCGCCAATCGTCGGTGATGACGGCGAACCGTTTGCCCAGGCGAACCAGGGTATTGGCGGTGTCCTGCGCGCCGTGAATGCCCTGGTTATAGGTCATGTCGCCCATGTCCCAGCGGTCGGTGATGTTACGCTCCGGCTGGATGTTCGCCAGCAGCAGCGGCAGATCGGTTTTGTCGAACGCGCGGATGGTACGCATGGCCGGGCCGAAGGTGAGCATGACGATCATCAGGCCGTCCACCCGCTGGCGTTCGTAATCGGCGATCACTTCCTCGATGTCGGCGCGTGATTTGATCGGTTTGCTGAAAATAATGTCGGCCACATCACCCAGGTGGGCGGCCACCTGGCGCGCATAACCCGCCTGGCGGTCGGTGATGCCGGGCAGCATATCGTCGTAAATGGCCTGCATGATGCCGACCAGTCCGATGCGGGGTTTTGAGTATTCCATAAACGTATTCTCCTCCACAAAAATTGTTGGTTGTATGGGGTGGATTTTAACCCGCCGTTCTTTAATCAGGACTCCAACGTCCGTAGTTGTACTGTTCCAGGAAAAACTTCATACGGGCGACGACCGCTGCCTGCCAGATGTCGCGGCGTTTTTCTTCGCGCAGGCTGTCCAGGCGGGGCGCTGCGCCTTCTTCCGCCGATTCAAGTATCTGCGGGCCGATGAGTCCCCGGTCATAGAGGACGCGCAGTTCATCGGCAGGCAGGATGTGGGCCAGCTCGCTGAGCATATAGCGGGCGACCGCCTGCCCGCCGACGCGCTCGAAAACCGTCCAGACGTTGATTTTAGCGATGCCGTCCGAGGCCAGACGGGGCAGATCGCTGTCTGGCAGGCTGGATGAGCCGTGCAGCACGATGCGTTTGCCGATGCGGGCGGTGATGGCCCTGGCGCGTTCGCCGTCGTAGCGGGCAGCGGTGGCGGTGGCGCGGTGTTCCGTCCCCAGGTCAGGCACGATCAGAAACACGCCGGTCTCGCGGTAGAAGCGTTCGGCCTCCTCCGGCTCGGTCAGCGGCACGTCGGCATGTTCGACGGCCTGAGCGATTTCGGCCACCGCGCCTTCGACCAGGGTGCGCCCGCGCATTCGCTCGACGAAACGCCGCGTTTTTTCGATGTTTTCGGCCATCGGCCAGTCGGAGGCGTCGTACATAATGGTCGCGCAGTATTCCGCTGCCTGGTCAAAAAGGCTCTTGTCGGCTTCGGGCTGGCCGTGATCGAAGTGCAGCATCACCTGTAGATCGGCATACGGGCTGCCAGGCGAAACCATCAGGTTCACGTCATCCACCAGCGCCTTCAAACCCAGCGCGGCGTTTTTGAGGGGTGTATAGCTGACCAACTGCGGCTCAATGGGATAATTGGCCGTTGCCGAAACGACGATGGGGACGGCCTTTAAACCGTGCTGCTGGCCGAACTCGTGGGCAGCGTGCAAAATCGCTTCGGTGGTATAGGGGTTCGCGGTACAGAAGTTGGCAAGGCACAGGCCGCAGTCCGCCGCGCGGGCGTAAACGGCGGCCACCTGTTCGGGGTCGCTGATGAGGGGCATTGTTCACACACTTTCTTTGATTTGTTGTAGGGTTTGATGAAAAGGACGGAGCGCTGGATAAAGCGCCCTATACACCCGTTGGTAGATGGCGTCATAAACGCCGACCTGTTCGGCTGCCGGTTCCACCCGTGTGCTTTCCCGCCGCAGCAATTGCAGTGCCGCCGCCACATCTGGATAAACGCCCGCGCCCAGCCCGCCCAGCATGGCCGCCCCCCGGCTGGCCGCCTCGCTGACCTGCGTTACGTTCAGCGCGCGGTTTAAAACCGAGGCTTTGATCTGCATCCACAGGGCGTTGCGGGTCGCGCCGCCGATGGCGTGAATAGCCTGGAGTTCCGGCACGCCCTCGTAAGCCAGCAGCGACTCCAACATCAAACGGGAGTCGTAAGCCGTGCCTTCCATGACGGCGCGAAACATGGCTGCCCGACTGGTTTCCGTACTGAGGCCGATGAATGCGCCGCGCGCCAGGGGGTCATCATAGGGTGGGCTGGCGAGTTGGAGCTGCGGCAGAAAACATAAGCCCTCGCTGCCGGGCGGTACAGCTTCGGCCTCGGCAATCAAAGCGGCGTAATCGCGGCTGTCGGCCAGCGCCGAGCGGAACCATTCGACGCAGGCCCCGGCGGTGTAGAGCGCGCCGAAAACGTAATATAACCCGGCCACCACATGCGCGCCCTGGGTGTAACCCTGGCGTCCCAGGTTGGGAGCGGCCAGCGGTTTTTCCAGCGAGACGAACACCGTCTCCGATGTGCCGAGCGAGTTGAGCGCGACGCCCGGCTGCGTGACGCCGGCGGCCAGCGCGCCGCATACGTGGTCATGCCCGCCGGCAGCCACCTGCGCGGTCTCCGGCAGCCCGGTAGCGGCGGCAGCTTCGGGCGTTACTACGCCCAACGGCGTACCGCTGGGACAGAGCGGCGCGTACAGGTCGGCGCCGATTCCGGCCTGGGCGAGGATGTCCTGCGACCACTGCCGGCGGGTGATGTCCAGCGCCAGGGTGCGGGAGGCCAGTGAATAATCGGTGGCCTGCTGGCCGGACAGCCGGAAAGCGATGTAATCGGCTATGTTCAGCCAGCGGACGGCACGAGCGAAAATGTCCGCCTCGTTCTGTTTGAGCCACAGTAGTTTGCACAGGCCGAAAATCGGTTGCAGGGACAGGCCGGTGACGGCAAACAGGCGGTCTTTGCCGATGGTCTGGTCAAGCCAGGCGGCCTGGGGGTGGGTGCGCGCGTCGAACCAGGCGATAGCCGGGTAAAGCGGCTGGTTGGCGGCATCCAGCGGCACGCCCGCCTCGCCCATGCTGGCGACGGCGATGCTGACGATACGCCGGGCGTCCACCTGGGCGGTGGCCTGGCGCAGCGCGGCAGCCGTCGTTTGCCACAGTTCTTCGGGTTTGTAATATGCCCATCCAGGCTGCGGGCTGTGCGCGGGCGTGGGCAGGCTGGCCTGCGCTACCGGATGCCCATCGGGGGTGAAAATCAAGGCTTTGATGTTCGTCGTGCCGACATCCAGGCCGGTGAGCAGGGGGTCGCTGGTCATGTGGAAGTCCTGGTGGATGAAAATATTTTGACGGTTATTGTACCGCCGAGGGATGGTGCGGCCAACAGGAATGGTCGCATATGGAATACCCCGTCCAGCAAAAAGGCGGGACAGCCGCCTTAAGCGTCCGTCCCGCCTCAAACAAAAGCCGATGGGCTGTTGGCGACTACCGGACATCCTGCCAGGCGGTGTATACCTCGCGCTGACCGGCGCGGATGGCGCGCAGCAGCGCGTCCTGGTCAACCGGCGTGGCATAAACGCGCACGCCGACGGCGTTGTAAATCGCGTTGCAGATGGCCGGAGCGGTGTTGATGCTGGGTATTTCGCCGACGCCCTTCGCACCATAGGGGCCGCTGCTGACGCGCTGTTCGACCAGATGCGACACGATTTCCGGCGCATGTTTGATGCTGGGCATTTTGTAACGGGAAAGCAGGCTCGTCCAGGGCTGGCCGTCCTCGATGATGAAGGCTTCGGTCAGGCAGTGACCGAGCGCCATAACAATGCCGCCTTCGATCTGCCCTTGCAGCATCAGCGGGTTGATAGCGCGCCCGATGTCGGTGCTGGATAAAATTTTCAACACGTGGATTTCACCCGTTTCGGTATCCACTTCGACCAGGGCAGCCTGGGTAGCGTAGCTGAAGCCGACGTGCATATCCCCGCCTGTACCTAACGGCTGCGTCTGGGGCGCCCAGTATTCGTGGCGGGCGCGCGGCGACAGGCCGCTGGCTTTCATCCACTTCACTACCTCGCCCAACCGCACTTGCTGGCCGTTGTAGCGCAGCAGCCCTTCTTCGTAACGAATCTGCTCCGGCGGCACGTCCATCATCTCGGCGGCGGATTGGGCGATGGCTTCGCGCAGGGCGGCAGCGGCCAGGCGCGCCGCGTTGCCGGTGACGAAAGTCTGGCGCGAGGCGGTAGTCGGGCCGCCGTTGGGTGTTAAATCGGTGTCGCACAGCAGCACCCGGACGTTAGAATAGGCGACATGCAGTTCCTCGGCAGCGACCTGGGCGACCACATGCGCGATGCCCTGGCCCATATCGGCGGCAGCGGTGCGAACCTCTACCGTGCCGTCCTCAAACGCTTCGACTTCCGCCTCGCTTTTGTCCGGCGCGCCGCCGCCCAGCCCGGTATTTTTGTAGGCGCAGGCGATCCCCCATCCATAGGCTTTGTGGCCTTCGCGCCAGGCCCAGCGGAAACTGCCGTTGTGGTGCGCCAGCATATCGCGCCGCACATCGTCTATGGTTTCGATCAAACCGACCGACTCGCGCAAAAGCTGGCCGGTGGCGGTGGTCACGCCGACTGTTTGCGCGTTGATGCGGCGTAGTTCCACCGGGTCTATGCCCAACTGCTCGGCCAGCAAATCCATATTCTGCTCGACGGCGAAAGCCGACTGGGTGACACCGAAGCCCCGGAACGCGCCGGACGGCACGTTGTTGGTATACATGGCGTAACAGTCAATTTGGGCATTCGGCACGTTGTAGGGGCCGGTGGCGTGAGTAGTGGCGCGGGTCATCACTTTGTCTGAAAGCGAAGCATAGGCGCCGCCGTCGCCGTATAGCTCGGCTTGGACGGCGGTCAGCCTGCCGTCGCGTTTTGCCCCGGTTTTGATGCGGATGATCGTCGCGTGACGTTTGGGATGGAAGATCAGCGATTCCTGACGGGTATAGAGCATCTTGACCGGACGCCCGGTGACGGTCGCCAGCAGGGCGCTGTGAATTTGCCCGGCAATGTCCTCCTTGCCGCCGAAGCCGCCGCCGATCAGCGTGCCGATGACGCGCACCTGCTCTTCCGGTAGGCCCATCGCCAGGGCGATCTGGTTGCGATCCTGATAAGGAATCTGCGAGCCGACGTAAACCGTCAGTTTATCGTGGCCGGGATAACCCGCCGGCACGCCAATCGAACACTCCGGCTCCAGGAAGGCGTGTTCGGTGGTGGGCGTGTGGTATTCGCGTTCGACGATCACATCGGCTTCGGCAAAACCCTGTTCGATGTCGCCGTGCCGCACTTTGATATGTTTGAGCAGGTTGCCGGTGGGGTGGTCGGGGTGCAGCACCGGTGCTTCCGGCGAGTGGGCATATTTGGGGGCGGCCACTACCGGCAGAGGCTCGTAGATCACTTCGATCAGATTGAGCGCCTGGGCGGCGGTGTCGGCGTCGTCTGCCGCTACGATGGCGACCGCATCCCCCACGTAGCGCACGACCGAATCGCACAATACCGGCCAGTCGCGGTAAACCAGCCCGTGACGATTTTCTCCGGGGACATCCGCATAAGTCAAAACGGCGCGGACGCCGGGCAGAGCCTTTGCCTTGTCCACATTGATGCTGACGATTCGGGCGTGCGGATAGGGCGAACGCAGCGTGCGCCCGTAAAGTATATCCGGGAAAGTGTAATCGTCGGTGTAGCGGGCGCGCCCGGTCACTTTTTCGACCACTTCCTGCGGCGGGACGGAACGGCTGACGACGCGCATCGGCTCGCCCACTTCGGGGTCATTCACCGGCAGCGGGTCAAGGCCTCGTTTTTCCCGCGCCGCCGACTGGATAGCGCGAATGACGCTGTTGTAACCGGTGCAGCGGCAGTAGGTATCCTTGAGGGCGACTTTGATGGCGTGTTCGTCGGGGTCGGGGTTTTCGTCCAGCAGGGCGGAGGCGGTCATAATCAGCCCCGGTGTGCAAAAGCCGCACTGCACCGCGCCGTGACGGATAAAACTGCTTTGTAAGGGGTGCAGCTTTTCGCCGTCGGCCAGCCCTTCAATCGTTGTAACATGACACCCGTAAGCTCTAAAAACCGGGTAGATGCACGAGTCCACCGGCACGCCGTCCACCAGCACGGTGCAGATGCCGCACTCGGCCTCCTCGCAGCCGATCTTCGTGCCGGTCAGCCCCAGGTCTTCCCGGAGGAACTGCGCCAGCGTGCGCGATTCGGGGATGTCCCGTTCATACAGTTGATGGTTAACGGTAATTCTCAGTTCGCTCATCAGACATTACTCCACATGCCATACGTGAACAACAGGTTTTGCGCCTTCAGCAAATAATTCCAGAACGTACAACAGGCCATGCTGCCGGTCGTAGCCGACTTCACCGATGCGGCTGCGGCGCTGATCGCCCGCGCCCAGGGCATCGAGATCAACACCATCGGGATTTAGAAAGAGGTGTTCATCAATATCCATGACGGCGTAAGGCTGCGGCTCCCAGGTTTGCATCTGGCCGGTCGCCACCCTGGCAAAATCAGCCGGGTCATACAGGATGAACTGCGCGTCGAACCGGGTCGCCCACCAGCCTCGGCCAGAGGTATGCCCCTCGCATTCGACCAGATCGGCAGGCGGGCAGAGCGCGCCGTCCGCCAGGCGGCAGGTTGGAAACTGCCCGACCATCTCGCCTTCCACGCAGGGATATTCAACGCCCTGAGGATTGGTAAACCCATACCAGTATTTGTCGCCGGTGCTTTTTGTCCCGGCGAATAAAACGCCGGTTTTGCCCGTCGGCGTGGTGATCCAGGCCCCGCCTTCCCATTCGTCGGGATGCTGGTAGCCGGTGAGGGCGTGTTCAAAGGTTTCGGTCATGGTGGAATCTTCGTAAAGCAGCAGCGCGGATGCGGGCAGCCGGGCTGCGGGCGGTTCTGTTTGTGGGCAGCCGTTCGGGCAGGGATGGTAAACAATCAGCGACGGCCCCATCCCAGACCAACCACCATCGCGGAAGCGTCCGGTTGCGATCATTCGTCCCTGGGTATACTGCCCGGCCCAGTCGGCCGGGATTTCAAACAGATAGCCGGTGACGCTGTATAACGAATAATCTCCAACAAACCAGCCGCCCTGCATGTTCGGCGCGTCCAGGTTGGGATCAAACCAGGCGTGAGAGGGTGGTTGATAGGCGGGGTCGTCCTGAAAATGCTGCCCCCAGGTGATATGAATCCTGGGGCCAAGCAGCGGTATGTCCAGATACAGCAGCCCGATGCGCGGAATTTCGTCCAGCATGGTGAAGCGGTTTTCATCAACCTCATGAAATCCTTGAAGAAATTCGGCCTGATTGAGGCTGTAGACATCGCTGGTTATGAGCGGTGCCGGAATGTTCACCTCGGCGATCTGATCGCCATCGGAGAGTTCGCCGTAGGGCATCCGGTCGTGTCCCACGATAAACAGCGATCCCGGAAAGCCGTCATCAGCGCCATTGGGGTCACCCTGAGGATTAAAGGTCATGGCGCTGCCACCGTACTCGAAAGTCAGCGGACGTCCGCCGCCGTCGGGAAGGCGAAACGCGCCAAGATACTGAAAATCTTCCGGTTCAAGTCGCCGGTTGGAAACCGTTTCGTCCTGGGCGGGAACGCTCGAAAACAGCAGCAAGGGCGGCAACATGAGCAGGATGATGATGCCAAAAATGTAGTTTCGCACAAACATGCGTTTCATCCTGGGTAAAAAGAAAATGAACAAGAATTGTTTACACGCCCACACCTTCGGGAACGATGTCGCCGGTTTGCGCGCGTTTGACGGCCAGCGCCAGGGTGCGCCGCACCAGCACGCCGATCATCTCGCGGCGGTAGTCGGCGGTGGCGCGGTATTTGCTGGTGCGCGGGTGCAGCATGGACTGCGCCAGCTCCGCGATTTGGGTGATTGTTTCGTCGGCAGCTGGCTGGCCGACAATGGCGCGTTCCACCTCGTCGGCACGTCCCGGTATCGGGCCGATGGGCGCGATGGTGATGCGCGCGGCCTCGAAGGCGGCCCGGTTTTCATCCAGGCGCACCCATACGGCGCAGCCGAGGATGGGCAGCGCCACGCCCTGTGGTCGCATGATGCGTTTAAACGCCGTTGCTTCGCGGTGATCGGCGCGGCGAAAACGAAAGCGCAGCAGCAGGTCGCGCGTTGGGTCTATAAGCGATTGGCCGGGACCGAGGAACATTTTCTGAATAGAGACACGACGCGGCTGGCCGTCCTTCACGATGTCAGCCTCGGCGTCCAGCGCCACCAGCGAGGTCGTGCCGTCCCCGGCGGGCAGCGCGTGGGCAACGTTGCCGCCCAGCGTGCCGACGTTCCGCACCTGCGGCCCGCCCACCACGCCGCAGCTTTCCACCAGACAGGTGGCATCCCGCGCCAACAGCGGTGAATTCACAATCTGCGTGTGGGTCACGCCGGCGCCGATGGTGATGAAATCGCCGTTTTCTTCGATTCTGCGTAATTCGGGGATGCGGGTGATGTCCACCAGCGCCGGATAGGGGTGAAACTCGCCTTCGGCGCGGGCGTCCACCAGCAAATCCGTGCCGCCGGCGATTACGCGCGCCTGCCCATCATACTGCGCCAGCAGCGCCAGGGCGTCATCAACGGTTGTTGGGGTGTGGTAACGCTCCCAGAGTTTCATAAGATGGTTTACCTCGTGTGTTGTAGGGACGGGTTTTTAAACCTACCCCTACCGATAACCTGCCGGCAGGTAAACCACAAGGCACTTTTCGAGGGGACTCGCTCCCCACGCCGCCGGAAAAACCGGCGACCTGTGGCTGTGCGGTTTTGGGAAGGGGAGGGTTTCAAACTCTCCCCCTGCTTAGAACCTTATCCATAAACCGATTGATCTGGTAGCAGAACAGTGGGCTTAAGCCCACTGTCTGGTGGGTTTACGGATAAACTCTTACTCTATTCTACTATGCTTTTTCCTCCACCGAATCGAGTGTTGCCCCGGCCATCATTGCGCCCAGGCGGCGCACATCCACCTTGCCGCCGGGGACTTCGCCCACGATGCGGCCTTCGTACATCACCAGAATGCGGTCGGATAAAGCCATAAT